>JAHCKS010000024.1 GCA_026125665.1 Rubrivivax sp.
AGCTTCAGACCGATCTGCTCGCGCTCGGCCAGGTTGGCGAGGCGAGGCCGGGACAGGCCAGCCAGTACGGCCAGAAGTACGAGGTGAGTGGTATTCTTCGGGGGCCAAACGGCCGGCAGGCGTTGTTCACTACCATCTGGCTTGTCCCGTCTGGCGAGAGCGACCCGCGCTTCATCACAGCCTTTCCGGGGTAGCGCTATGTACAAGCTGCTCGAAACCGTTGCACTCACGCACGACCTGCCCGCTGTTGGGCTTCGCGCTGGTGACGTTGGCGCTGTGGTCGAAGTGCTCGTCCCGGACGCGTACGAGGTCGAGTTCGTCGCCGCCTCTGGGCGCACACAGGCGCTCGTGACCCTCGGTGAATCAGACGTTCGAGCCTTGGGCGACCAAGACCTCCTTGCGGTGCGCTCGCTCGCGGCCGTCTAACCCCTCGCTCGAGAGGCGACCCTCCACGGCCGGCTGCTTTGCCCGGCGGACCGAGGTGGGCAATTGTCGGTCCGCCGGGCAAAGCATCCGTCCGCTCCCGGCGCCTCAGCTCGAACGTTAGGCCCCGCAGACCCCTCTCGCTCCCCTCGAAAGGTTGTCAAGCATGCGCCTCCCGGCGATCTACATCTCGCATGGGGGCGGCCCTTGGCCGTTTGTCGACATCCCCTTCATTCCCAGCGGCGCCATGGAGCCGCTGCGGTCGTACCTGACCCGCCTGATCACGTCGCTGCCGGTGCGCCCCAGGGCTGTCCTCATCGTGTCGGCGCACTGGGAGGCGCCAGTCGCGACGATCATGACGAACCCGCAGCCTCCCACGCTGTACGACTACACGGGATACGCGGCGGAGGCTTACACGTTGCAGTGGCCTGCCGCAAGTGCTCTCTTCCTGGTTGGCCGGGTCAAGGACCTGCTGGCCAGCGCAGGACTCCGGACCGCCGAAGACCCGGACAGGGGGTTCGACCACGGCACCTTCGTGCCCCTGATGGTCGCGCTGCCCGAGGCCGACTTGCCGGTACTTCAGCTGTCGCTGTTGCGCTCGCTCGATCCAGCGGAGCACCTGGCGATGGGCCGGGCACTGGGGCCGCTGCGAGACGAAGGCATCCTGTTGCTTGGCAGCGGGAACAGCTATCACAACATGCGCGGCTTCGGCCATCCGGAATCCACGGAACCAAGCCGTGCTTTCGATCAATGGCTGGCGCATGCCGTCACATGCGAGCCGGGTGAACGTAATCGCCGTCTGGAAGCCTGGGAGCGCGCTCCCGCTGCGCGCCACTGTCATCCCCGCGAGGAGCATCTCCTTCCATTGCATGTCATGGCCGGCGCCGCGCTGGATGACACCGCGACGCTCCCGATCCGGATGAAGGCTCTCAGCGTGTACGTCAGCGGCGTTCAGTTCGGCTGAGTGCGCAGCCGGCACCGTCGCGGTGCGGCCTGACCCCTCGCTCGCGAGGGCCCCCCACAGCGTGTCGCCTCGGCTCGAGCGTTAGGCAGCGCAGGGCACCCGTCGGGCCTTTCTAACCCCGCTCCACGCGGCATTGGAAGCAGTTGAACTTGGATCGGATGTGCACGTACGCCACCTCCGGGTTGGCCAGGATCGTCCGGCACGCCGCCGTCAGTTCGTCGCCCGAGACCACGGCGCCGGTCTCGTAGCGGATCCAGTCGTCGTGGCCGTAGCCGCGGATGACGGCAGGGGTCAGGTAGGCGAACCACGTGGGCAGGGCGTCGGCGTCGTACCTGGGGCACTCGCCGGCGTGCAGGAAGATGGGCCCCACCTCCGCGTAGGGCTGCGCCTGCTCGAACGGGCGATAGGCCAGCACGAGCTTCTGCTCGCCCTCGGGAATCAGCTGCAGGCAGTGGCGGCAGGGGTTCGCCAGGCCCTGCGCCACGCGGCGCAGCGCGGGCTGGCCGTTGGCATCGGGGCCCCCTGCGCGCAGCTGGTGGGCGTGAACGGTCGGTATGCCTCTGACGGCCAGTCTCATGGGCTCTCTCCCGGTGGCAGGGTCGCTGGTTGGGTGGGTAGGATCCCATTGCACTGTTCCCGCGGCCGCACGGCGCGCCGCTTTCGGACGCGTGATTCCACAGCCACCCGAGCCCCTCGGAGATGCCATGACGTTCTCTCGATCGACGGTCTTTCTCGCGGCCGCTGCGGCCGCCGTTGCCCTGGCGGCAGCGGCCTCCGTGGCTCTCTACGCCCCGGCCCGCGCCCAGGCGGGGCCGGCGCCGTGCACGTGCTCGGCGCCCGTGGAGGTGGCGACGAGCAACCTGCCGGCCGCGCCTCGGGTCTGGATGACCAATTGCCAATGTGGCGCGCAGAGCTGCGCCGTGCTGAACAGCCAGGTCCTGCAGTGCAACAAGTAGGTGCCGCGGTGGCCGCGGGCCCGGCGGCGCGCGCGCCTCGCCGATGATGCAGCAGCCCTACCGCATCCACGTCCTGGGTGCCGCCGACACGGCGGCCCTGCGCTCGATGCTCGCCATGTTCGGCACCGCCTTCGACGACGTGGCCACCTACACCGCCCGGCAGCCGAGCGAGGGCTACCTGCAGCAGCTGCTGGGCAGCAGCACCTTCGTGGCCGTGGCGGCGATGGAAGGGCCGCAGGTCATCGGCGGCCTGGCCGGCTACGTGCTGCCGAAGTTCGAGCAGGCGCGCAGCGAGCTCTACCTCTACGACCTGGCCGTCGCCGAGCCGCACCGCCGCCGGGGCGTGGCCACGGCGCTGATCGAGGAGCTGAAGGCGCTCGCGGCCCGGCGCGGCATCTACGTCATCTTCGTGCAGGCCGACCACGGCGACGCACCGGCCATCGCGCTGTACAGCAAGCTGGGAAGCCGGGAAGACGTGCTTCACTTCGACATCGCGCCGAAGTAGAACCGCCCGTTCGTCTTCGCCGCGGGCCGTCCGTGCCGAACCACCGGGCCCCTCATGCGTGAATCCCCAGCGATGCCACTGCCGCTTCCCGCCCCCCTGAGAACACCCGCCGCACGCAGCCGCTTCGGCTGGTTCGCCTTGCGCCTGCTGCTCGCCGGCCTCATCGCCGCGCACGGCTGGGCGCGTTGGCTTGCGGGCGGCGTGCCGCCTTTCGGCACGTTCCTCGAGTCGCAGGGCTTCCCGCAAGGCTTCGTGCTGGCCGCGGCCGTCACGGGGCTCGAGATCGCCGGCTCGGTGTTGCTGGCCCTCGGGCGCTTCGTCGCGCCGTTGTGCGCCCTCTTCGCCGTCGTCTACGCCACCGGCATCGCGCTGGTTCACGCGAAGGCCGGGTGGTTCGTCGTCGGCCTGGGGCGCAACGGCGCGGAGTTCAGCGTGCTGCTGATCGTGTGCCTGTTGTGCGTCGGGTTGCAGCATGTGCGGGCGGCGAGCGAGTCTTGACCGCCGGCTCCGCGCCGACGCTGCCGCCGCAAGCTTCCCGGCGGCCGCGGGCGCAGACCCAGGCAGACCCATGGGGCTCGATTCGAACGAAAGGTGTCGCCATGCCCACCGCGCCAGCCACCCGCCGGGTGCAGGCCTTCTTCTACGGCCTGTTCATGGACGAGGCGGTCCTTCGGCAGAGCGGCGTCGTGCCCGGCAACCCACGGCGGGCCAGGGTGGCGGACTTCGCTCTTCGCATCGGCCAGAGGGCCACGCTCGTGCCGATGGCTGGCGCGCAGGCGTTCGGCATGGTGATGTCGCTCACGCATGCCGAGCTCAACGCGCTCTACGGCGCGCCGGGCCTCGAGCTCTACCGCCCGGAAGCCGTGCTCGTGCAGACGCTCGAGGACGGCCTGTCCGTGCCCGCCCTCTGCTACAACCTGCGCGAGCCCCCGGAGGCTGGCGAGCGGAACCCCGAGTACGCCAAGCGTCTGCGGGCAGTGCTCAGCAAGCTCGGCTTTCCGGTGGAGTACGTCGAATCCATCCAATGAGAGCGAGGCATGACCCTCGCTCGGTCGGCTCTGGGTCGCAACTCAGGCAAAGGCCAGCGCGTACGCCTGCGTGCGGCTGAGCGCCGCGCCTTCTCCGAGCAGCTTCTCGGCGTCGCCGGCCGGCAGCTGCGCAGCCACGCGCGAACCGGTCTGCGCCCGGCGCCTGGCTGCCGCCGGCCAGCGCACGAGGCCCTGGGCAGCCAGCGCGGCATCCACGTGGCCGAGCACCCGCACCGCCACCGCCGGGTGCCCGCGGTGCAGGGCTATCGCCGCCAGCGGCTCGAGCAGCCGCAGGTCGTCGCCGTCCGCGGCAAGCCTGCGCTGCGCCTCGCGCGCCACCGGCAGCGCCTCGTCGAAGAGGCCCTGCATCACGAGCGCGAGCGCCAACCCCTCGTACACGCCGCCGGTGCGGCCGTCGTCGATTCCGGCAGCGCGCAGGTCCTGGAGCGCCGCGCGGGCGCGCGCCTCGGCCTCGGCGAAGCGGCCGAGCGCGATCTCGCAGTCGACCACGTTGACACCAGTCAGCCGCAGGGTGAACACGGGGTCGCGCCGCGCCGAGAGCTCACCCTGCTCGAGCGCAAGTCGCAGCGCCGCCTCGTCGTCGCCGGCGCGGCGCAGGCTGCGGTAGTGCGCCCAGCGGAAGAACGAACGCAGCGCCGGCGGCCACTCCGCCTGCTCGAGCGCCTGCGCCTCAGCGGCCCAGGTGCGCAGAGGCAGCTCCTCGGCGCGGTTGGCGCCGATCAGGAGCGCGCAGCACAGCGCCTCATAGAACAGCATCGCGTCGCCGAGGTCGCGGTTGACCACGACCGCGTGCCCGGCGGCCTCGGCCGCGCTTGCACTGGCCGACTTCACGCCGGCGCGTGCCAGGTGCAGCCAGAAACGCCCCGCCACATCGCGCGGCACATCGTCACCGACGCGCTCGCGCAGCTTCAGCAGGCTCCGCAGGTATTCGTTCATCTGGTCGGCGCGCACGAAGGCCATCGCCACGTTGGCGGCCACGCCGACGGCGACAACGCCGTCGCTGGCGGCAGCAGCCCAGCCGAGCGCGGCACGGGCGTTGTCGATCTCGGCGGCGTCGGCGACGAACTGCGCCGGCGTGGCCGTCCAGCGCCGCGGCAGGCTGCCGCTGGCCGCCAGCAACTCGCCTGTCGCCAGGGCGTGGCGCCGCATGGCCGACTCCGTCTCGCCGGAAGCGGCCAGCTGTTCCAGCGCGAACAGCCGAGTCGTCTCCAGCATGCGGTAGCGCGGCTGGCCGCTGCCTTCTGCCAGCACCAGCGACTTGTCGACCAATGAACCGAGATGCTCGAGCACGTCCCATCGGTCGATGGCCTCGTCCTCGGCCACTGCCTGGGCAGCTTCGAGGGTGAAGCCGCCGACGAAGCAGCCCAGCCGCGCGAACACCGCCTGCTCGGGCTCGGCCAGCAGGCCATGGCTCCATTCGAGCGTGGCCCGCAGCGTCTGGTGCCGCCGCAGCGCCACGCGCGCGCCCGCGGTCAGCACACGGAAGCGTTCGTCCAGCCGCCGGCACAGCCCGTCCACGCCAAGCAGCCCGACCCGGCCGGCGGCGAGCTCGATGGCCAACGGCAGGCCGTCGAGCCGGCGGCAGATCTGCACCACGCCCGCCCGGTTGTCGGGGCCCAGCCGGAAGCCGGCGTCGACGGCCTGCGCCCGCAGGACGAACAGCGCAACGGCACCGCTGGTCTCGGCGTCGGCATCATCTTCGGGCAGGGCCAGCGGTGGCAGGCGGAAGATCTGTTCACCGGCGACGCGCAGCAGTTCCTGGCTGGTGACGAGCAGCCGCACCGCCGGCGCGGCGAGGCGAAGCGCTTCGACGAAGGCGGCGACACCATCGACCAGATGCTCGGCGTTGTCGAGCACGAGCAACCCCTCCTGGCCGCGCAGGAAATCGCAGACGGCGCGCGCCGGGTCGGCCGTGCCGTCCACCGATGCGCCAACAGCGCGGCCGACACTGTGGGGAATCAGCTGCGCGTTGGCCAGCGGCGCCAGGTCGACCCAGTGCACCACCGACCCCCGCGCTGCGCAGCGCGCCGCCGCCGCCTGCGCCAGCCGCGTCTTGCCGATGCCGCCCGCGCCGACCACGGTGACCATCGCCTGCTGGTCGACGAGGGCGCAGAGTGCCTCGAGCTCGGCCGCGCGCCCGACCAGTTCGGGCGTCGCCACGCGCGGCGCCGGCGCGGGCGGTGGCGGCGGCGCCGGCGCGTCGCCACCCTGCAGCTGCACCGGCAGCGTGAAGCGATAACCGCGCCCGGGCACGGTGCTGATCGCCGGGTGGCCGAGCAGCTTGCGCAGGGTGACCACCTGCACCTGCAGGTTGTTCTCCTCGACCACCAGGCCGGGCCACACCACGTCGAGCAGCTCGTCCTTGCCGACCACGCGCTCACGCCGCTCCACCAGTGCCACCAGCATGTCGAGCGCGCGTGCGCCGAGCTTGACCGCCGTCTCGCCGGCGAAGAGCACACGCTGCGCCGGCACCAGGCGGAAGGCGCCGAACAGGTAGGCCAGGGGCGTGGACATCGCGGCAAATGTAGGGCGGCGCGCGCCCAGGGGAGGGTTGAAGCGGCTCGCGTTTAAGGTCTTTTAAGCCGGCGACCATGACGCGCCGCAGCCCGCTGCCGACGATCCGCTCGCCCTCAACCCACACGGAGATCGTCATGTCCCCTTCATCGCGCAAGGTCGTCGCCATCGCCCTGCTGCCCTCGGTGGCGACGATGCTGTTCGTGCAGGCCTGCGGCGGCGGTGGCCTCGCGCTCGCGCAAGAAGCGGCCGACCCCATCGAAGGTGTCTGGGAGAACGTGATCACGCAGCGTGACTGCAACTCGCAGGCCGCGCTCGCCACGTTCCGCGGCATGCAGGTCTACCACCGCGGCGGCACGCTCGCCGACACGAGCGGCGCACCGACGACGACACGCAGCGCTGGCTTCGGCCTGTGGCAACGCAGCGGGAACGAGATCACGACGAGGTTCCGCTTCTTTCGCTACAACGCCGACGGCAGCCTGGCCGGCAGCACCGTCGTCACGCGCACCGTGACACCGGCGGCCGACGGCATGACGGTGGCCGGGCACTCGCAGACTGCGCTGCTCGACGTCGCCGGCAACGAGGTCGCACGCGGCTGTGCCACGGACACCGGCACGCGCTTCCGCTGAACGGCACGCGGGCCCGACCCGTGGCCTCGGCCGCGACCCTCGCCCTAGACTCGCCACCCATGAACCGCCCTGCACCTGCGATGCACCAGCGCCGCGCGCTGCTGGCCGCCTGCCTGGCATGCGCACTCCATCCGGCGCGCGCGCAGCCGACTTCGGCGCGCGCGCTGCGCATCGTCGTGCCGGCCGGCCCCGGCTCGGTACCCGACGTGCGAGCGCGCTGGCTGGCCGAACGGCTGGGCGTGGAACTGGCGCGGCCGGTGCTGGTCGAGAACCGGCCGGGCGCCGGCGGCAACCTGGCGATGGAGGCGGTGGCGCGCAGCGAGCCCGACGGGCAGACGATGGTCATGACGCACGTCGGACTGATGGTCTTCAACCCGCTGCTGTACGAACGCCTCGGTTACGACGCGCGGCGCGACTTCACGCCGCTGACTCGGGTGGGCGTGGGCCCGATGCTGCTGCTCGTGCGGCCGGCGTCGCCACACGCCTCGCTGGGGGAGCTGCTTGCGCGGGCACGCCGCGAGCCGCGCTCGCAGAGCTTCGCGTCGCAGGGCATCGGCACGCCGCCGCACCTGGCGGCCGAGTTGCTGCAGCAGCAGGCCGGCATCACCGCCGTGCACGTGCCCTATACCAACCCGGCGCAGCCGGTGGCCGACCTGCTGGCCGGCCAGATCGACTGGCTGTTCGAAGGCACGCCGGTCGCTTTGCCGTTGGTGCGCGGCGGCCGGCTGCGGGCGCTGGCCGTCACCGCGCCCGAGCGGCTGAACGAGCTGCCGGAGGTGCCGACGATGGCCGAAGCGGGCCTGCCATCGATGAACTTCGAAGGCTGGACCGGTCTGGCACTGCCGGCGGCCACGCCACCGGCCGTGGTAGATGCGCTCTACGCAGCGGTGGCTCGCGTGCTCGCGAGCGACGAGGCGCGCCAGTGGTTCGCCAGCGTCGGCAACCGCCCGGGCGGCGAAACACCGCAGCAGCTGGCCGAGCTCGTGCGTGCCGAACTGCAGCGCTGGGGCGCGGTGCTCGCCGCCGCTGGGTTGCGCGGCTCGCGCTGAGGACCGCAGCGCGTGCGAATCCTCTTCGTCGCTGTGGGTGGCCGGGGCCACGTGCAGCCGCTGCTCGGCCTGACGCTGCAGGCGCACGCCCTGGGCCACACCGTGGCCTGGGCCACGGCACGCAGCGAGTGGCCGCTGTTGCAGGCGCTGGGCATCGAGACCTTCGAGGCCGGCCGGCCGCTCGAGGAGTGCGTGGCCGAGTTCCAGCGCAACCAACCCGACCTGGCGCACACGCCACCGCGAGACCATGCGCTGCACGCCTTCCCGGGCCTGTTCGCACGGGTCGTCGCGCCACCGATGCTTGCGGCGCTGGCCGGCATCGTCGGGCGGTGGCGGCCCGCCCTGGTGGTGGGCGAGCCGGCGGCGCTCGCCGCGCCGCTGGCCGCTCGCGCTGCTGGCGTGCCTTTCGTCGCGCACGAATTCGGCCTGCCACTGCCGCGCCGGCTGCTCGAGCGCGCCGCCGAGGTGATGGCGCCGGCGTGGCGGGCGGCGGGGCTCGCCGTCGATGCCGACGCCGGCGTGTACGCCGAGGCGGTCGTGCGCATCGTGCCGCCGCGGTTGGCCGCGGCCGGGCACCAGCCGCCGCCGGCGGCGCGATTGCTCGCGCAGCAGCCGGCGTCGGTGCACGGGGTGCCCGGTGCGCCTGCGCCCGAGACGCTCGCGCGCTTCCTGGAGCGGCAGGAAGGGCGACCGCTGCTGTATGTCACCTTCGGAACGCTGCACGCGGCGGCACCGCCGTGGCAGCGGCTGCTGGCCACGTTGCGCGAGCTGCCGGCGGCCTGCGTCGTCACGTGCGGGCCGCGCAACGAGCCACCCCGCGACCTGCCGGCGCACTGGTGGGCGGACCGCTACCTGCCACAGGCCACCGTGCTGCCCCATTGCTCCGCGGTCGTGTCGCACGGTGGCGCCGGTACCGCGCTGGCCGCAGCGGCGCTCGGGCTGCCGCAGCTGTGCCTGCCGCAAGGTGCCGACCAGTTTCGCAACACCGATGCGCTGGCGGCCTGCGGCGCGGCGCTGGCCATCGAGGGGCCCATCGAACCCAGGGCATTGGCCGAAGCCGTGAACAGACTGCTCGAGGACCCGCCGCTGCGCGTTGCAGCACAGGCGCTCGGCAGCGAGTTCCAGCAGTTGCCCGAAGCCGCAGCGACGGCGGTCGAACTGGCGCGGATGTTCGCCATCCATCAAGGAGGCCGTCGGCCAGATCACCCTTCCGACTCGCGACAAGCGCATTGACCACTGCCATGTCGATTACCTCCAAGTCAATGGCCGCGACTGCGGCCCTGTTGCTGTCCTCCGCCGCTTTGGCAGCGCTGGCACCAAACTTCCAGAACATCGAGGACCTGGAGGTCATGCTTCGGCTCGGGGGGCAGCACACCCATGTCGCCGCCACCGTGACGAGCCTGCGCGTGCGCCGCAACGTCATCCATTGCGGCAAGGCGTGCGAAGCCGTCTTCGAGCGCGCCCCACGCGATGCGTCGAAGCCCCCCATGCCGGGCCCGCAGGCACCGCTGGTGTTCACGGTTTCGAACTGTTCGCTGACGGGGCCGTGAGCCGGCGTGAGCCGCCTGCCCGCGGAGAGGTTCGAGCCGTGCCCCGCTTCGTCGACCTGCCGCTCGCCACGCCGCGCCTGCATCTGCGCCCGCTGCGGCCGCGTGATGCCCAGGCGCTGTTCGGCATCTTCTCCGACCCGCTGGCGATGCGGTACTGGTCCACGCCGCCGTGGACCTCGCCGCAGCAGGTGGTGGCGCGCATCGAGCAGGACACCCTGTGGCTCGAGGAAGGCTCGGCGTTGCGCCTGGCGCTCGAGCCGCGGGTAGGTGGCACCGAGGGCGGCGAGGGCACGCAGAGCACCGAGAGCACCGAGGGCACACGCAGCGCCGAGGGCGCCGAACGCACCGACAGCCCCGAGGGCCCGGCGATCGTCGGCACGGTCAGCCTGTTCGCCTTCGACGCAGGCAACCAGCGCGCCGAGATCGGCTACATCCTCGGGCCGCACGCGTGGGGCCGGGGTCTCATGCACGAGGCGCTGCAGGCGCTGGTGGGCTACGCATTCGGTGCGCTCGGCCTGCGGCGCCTGGAGGCCGACATCGACCCGCGCAACGAGCGCTCGGGCCTCTCGCTGGAGCGCCTGGGCTTCCGGCGTGAAGGCCTGCTGCGCGAGCGCTGGTGCGTGGCCGGCGAGGTGAGCGACAGCGCGCTGTACGGGCTGCTGGCGCGCGAGTGGCGTGAACGGAGCGAGGGGCGCCACGGGCCCGGGTAGCAGGGGCAGCCCGGGCTTTGGGGCCGGCGGCACAATGCGCGCGGTCCGACCGAGCCGGTCATCCGCCCTGCCGGCACGGCAGGCTCGCCCTGCCGCCCAGCGGTGGCCTCTTTCACCTTCTCGTTCGACCTCCTGAATGACCTCCCTCACCTTCATCACCTTCCTCGCCGCGGCCATCGTGCTGGCCATCACGCCGGGGCCGGGCATGGCCTACGTCGTGGCGCGCACGGTGGCGGGCGGGCGTTCCGAGGGGCTGGCCTCCTGCCTCGGCACCGCGCTCGGGGGCCTCTTGCACGTGGCGGCGGCGGCGCTGGGCCTCTCTCTGCTGGTGGCGCAGTCGGCCACGGCCTTCAGCGTCGTCAAGTACGTCGGCGCCGCGTACCTCGTCTACCTGGGCGTGCGCATGCTGTTGCGCAGGGAGACGGCGTTCCAGGTCGACACCTCGGTCGCCACGCAGGGCGCTCGCCGCGCGCTCTTCGACGGCATCGTCGTGGAGGCGCTGAACGTCAAGACCGCGCTCTTCTTCCTCGCATTCCTGCCGCAGTTCGTGGTGCCGGGCGAGCCGCTGGTGCCGCAGCTCGTGCTGATGGGCAGCATCTGCGTCGCGCTCAACACGTGGGTCGATGTCGTGGCCGTGTTCGCAGCCGCGCGGCTGCTGCGTTCGGGCGCGGCGCGCGCAGCCCGCGCGCGGCTGATGACGCGCGCTTCGGGCGCCACGATGGTGGGCCTGGGCGCCTGGCTCGCGCTCGCGCGCCGCGAAGCCTGACGACCGGCCAGCCCCTCTCGACGCACAGGCCACGCATGCCCGGCATCTGGAAGCAGCCGTTCTCGATCGAGACGCTGACGCGCATCCACAAGGACACCGCGCCCGAGAGGCTCGGCGTCGAGTTCCTCGAGGTCGGCGACGACTTCATCCGTGCCCGCGTGCCGGTGGACGCGCGCACGAAGCAGCCCTACGGCATCCTGCACGGCGGCGTGTCGGTGGTGCTGGCCGAGACGCTGGGCTCGTGCGGCGCCGCCTATGCGTGCCCGCCGGGCCGGCGGCCGGTGGGCCTGGACATCAACGCCAACCACATCCGCAGCGCCGCGAGCGGCTGGGTCACGGGGGTCGCGCGGCCGGTGCACATCGGCCGCTCGACGCACGTGTGGCACATCGACATGGCGAACGACGCGGGGCAGCTCACCTGCGTCTCGCGGCTGACGCTGGCGATCCTGCCGGCGGACTCGTGAACGCAGGCAGGCGATGGAAGGGAAGCCGCTCATGGACGAATCGCACCCCGTCGGCCGCTGGCACGCGATGCTCCAGCGCCGCGACCCGCGCGAGCTCGACGGCTGGCTGGCCGACGACGTGACGTTCTGGTCGCCCGTCGTGCACAAGCCGCAGCAGGGCAAGGTGCTGACGACGTGGTACCTGGCCGCGGCCTTCCGCGTGTTCTTCAACGACAGCTTCCGCTACGTGCGCGAGATCGTCGGGCCGAACGACGCGATGCTCGAGTTCGAAACCACGATCGACGGCACACTCGTCAACGGCGTGGACCTGCTCAAGTGGAACGACGCCGGCCGAGTGACCGAGTTCAAGGTGATGGTGCGGCCGCTGAAGGCCATCCAGCTCATCCACGAACGCATGGCTTCGATGCTGCAGGTGCTGCAACAGCAGCAGCAGCAGTGACCTGCCGAACCGAAGGCGACACTCGATGAAGGCGCCAGAACGCGAGCAGCTCCTGCGGGCCCTGAAGGCCCGCTTCGACAAGCACAAGCAGCGGCACCCGGGGCTGGCCTGGGACAAGGTGCAGGTGCGCCTGGAAGCGAACGCCGCCGCGCTGGAGTCGCTGCGCCGGATGGAGGCCAGTGGCGGCGAGCCGGACGTGATCGGCCACGACCCGGCCACCGGCCAGGTCGTCTTCTGCGACTGCGCCGCGGAGAGCCCGAGCGGCCGCCGCAGCCTGTGCTACGACCGCGAAGCGCTCGACGCCCGCAAGGAGCACAAGCCCGAAGGCAGCGCCGTCGAGGTGGCCGCCGAGATGGGCATCGAGCTGCTGACGGAAGAGCAGTACCGCGCGCTGCAGCGGCTGGGCGAGTTCGACCTGAACACCTCGAGCTGGATCGCCACGCCGCCCGACGTGCGTGCGCTCGGCGGCGCGCTCTTCTGCGACCGCCGCTACGGCAAGGTGTTCGTCTATCACAACGGCGCGCAGTCGTACTACGCAGCACGGGGCTTTCGCGGCACGCTGCGCGTGTGAGCAGGCCGCCGGGCATGTAACCGCGGCGCCGCCCCGCGGCCGAGCGGCCGCCTTGTTACCCCTTTGCACCCTCGACCGCACCTAGAATACGGCTCGTTACAGGTGTTCCCGGCCACGGTCGCGAGGTGCCCCAGATGAAGCCGCCTTTCCTGAGCACGGACTTCTCGGAGTCGAGGATCGAAGACGAACCCATCCTGGGCACGGTGCTCAGGCTGCCCGACGGGCGCGTGCAGCCGCTGACCTGGTGGGAGCGGCTCCTCGTCGCGCTTCGCGTGACGAACGCCAAGGCGCTCGAAGGTCGCTACGCACGGCCGGCACGGGCCTGAGCTACTCGCCGCGGCGCCTGCCCGGCGCCTGACCCCCAATCTGAGCGGCCGGGGCCGGCGGCCGCCGGCTCACCTTGCCCGAAGCGCGCGCGCATGGATCTCGACACCTGGCTGCTCTACCTGCTGGCGGCAACCGGCCTGTCGCTCTCGCCGGGGCCCAACGGCCTGCTCGCGCTGACGCACGGGGCGTTGCACGGCCGGCGCCGGGCGCTCTACACGGTCAGCGGTGGCGTGGCGGGCTTCGTCGCCATCATTGCGCTGTCGATGTTCGGCATCGGCGCGCTGCTGCAGGCTTCGCTGCTGTGGCTCACGGTGCTGAAGTGGGCGGGCGGCGCCTACCTGGTGTGGCTGGGCGTGCAGGTGTGGCGCTCGCCGCCGGTCGGCACTGTTGGCGCCGCGCCCGGTACCCAGGCCCCGCCGGGGGCGCGCAGCGGCCCGTCGCTGTTCCGCCAGGGCGCGTTGTCGGCGCTGTCCAACCCGAAGGCGATCCTCTTCTTCGCCGCCTTCCTGCCGCAGTTCATCGACCCCGCACGCAGCCTCGTCGTGCAGTTCGCCGTCATGGCCGGCACCTTCGCGGCGATCGAGTTCGCGACCGAGATGTTCATCGCCAGCGTCGCGCAGCGCCTGAGCACCTGGCTGGCGCGTGTCGGGCGTGCGTTCAACCGCGTCTGCGGCGGCCTCTTCGTGGCCATCGGCGCGTGGCTGCCGCTGCGGACGTGAGCGCCGCAGCCTCGCCGGCGCTTGCCGCCTTCATCGCCGAGGCCTCGGCGCGCAGCCGCCGGCAGCCCGAGCCGGCCGACTGCGTGCTGGCGCTGGCGCCGCTGATGCTGGAGCTGATCGCCGAAGCCGGCACGTTCCTCGAGCCGCAGCACTTCCGCAGCAGCGAAGCCGGCTACTCGCGCAACCTGGTCTTCGACGCGCCCGACGCGAGCCTGTCGCTGTACTCGATCGTCTGGCTGCCGGGCCAGTGGACCCCCGTGCACGACCACGGCAGCTGGGGCGTGGTCGGCGTCGTCGAGGGGCTGCTGGAGGAGCGCAGCTGGGTGCGGCTTTCGCCCGACCGCGGCGCGGACGTCGACATCGACCTCGCGCGCGGCGGCACCATCCTGCTGCCGCGCGGCGCCGTGACGAGCTTCGTGCCCAACCCGGACCACATCCACGTCACCGGCGTGCCGGCCGACCGCGGCCGCGCCGTGAGCCTGCACCTGTACGGCCGCACGATGAGCGACTTCAACATCTACGACGTGGGCGCGCGCACGCGCCGGCGCATCCGCGTCGCGCACAACGAGAGCTGAGGAACGCCCGCGGCGGCGAGCGCGTCGCGCGTCAGCCGCAGGTGGCACAGGAGCCCGCTGCCTCGAACTGCGGGAACAGCACGTTGTTCTCCAGGTGGATGTGCTCGACCAGGTCGTCGGCGAACTGCCGTGCGCCGGCGTACAGCGCGCGCCACGTGTTGCACGCGTCGGCCGGCGGCCGGTAGTCGTGCGTCAGCGCCGCCAGCCGCTCGAGCTGCGCGCCGTGCGCGACGTGCTCGTGGCGCATGACGCCGATCGGCTGCACCGTCGTCGCGGGGTCCGCGGCGCCCTGCATCAGCGGGAAGAGCACTTCCTCCTCCTTGGCCATGTGCTCGAGCATCTCGGCGTGCATCTGCTCGAGCAGGTCCGCCAGGCCGGCAGGCACGGTGGCATGGCCGCGGTGCACGGCCTCGACGCGGCGCGCCATGCGCACGAGCTCGGGCAGCTGCTGCCGGTGCACGGCGTGGAAACGGGCCAGGAGGTGCTCGACCAGCGCCGCCGATTCCTGCGGCACCGCGGTGTCGCCGTCGCGCTCCAGCGCGGCCAGTTCGCGCAGCACGGCCTCGGTGTCCAGGCCACGCGCCGCGCACGCCTGCGCCAGCGGCGCCTGGCCGCCGCAGCAGAAGTCGAGCTTCAGGCGGCGGAACACGGCGGTGGCGCCGGGCAGCTCGACGGCAATGCGGCCGAGCGGCCGCAGCGCGCGCGGGTCGGTGGCGGGGCCGGCAGCGGCAGCCGGCAGCTCAGGCTGAAGGAAGGTGGCAGACATCGGAGGGGCCTCTTTGAACATGCATTGTTGCTGCATCTATTAGATCATAAAGTTCATCACTTGCGAACCTTTTTCGACGGAGCCTGCAACGATGAAGCTGACGCAGTGGAGCGACTACAGCCTGCGGGTGCTGATGTACTGCGCGGCCTGCGTCGGGCGCGAGGCGCCGGTGACGATCCACGAGATCGCCGCGGCGCACGGCGTGTCGCGCAGCCACCTGATGAAGATCGTCATGACGCTGGCCACGAACGGCTGGCTCGAGACAACCCGCGGCCGCGGCGGCGGCGTGCGGCTGGCGCGCCCCGCGCGCGAGCTCACGGTGGGCGAGGTGCTGCGCCGCACCGAGCCCGACTTCAAGCTGGTCGAGTGCTTCGACGCTGCAGCCAACAGCTGCCTGCTTGACGGCCGCTGCAGGCTGAAGACGGCGCTGCAAGGCGCGCTCGCGCGCTTCCTCGACGAGCTCGACGGCGTGACGCTCGAAGACCTGGTGCGGCCCGTGGCACGGGCGAGGGTTGCACCGGGCCGGGCCGGACGCGTGCCGATCCGCCTGTCGCCCGCGCTGCCGGCTGCGCCAGCCGTACCGGCGGAGCCCGCGCGCCGCGCGCCGGCGGGCCGCCGTGCCACGCGCTGAGCTGCGCCGGCGCCCCCCACGGGGCGCGCCGTCAGCCGTACTTCAGGAACATCCGGCTGTACGGCCCCTTCAGCTTGCCGATCGCCTCGCGCACCGCGGCCTCGTCCTGGCGTGTGATGGCCGCGCGCAGCGCGCGCACCGAGCCGAGCACGGCGTCGAGCGCACCCTTGAACTCCGCATCCTTCGTCAGCGCGGCCGGCGCCTCGCCGGCGAGCCGCTTGGCCAGGTGGTCGAGCGTGCCGGCTTGCGCCGCCAGCTCGAGCAGGCCACCGGGCTGCGCCAGCATCTTCGCGCCGTCGACGAGCACGTGCTCCATCTGCTCGTGGTAGGCGTTCATGTGGTCGCTGAAGACGACGACGCCGTTGCGCCGGCGCAGCTCGGCCATCAGGTCGCGCGCCTTCTCCAGCGTCTCGTGCGCCTCGGGCAGCTGGCGCGCGGCGATCTGCGCTTCGGCGCGCGCGTAGACCTCGTCCACCTGCTTCAGCGTCGCGGCGAAGTCCGCGTCACGGTCGTACGGCGGCGCCGGCCGCGCGGCGAAGCGATCCGCGAGCGCGCGCCACTGCGTGCGCGCCGCCGCGATGGCCTGCTCGGACTCGGGCTGCGCCTTGCTGTTGGTGCGGAACAGCGCCGCGCGATAGGGCGCATACGCGGCCTGCATCGCGTCGGTGACCGCGTCGGCGGCCGCGGCCGGCATCGCCCAAGCGGCGAGAGCGAGGCCGGCGGTGGCGGCGGCAAGGCGAGCAGCATGCGTTGCGCGGCAGGCGCGCACGAGGCCCGCGGTCGGGAGCGGGCCAGGGGTGTTCGACATCGGATCCTCATGCCGGCGGGGTGCCGGAGGGCGCATCGTGCCCTGCACCGGTACCGGCGCCGTTGATCGACCGCAAGGCCGATCGGGCCGGCTGCCGGCCGACATGATCGGGGGACGCCCACAGCTTCTTCGCGAACGCCAGGCGCAGTCACGGGCCTGGGATGCTCTCGAGTTGATCCGGCTTTCCCGGGCACGTTGAACCCCCCGGGGGGCGGGCCGGGCTGGCCCGGCCCTGGGGGCGCTCAGAAGCCCACGCGCAGGCCCACCAGAGCCTCCACCTGCGTCAGCGTGTCGCCACGCACGAACACCGTGCAGCCGCCCGAGCAGAAGAAGCCACCTTCGCTGTTGAGCAGCGTGAGGTGCGCGCGCAGTTCGATGCGCCAGGCGAACCCTCCGGTGCCAGCGGCGGCACGCGGGCCAAGCGCCCATTCGTGCCCGAGCGCCACGCTCATCGATGCTCGCGTGCGCGACGACGTGCCGGGCAGGTTCGGCGCCAGGTGCGTGAGGCCGAGTCCGCCGGCGACGTACGGGCCGACCCCCACCGGCCCGTCGAAGTAGTTGACGCCGCCCGCGTGCAGCGAAGTCACCGACAGCGGCATCTCCGTGGCCGTGCCCGGCGCGGCGGCGCTGCCCAGCCGCAGCTTCGTGCGCTGCCGCGCCAGCCAAAGCTGCCAGCGCCGATGGTCGTCGTACGGCCACTCGAAGGCGAGCGCGGCGGCCGGGCCGCTGCGCAGCGGCAGCTCGGGCGCCGCGGTGTCGTTCGCGGCCTCGAAGCCACCGCCGCTGCGCACGCCGCCGAAGACGGCGATGCCGGTGCCGTCGGCATGCGCCGGCAGCGCCGACATCCCCGCCGCCGCGGCGAGGCAGAGCGGCGCGAGCAGTGCATGCTGCAAGGAAGGCATGCCCGCATCGTAGACGCCCGCGGTGATGCCCGCGGTGGCCGACGGATGCTTCGGTGCACGGCGAAACGTCGCGGCATCGATCCGGCCCACAGTGCTGCCACCGAACCACCCCGCGGCCCGCACACCCGGGCCCCGCCACCCATGACGCTGACCTGCTTCATCCGCTACGAGATCGACCCGTTCCAGCGCGACGCCTTCGCCGCCTACGCGCGCACCTGGGCACGCATCATCCCGCGCCTGGGCGGCCACCTCGTCGGCTACTTCCTGCCGCACGAAGGCAGCAACGTCGAGGCCTGGGGGTTGATCGCCTTCGCCTCCCTGGCCGACTACGAGGCCTACCGCACGCGCCTGAAGGCCGACGACGAGGCACGCGCCAACTTCTCGTTCGCGCGGGACCAGCGCTTCATCGTGCGCGAGGAGCGGCGCTTCTGCGAGGTGGTGGACGAGGCGTTCCAGCGGCCGGCCTGGCCCGCCGCCGGCGGCGCGGCGGACGCCGCCAGGCTGCGGTAGAACGCGCCGGATGCGCACGAGAAGAGCCACTGCAGTCGTCGATGCCGGCGCCGAGGCCCGCATCCGGGCCGGCACCGGACGCACCGAGCGCGCGGCCGGCGCACGTGCCGCCGCGGCCACGCACGAGCCGCGCCTGGCGCGCATCGCGGCGCTCGTGGCCGACGCAAGCCGCTCGCGCATGCTGAGCTACCTGCTCGGCGGCGAGTACGCGAGCGCCGGCGAGCTCGCGCAGGCCGCTTCGGTGAGCGCGGCCACCGCCAGCGGCCACCTCGCGCAGCTGCTCGACGCCGGCCTCGTCGCCTGCACGCCGCGCGGCCGCCACCGCTACTACCGCCTGGCCGACGCCGACGTCGCGCATGCGCTCGAGGCGCTGGCGATGGTGGCCGAACGCACGAGCCACGTGCGCACGTGGGCGCACCCTTCGCGCGCGCGGCTGCGCTTCGCTCGCTGCTGCTACGGCCACCTCGCGGGGTGCCTGGGCGTGGCCATGCTCGAAGCCTTTCGCACACGTGGGTGGCTGCGCGAGCGCGAGGCCGGCGGCGCAGGCGACGGCGACGGTGAGTGGAGCGGCGGCTTCGCGCTCACCGAGACCGGTGCGCAGGCGCTCGACGCGCTCGGCCTCGAAGGCGCGGTGTGGCTGCGCCGCTCGCGGGGCCACGGCGCCGCCGCGGCGCGCCTGGCCTACGGCTGCATCGACTGGTCGGAGCGACGCGAGCACCTCGCCGGGCCGCTGGCCGTGGCGCTGCTCGCGCACTTCCGCGCGCGCGGCTGGCTGCGGCAGAAGGCGGGTGAACGGGCGCTCGAATGGACGCCGGCAGGCCGACGCGCGCTCGGTGGCTGGCTCGGCATGAGCGACACGGCACCGACCGCGCGCACCCCGGCCTGACCTCGCGCCGGCGTTCCGACGCGCCCGACTTGCGGCCGACCGCCGATCGCGCCACGCAGCAGCGGCGCGCCTCGGCCGCGCTCGGGCATCGCCCGCCTCGCGGTCTCAGCCGGTGCTCACCCAGTACAGGTCGCTCGCGCCCGCGCCCGGCTCGTCGGCACGCACGGAGGCGGCCCTTTCGGCGGCAACGCGCCCGGCGAGGCCAGCCCGTGTCGCGCCATCGACGAGGATGCCGCGGCCCTCGGCCGCAGCCTGTTCCGCCAGCCGTGCCGCCAGCCGCACCGGGGCCCCCAGGCCGATGCGACGCATGCGGCGCGGCGCGCCGAGCTGGCCGACCAGCACGGGGCCGCTGGCGATGCCGACGGCCACGGCCATGCCGGCGCGGCCGGCGACGCGGCGCTCGGCGTCGTAGACCTCGAGCAGCTCCACCATCTCGAGCGCCGCGCGAGCCGCCATCAGCCGGGCGTCGACCGGGTGCGCGGCGTCCGGACGCGCCTGTGCGAAGACGGCGACGAGCCCGTCGCCCGCGGCCTCGACGACCATGCCGCCGTGGCCCACCACGGCCTCGAGCAGCAAGGTCTGCGCGCTGTCGAGCCACTCGAGCGTCTCCTCGGCACTCACGGCCACGCCAGGCGGGCTCTCGGCGCCGCGCACGCGCGCCGCGAGCACGGCGCCCTCGATGTGCGCGGCCGGTGGCATCACCTCGGCCGCCGGCACCTCCTGCGGCGGCACGGCGGCGCTCAGCTCGCGGATCAGCGCCTTCTGCTGCTCGCGCAGCCGCCGCCGCTCCAGGCTCGTACCCACGCGCGCCTTCAGCAGCACCGCGTTCACCGGCTTGCGCAGGTAGTCGTCGGCGCCCAGCTCGATGCAGCGCGCGACGTCGGCCACGCCTTCCTTCGAGCTCGTCACGATGACCGGCAGGTCGTGCAGCTCGGGGTCGCGCGCCAGCTGCTCCAGGACGGCAAAGCCGTCCAGCTCGGGCATCTCCAGGTCCAGCAGCAGCAGGTCGAAGCGCTCGCGGCGCAGCGCGTCGAGCGCCATGCGCCCGTTCTCGACGGCCGCCACGTCGTGCCCGAGCAGCTCGATGGCGCGGCACAGCAGCAGCCGGTTGACCTTGTTGTCGTCGGCCACCAGCAGGCGGTGGCGCGCCCCGGCGCGTGCCGGTGCGGCGGGCGGGAGCGCTGTCGGCGCAACTGCCGTTGCCGCCGAAGGCGCCTCGGCCGCATCGCGCGTGGCCGGCGCGGCCACGGTTGCCGGCGGGCCGGCCGGCGCGGTGACCGCCGCCGCCAGCGGCTCGGCCGTGAAGCGGTAACCGCGCCCCTGCACCGTGGCGATGACCTGCGGCCCGAGCAGCCGGCGCAGCGCCGACACCTGCACCTGCAGGTTGTTCTCCTCGACCACGAGCCCGGGCCAGACGACGTCCATCAGCTCGCCCTTGGAGACCACGCGCTCGCGCCGCTCGACGAGAGCGAGCAGCAGGTCGAAGGCGCGGCCGCCCAGCGCCGCCGGCTGCCCGTCGACGACCAGCTGGCGCTGCGCGGCGCGGAGCTGGAAGCGACCGAAGTCGAGCGCGTGCTCAGCCATGTCCTCTTCCTCCGTCAACGCCGGCCGGCGACCACGTGCACCGCCACCGGCTGCGCCTTGCCGCGCGGCGCCTTCAGCCACGCGCCGCCCCGGACGCACCGTCCGCGTCGGCCAACGCGCGCAGCGCCGGCAGCGTTGCGGCGAACTCGGCGGCGAGCGCCTGCACCGGTGCCGCATCCGCCGGCAGCCCGCCGATCTCGAGCGCATGCGCCAGCTCGGCCAGCCGCGGGGCGCCGAAGGTGTGGCCGTTGCTCTTCAGCGAATGCGCGGCACGGCGGAAGCGATCGGCCGAGCCCGCGGCCAACGCGGCGTGCAGCTCGACCAGCAGCTTCGGGCCCTCCTCGGCGAACGTCTGCACGAGCTCGGCCGCGAAGTCGGCTCCGGCCGTGGCCTGCAGCTCGGCGAAGGCGGCGCGGTCGACGGCAGCGCTCATGACCGCGCTCCTTCTGCAGCAGTACGCAGGCCGGCGATCGCGCGTGCGAGCGCTGCAGCCAGAGCCTCGGGCCGGATCGGCTTGGTCAGGTAGTCGTCCATTCCTGCCTCCAGGCATTGTTCCCGATCGCCTTGCATGGCGTTGGCCGTCATGGCCATGATGCGCGGGCGCGGCCTCGGCATGCCTTGCAGGGCGACGATCTGCCGGGTCGCGTCCAGCCCGTCCAGTTCGGGCATCTGCACGTCCATCAGCACCAGGTCGTAGGGTTGTCGGCGCACCGCCGCCACCGCCTCGATGCCGTTGGCCGCCACGTCGGCGCGGTAGCCCATCTGCGAGAGCAGGCGCAGGGCCAGCTTCTGGTTCACGAGGTTGTCCTCGGCCAGCAGGATGCGCAGCGGATGCCGCTCGGCCATCTTCGAATCGATGCCGGCCTTGGCCGCTGCAGTGGCCGCAAGAGGCTGCGGCGTGAGCACCGCCAGCGCCGGCGCACGGATGTGGAAGCGGAACGTGCAGCCACGGCCCGGCCCCTCGCTTTCGGCGCTCATCGAGCCGCCCATGGCTTCGGCCAGCCGCTTGCTGATGGCCAGGCCCAGGCCCGTGCCGCCGTACTTGCGCGTGGTGCTGCTGTCGGCCTGGCTGAAGCGCTGGAAGAGCTTGCCGATGCTCTCGGGCGTGAGGCCGATGCCGCTGTCGCGCACGGCGAAGTGGAGCTCGTCGCCGGCGCCGCGGCTCACGCTCAGCCGCACCCCGCCCGAGCCGGTGAACTTCAGCGCATTGCCGAGCAGGTTGAGCAGGATCTGGCGCAGCCGCGTGACATCGCCCTTCACGGAGTGCGGCACGCCATCGGCCACGGCCAGCGTCAACGCCAATCCCTTCTCGGCGGCGCGGTGGCGCACCAGGTCGAGCGCACCACTCATGCAAGCGCGCAGATCGAAAGGCTCGCTTTCCACGTCGAGCCGGCCGGCCTCGATCTTGGAGAAGTCGAGGATGTCGTTGATCACCGCCAGCAAAGCCTCGCCGCTGTCGCGGATGGTGCGCGCGTAGTCGCGTTGCGTCTCGTCCAGCGGCGTGTCCAGCAGCAGCCCGCTCATGCCGATGACGCCGCTCATCGGCGTGCGGATCTCGTGGCTCATCGTGGCCAGGAAGGCGCTCTTCGCTTCGTTGGCGCGTTCGGCCAGGTGGCGGGCCGCTTCGGCTTCCGCTCGCGCGCCCTCGGCCTGGGCGCGTGCCTCGCGCGCCTCGGCGCTGCGCTGCTCCAGCTGCGCGGTGCGCTCGGCCACCTTGGCCTCCAGGCTCTCGCCGAAGCGCACGTTGTCCAGCGCCACGGCCGCCTGCGCGGCGAGCACGCCCAGCAGATCGCGGTCGGTGTCGTGGAAGCGGCCGAACGCGCCGTCGAGGTCAGCGTAGAGGTAGCCGGTGACGCGGCCAGCGGCCACCAGCGGCACCACCAGGCACGAGCGCTGGTCGATCGGCTCGGCGCCCGGCGGGCCATGGCGCAGGCTCAAGCCGCGCGTGCGCTGCGCTTCGTCCAGCCAGGGCGTGATGACCTGCAGCAGCGCCTGGGCGTGCGCTTCGGTGTCGTCACCGACGGGCAGCAGCGAGCCGACGATGTGCCGGCCGCCACCCTCGCGCTCGAAGACGAGCAACACGCGTTCGGCCCCGCTCAGCTCGGTAGCCTCGTCGACCAGGAACTCGGCCAGGTCGGTGGCGTGGCGCAACTCGTTCAGGCGCAGGCCCGTATCGACCAGGCGCTGGAAAGGCTCGTTGAGGTTGCTCGCTCCCGCCAGGTGCGCTTCGCGGTCGGCCGCGGGCAGCGCGTGCTCGCGAGCGTGCTGCAGCCAGGCACGCACGATGGCGCGACGCCATTCGCTCTTGTTGATCGAGTTGCGGCGCAGGCCTTCGTCCCCCAGCCCGGCCACCACCTGCACCAGCAGCCGGTAGGCGCGCAGCAGCGCGCGCTGCGCCTGGCCGATGTGCCCGTTGGCACGCAGCGCCTCGCTGTGCCACCACCACAGCAGCTCGGGCTCGAGCACGTCGACCTTGCCCACCTGGCGGTACACGTCCACGGCGCGCTGCGTCGCCGCCAGCGCCTGGGCACTCTGGCCCGCCGCCAGCCGGGCTTGGCCGAGGTAGGTCAGGTAGGTGGCCAGGTACCCGGCGTCGTGCGCCTCCACCTCGGCGCAGGCGCGCTCGAGCAGGGCCGCGGCCTCGGCGGGCCGCCCTTCGATCAGCGCGGCGCGTCCCTCGGCATCCAGAGCGGCGCCGGCGAATCGCCGCGCAGCCAGCCGACGCGCCAGCGCCCCGGCCTCCGCCGCTGCGGCGCGGGCGGCCTGCACGCGGCGCAACCCCAGATCGATGTCGACGAGGTTCCACAGCGCGTACATCTGCGAGTTGAGCGAGCCGACCTCGCGCGATCGTGCGGCGGCCTCCAGCGTCAGGCGGCGGGCGCGCCGGAGCAGGCCCAGCGTGTGATACGTGTTGCCGGTGTTGCCCAGGACCAGTATGAGGCCGAACTCGTTGCCCGCTGCCTCGAACGCCTGGCGCGACTGGTGGCGAATGCGCAACCGCTTTGCCTGATCGGGCTCGGCGTTGCCGAGCATGTTCAGCGCGTTCCCCAGCCCGGTCGGGTCACCGCACCGGCGGGCCAGCGCGATCGAGCGTTGCAGCGTACGCCGCGAGTCGGCGGCCCGCCCCAATGCATCGAGCGCCACGCACACGATGGAGAGCGCGCGTCCTTCCAGCGCCACGAGTCCCAGCGCGCGGAAGACCGACGCGGCACGTCGTCCGCCCTCGACGGCCTCGACCAGCTCGCGGCCCGCGACGGCACGAGACCAGGCCAGCCCGACAAGCGTTCGCGCCTCCAGCACGGCGAGCCCGCTTCGCCGTGCCGCCTGCACCGCGCGCAGGGCGCTCGCGACGGCTTCGTCGGCGTTGCCGCCGCGCGCCAGCATCGAGGCGCGACGCATTCCTGACCAGGCTTGCACTGCCGCGGCCTGCGGCGCGGCCCGCGCCAGTTCGTGCAGCGCCTCGGCGTCAGCCTTCGCAAACGCCGTTTCGGCGCGAACGGCGAAGTTCTCGGCGCGCAGTTCGAGCAGTTCGGCGCGCTGCTCGGGGCTGAGCGTCATGCCTTCGAGTGCCTCGGTGGCGCGCTCGATGGCAGCGCGGGGATGACCCGTCCAGGTGAGCTGGCGAACCTCGGCCAGCGCGGCGGCGGCCGGCCCATCGGCGTTGGCTTTCGGGGCGTTCGCGGATGCCAGTCCGCCGGCCGGCCGCGTGCGCCGGGATCTGCGCGGCAGGGTGCGCGGTGCCCTCTTCATGGGTGCGCCAACGGCATGTGTGCCGTTGCACGACGTAGCGCAACGACCAACGCCTCGACGCGGATCGGCTTGGTGAGGTAGTCGTCCATGCCGGCGGCGAGACAGGCTTCGCGATCGCCCTGCATCGCATTGGCCGTCATCGCCACGATGCGCGGGCGCCCGCCGTTGGGCCAGCGCGCGATGATGCGGCGCGTCGCCTCCAGCCCGTCCATCTCGGGCATCTGCACGTCCATCAGCACCACGTCGTACGGCTGGCGCGCCACCGCCTCGAGCACCTCGATGCCGTTGGCCGCCACGTCGGCGCGGTAGCCCATCTGCGCGAGCAGCCTGAGAGCGAGCTTCTGGTTCACGACGTTGTCCTCGGCCAGCAGGATGCGCAGCGGGTGGCGCTCGGCCATCTGCGGGTCCACGGACGCGCGCGCCGTCTCGTTGGTCCCGCCGCGCCGTGGCGCGTCCTCGCCCGCCAGCACCGACACCAGCGTGTCGAACATCTGGCTCTGGCGCAGTGGCTTGGCCAGCGCAGCGGCGAACAGGTCGCGCGGCACTTCGCGCCTGCCCATCGAGCTGAACAGCACGAGCGGCAGCGCGTGGCCCGCCTCACGCAGGCGCCGCGCCAGCGTGACGCCGTCGACGTCAGGCATGTGCATGTCCAGCACCGCCAGGTCGAAGCGCTGGCGCGCCAGCTTCTCCTCGGCCTGCGTGGCACCGTCGGCCGTCTCCGGCACCATGCCCCAGCGGGCCGCCTGCAGGGCCAGGATGCGCCGGTTGGTGGCGTTGTCGTCCACCACCAGCAGGCGCCGGCCCTTGAGTGCCGGCTGTTCGCCCAGCCGCTCGCTGCGCGGGCCGCCGGGCAGCGCGGCGGCGGGCGCACGCACGGTGAAGCGGAACGTGCAGCCCTGGCCCAGGCCCGCGCTCTCGGCATCCAGCGTGCCACCCATCAGGTCCACCAGCCGCTGGCTGATGGCCAGGCCCAGGCCAGTGCCGCCGTACTTTCGCGTGGTGCTGCTGTCGGCCTGGCTGAAGCTCCGGAAGAGGCGGCTCATGCCCTCGGCACCGAGGCCGATGCCGGTGTCGCGCACCGCGAAGTGCAGCAGATCGTCTTCGGCGTGCACGCTCAGCACCACCTCGCCCGCCTCGGTGAACTTGACGGCGTTGGCGAGCAGGTTCAGCAGCACCTGGCGCAGCCGCGTCACATCGCCCAGCACCACGACAGGCACCTCGCCTTCGAACTGGTAGGCGAGATCGAGCCGCTTCTCCGCGGCGCGCGCCGACACGAGGTCCAGCGCCGTCTCGATGCACTCGCGCAGGTCGAACGGCTGGCGCTCGATGTCCATGCGCCCGGCCTCGATCTTCGAGAAGTCGAGGATGTCGTTGATGATGGTGAGCAGCGTGTCGCCGCTGTCGCGGATGGTGGCGGCGCAGTCACGCTGCTCGGGCGAGAGCTCGGTGTCGAGCAGCAGCCCGCTCATGCCGATGACGGCGTTCATCGGCGTGCGGATCTCGTGGCTCATGGTGGCCAGGAAGGCGCTCTTGGCCTCGTTGGCCGCCTCGGCCTGCTCGCGCGCCGACTGCGCCTCGTTGAACAGCTGGGCGTTGCGCAGCGCGACGCTGGCCTGCAGCGACAGCCCCTGCAGGAACTGCAGCGAGCGCGCGTCGAATTCGCGCCCGCCGTTGCGCCACACCGCCATCGCACCTTGCACCTGGTCGCCGTACAGCATGGGCACCACCATCAGGCGCTGGTGGGGTTGCACTTCGGTGCCCGCGATCTGCAGCGAGCGCGGGTCGGCGGCGGTGTCGTTGACGAGCTCGGGCCGACCGCTGTGCAGCAGGTGGCCGATGATGCCGCGACCGGCCTCGACCGTGACCTGGCGCAACGGCTGCGCCAGTTCGCCCAGCGCGACGATCGCGCGGTAGCGGCCATCCGGCTGCGGCACGAAGATGGCGCTGCTGCCGGCGTCGAGCAGGTCCTTGGCGTGCCGCGCGATGGCGTCGAGCACACGCGGCAGTTCCAGCGACGACGAGATCTCGCGCCCCACCTGTGCGAGCGCCTTCGTCTCGCGCGCCTGCCGCTGCGTCTCGTCGTACAGCCGCGCGTTCTCCAGCGCCAGCCCCATCGACGCCGTGATCGTCGTCAGCAGCCGCACCTCGGCCTCGCCGAAGGCGTGCTCGTGCTCGTAGTCCTCGAGAACGACGGTGCCGAGGTAGCGGTCACCGCCGACGATGGGCACGAACACGGCCGAGTGGCTGCGGTCGGTGCCCGGCACCGTTTCCAGCCCCAGCGCCTCCTGCTCGGCCCGGGTGTGGGTGACCAGCACCTCGCGGCCTTCGATGATGCGGTCGTAGACCAGGCCCGGCGGGATGTGGATCGGCTCGTGCTCGAAGCGCACGCCGTGCTCGTAGACGTAGAAGCCGTGCGTCAGCCGCTTGTCCGCCTCCCACCACCAGATGCCGATGTCGCCAGTGCGGAACACCTCGCGCAGCTTGTCGCCCACCACGTCGACGATGCCGCGCAGGCTCAGCTCGGCGGCCATGCCCTGCTGGATGCCGTTGATCACCGCCAGCTCGGCGTTGCGCTGCTCGGTCTCCTTCAGCAGGCGCTGCGTCTCGGCGAAGAGGCGCGCGTTCTCCAGCGCCGCACCCATGGTCCCGGCCACGGTCCGAAGCAGCCGCACCTCGGGCTCGCCGTAGGCGTGCTCGCGGCGGTAGTCGCTGATCATCAACGCGCCCAGCACACGGTCGCCGGTGGTGACGGGCACACACGCGACCGAGCGCGCTTCCTCCTCGCCTCGCTGCTCCATCCCGGCACGATCCTCGACCAGGTCGCCCTGCTCGACGTAGATGAAGCCCTGTGCCCAGATCTCCTCGGAGGTATGGGCCACGAGCGTGGCGCCTTCGCGCAGCACGCGCCGCGCCGCAGGCACGGTATCGACCGGCACGCTGGCAAGCCCGAACTCGCGCACGCCCTTGGTCCAGACGTACAGCGGCCGCATCTGGCCGGCTTCGCGCTCCCACCACCAGACGCTGAGGTTGCCGAGCGATCCGGGGTCGAACACCTCGAGCAGCTGCTCGCCGACCCGCTCGGCGATGGCCTCGAAGTCGAGCTTGTCGGCGATGCCCTGCTGGATGCGGTTGATCACCGCCAGCTCGGCGTTGCGCTGCTCGGCCTCCTTCAGCAGCCGCTGCGTCTCGTCGAACAGGCGCGCGTTCTCCAGCGCCACGGCGGTGCTGGCGGCGAGGGTCTCGAGCAGGCGCACCGCCGCCGCATCGAACGCGCGCTCGCGTTCGAGGTTGTGCAGGTCGATCATGCCGATGACCTGCTCGCCCACGAGCATCGGCACGATGAGGTGCGACTTCGTGTCGCGCCCTCCGGGTGCGCCCGAGCCCGGCTGGCCGCCCAGCCGGGCGACGGCTTCGGCGTGGCCCTCGTTGACGAGCAGCGTGCGCCGCGTGCGCAGGACCTCGGCACCCACGCCGCCCGCCGGGCGATCCGCGATCACCGTGCGGCCCCGGCCCGGGTCCCACCAGTACGGGTAGGAGAGCTGCCGCGTGGCCGGGTCGTAGCGGCGGATCGTGATGCCGTGGCCGGGGAACACCTCGCGCAGGCGGTCGCCCACTGCGTCATACACGCCTTGCAGGTTCAACTGACCGGCCAGAGCCTGCTGCACCGCGTTGACCACCGCCAGCTCGGCGGCGCGCTGCCGCTCGGCCTCGAAGCTCTGCGCGCTGCGCAGCGCCACGCTGAGGCTGGCCGCCACCGTCTCGATGAGCTTGACGTCGCCGTCGGACAACGAGCCGGCGCCGGCCCGCGTCACCATCACGACGGCGTTCACCTCGTCGCCGGCCTTCAGCGGCACGTACACCGCCGAGTGCTCGTCGTCGACGCTGTCTGCGTCGTCGCCGTCGCCGCCCGCGGCATCGTCGTCGTCCTGCGGCTGGCCGAGGTGACCCAGGCGCGTGCGGCGCCAGTCGGGATTGAGCGCGCGCAGCTCGGCCAGGCTGCGGCCGACGATCGTGCGCCCGGTGGCCAGCACCTGGGCGCTGAGGCCCATCGGCGGCGCGTCGGACTGGATCACGCGGCCCTCGATGCCGGCGATGTACGGGAAGCGGAATCGGTTGCGCTCGCGGTCGTGGAGGAAGATGCCCACCGTCTGCGCGCCGAGCACCTCGCGCAGCTTGTCGCCGACGAGGTCGATCACCGCCTGGAACTCGAGCTGCCCTGCCAGGCCCTGCTGCAGGCTGTTGATCACCGCCAGCTCGGCGTTGCGCGCCTCGGTCTCCTTCAGCAGCCTTTGCGTCTCGGCGAACAGGCGCGCGTTCTCCAGCGCCACGCTCATGCCTGCGGCGATGGTCTCGAGCAGCCGCACGTCGCCGTCGCCGAACGCGTGCTCCTCGCCGGCCATCAGGTCGATCATGCCGATCACGTCGTCGCCCGCCAGCATCGGCACCACGAGTTGCGAACCGCGCACGCCGGGCTTTCCGTGGATGACCCCGCCACCCAGGCGTGCGCCGACCTCCAGCAGGTTCTCGTTGACAAGCAGCGTGCCCCGGGTGCGCAGGACTTCGCCGCCCAACCCCACCGGCGCCATCGGGTCGATCCGGACCCGCCCGCCGGGCTTGCGGCAGTAGGGGAAGTGGAACTGGCCGCTGGCGCGGTCGAAGCGGCGCAGCGCGACGGAAAAGCGTGGGAACAGCTCGCTCAGCTTGTCGCCGACGGCGTCGTAGACGCCTTGCAGCGTGAGCGTCGTGGCGAGCGAGCCCTGGACCGTGTTGATCACCGCCAGCTCGGCCGCGCGCTGCCGCTCGGCCTCGAAGCTCTGCGCGCTGCGCAGCGCGACCGCGAGGCTCGCGGACAGCGTCTCGATGAGGCGGACCTCGCGCTCGCTGATCGAGTCAGCGCCGGCGCGCTCGGCCTTCACCACGCCGATGACTTGCTCGCCGGACTTCAGCGGGACGAAGAGCTGCGAGTGCTCGTCCCAGACGCCGTCCTGCGGCGTGCCGATGCCGCCCACGACGCTCGTGCGCCAGTCGGGGTTCAAGGCACGCGCCTCGGCAATGCTTCGCGCCAGCATCGTGCGCCCGTGGCCGAGGATCTGCGCCGTGAAGCCCCGGGGCGGCACGTCGGGCTGCGTGATGCGCCCCTCGATGCCCATGACGTACGGGAAGCTCACACGGTCGCTTTCGCGGTCGTAGAGAAAGATGCTGACTCCATCGATGCCCAGCACCTCGCGCAGCTTGTCGCCGACGAGGTCGATCACGGCCTGGAACTCGAGCTGGCCGGCCAGCCCCCGCTGGATGCTGTTAATCACCGCCAGCTCGGCGTTGCGCGCCTCGGTCTCCTTCAGCAGGCGCCGCGTCTCGTCGAACAGGCGCGCGTTCTCGAGCGCCACGCCCATGCCGGCGGCCAGCGTCTCCACGAGCCGCACCTGGGCCGGCGCGAAGGCGTGCTCGCGCTCCAGGTCCGTGAGGTACAGGATGCCGCGTACCTCATCGCCCACCTTCATCGGCACGTACAGGTGCGACATCGGCAGGCGCGACAGCGGCCGGGAGGCCGTCGAGCCGACGGCCCGTTCGGCCTCCCTGGCGTTCTCGTTGACGACGATCGTTTCGCCGCGGGCGAGCACCAGCGGCGTGAAACCGCGCTCGGGCAGCGGCCACGTCGCGGGCTCGGAGTGCTCTGCGTCGTAGTACCCGTAGGCCGCCTGGACCACCCCCGCTGCCCTGTCGATCAGCCAGATCGAGATGTCCTGCCGGGGAAACTGCACGCGCAGCTGCTCGCCGACGCTTTCGACGATGCGCTGGAAGTCGAGCGACGCCGCGATGCCCTGCTGCACGCGGTTGACCACATCCAGCTCGCCGGCGCGCTGTTCGAGCGCGGCGGTGCGCTCGGCGACTTGCTGCTCGAGGCCTTCCTGCGTGCGCAGGTTCGCGAGCGCCACGGCGGCCTGCGCGGCGAGCGTGGCCAGCAGGTCGCGGTCCGCGTCATGGAAGCGGCCGAAGAGGCCCTCGAGGTCGGCGTAGAGCAGGCCCAGCACCCTGCCCTGGGCGACCAGCGGCGCGATGAGGACGCTGCGCTGGTCGAGCGGGTCGGCATCTTCGGGGCCGTGGTGCAGGCGGGCGGCTTGCTCCCGGGCCGCGTCGTCGAGCAGGTGCGCCACCGCGCGATGCAACGCCTCGGCGCCGGCGGTCGGGTTGGCGTCCGGGTCGCCTTCGCGCGCGCCGCGCTCGGGCTGCGGCAGCAGGGCGCCTGCGAGGCGGCGCGCACCACTCTCAGGCCCGTCGCGCAGGCTCAGCAGCACCCGGCGCGCGCCCAGCAGTTCGCTCACCTCCTCGATGAGGAACTCGTGCAGCGCCGCCTCGCTGCCGAGCGCGTTCATGCGCAGCCCCGTGTCCACCAGGCGTGCCATCGGCTCGGCGAGATGGGCGGGACCTGCAAGGTGCTCGGTGTAGCGCGCCTTGGCCAGGCGGCGGCGGCGCGCATGGTCGACCCACGCACGCAGCAGCGCCGCGTGCGAGTCCGGCGCGTGCAGGTGGCTGCGGCGCAGGCCCTCGTCGGCCATCGACGCGATGCCTTGCACCAGCGTGCGGTAGGCCTGCTCCATGGCCCCCACGGCCTCGTGCCGGCGACCGGCCGCGTGCAGCGCGCGGTGGTGCGTCCACAGCACGTGCGCCGCCGTGCTGATGCCGTTGCCCTCGACGTAGCCCGGCTCGGAGACCAGGCGCGTGGCACGGGTGGACGCCTCGACCGCTGCGTCGGGCCGGGCGGCCAGCAAGTGGGCCTCGGCGAGGTCGGTGTAGACCCTGGACGCCAGCGACGCCAGTTCGGGCCGGCCGGCCAGCGACGCGAGGCGCTCACGCGCATCGCCGAGGCGGCCGTGCCACAGCGGCGAGCGCGCCTGCGTCCATGCCAGGTTCGTGGCCCAGTACGGGTCGGGGTCGGCGGCCAGCTGGCGCGCGGCCTCCTCCAGGGCCGCCTGGCTGGCGTCGCCGCTGCCGCATTGCGCCTCGACATAGGCGAGCGCGCGCAAGCCGTTGACCTTGTCGACCGGCCGAGTGAAGCCACGCCTGAGCGCCAGCGAGGCACGGAGCTGGCGCCTGGCCTGGCGCCACAGGCCCAGGCGTCCGTAGGCATGACCCAGGCCGTGGTGGGCGATCGCCTGCATGGGCCGGTCGCCGGCCTCGATGGCGGCGGCCACGGCCGCCTTCAGGAACGCCAGGCGCGTCGCCAGGTCGGGCGTGTACCAGCTGAGCGTCTCGAGCGCGGCCGCGGCACCGTAGGGATCGCGGTGCGCGCGCGCCAGGGTGAGGGCCCGCTCGGCCAGGGCCCGATGGGTGTCGTTGCCGTCGAGGGACAAGAGCGCGTGGCCTTGCCTGCGCAGCGCTCGGGCCTGCTCCACGACCTCGCCGGCGGCCTCGAAGAGGGCGGCCGCGGCCCGTGCATGGTCGGCCGCCGCCTGGAAGTGCCCGAGTGACCACTGCGCACGCGCCTGGAGTTCCAGCGCGCTGGCTTGTTGGGTGCGGCGGCGGGCGCGCCGGGCCTGTGCCTCGGCTTCCCGCGCCGCCTCCAGGCCTTCGCGCCAGTACCCCCGGCGCACCTGCACCAGCGCCTCGGCGCACAGCGCCTGCGCCCGCAGGGCAGCGATCGGAAAGGCCGCAGCCAGCGAGCGCATCTCGGCCAGGTCGGCCAGGGCGGCCGGCACGTCGGCGAGCGCGACATGGCTCTCGATGCGCCGGGCCAGCAGTGGCATGCGCGCCGTGGCGCCAGCCTTCTCGGAGGCCGGCGGCGCCGCGTCGAGCCCGGCCGCGAGCAGTGCCAGCGCCTGCGCGTGGCGACCCCGGCGCGCCAGCACCTCGGCTTGCCGTGCGATGTCTTCGCTCAAGTCGGCTTTCTGCTCGTGGGCTGGGTGGCCGTCGAGGCCGCTCCATCGCCTCGATGGCGCGGGAGTCTATGCCGCCGAGCGCGGGCGCTCGCGGAGGGTTTCTCGCGAGTGCCGGCGAGCGCGCCGGTCGGGCGCACCGGGCACATCAGGCGCGCGCCGCGGCGGCGGGCTTCGCGACGGCCATCTCGGCGCTCGCCTGGCCGGCCACGGCGAGCCGGTCGATGAAGCCGGCGAGGCCGGCGTTGACGGCAATGACGAGCACGAGCACGAGGGCGCGTTGCGAACGGGACTGGCGGCGCGGCGGCTGGTAGCTGTTCATGGCGGGCTCCTGGGTGGCGGCTGGCGGGGGGCAGGGGGCAGGTGGTGTGTCGATGGGGTGCATCGTCCCCCCGCGGCCCCCTTCCCGTCCTTGAGCGCCCTGAGCGCGGCTTGAAGCGTTCTGAATTGCCCGCGCCGGCCGGGGTGGCGATACTCGCCGCCTGGCCGGATGGGGCCTGCGTGCGGAGGACACCGAGTGAATCGTCCCGCCCTCCTGTTCAGTGGCGTGCCGGCGGACGGGAGGAACTTTCCCGTCTCGTCGTGAAAGGTCGTCCGGCAGGCTGAACCCATGAAGCACCTCGTCTTGAACCTTCGAGACGGCACGGCGGAACAGGCCGCCGCTTTCCTGCGAGCGCAGGTGTGGGCGCTCGATCGCGACGAGCGCCACGGCGAGGCGCTTGCCCCCGGCGATCTCGCCCTGATCCATGTCGGCAGACCCCGGTGCGTGTTCATCGGCCGCGCCAGGCTTGCGACGGCTTTCGACCGCTGGACGGCCTTGCGGTCCGAGGTGGGCCACGACATGCGTTGCGACGGCGTGCTGTTGGACGATGTCGAGCAGTGGCCTCGGGCGCTGCCGCTGGATGCCGTCGTGCATCGCATCGATCCGGCAGCGTCCAACCCCTACGTCCAGGCGAACGCAGCGGGCTTTCGATCGGGCATCGTTCTCATCACTGCCGCGGAGTACGCCATCACGGTGGCTCTCGGTCGCGAAGCTCGGCCGTCCTGAGCCCGGTTCGGCCGCGTGGGCAGCACCGGGCGCGGCAGTTCCGCGCCAGCGCGCCTCGCTGGGTTCGTGCCGGTCCGGGTCGCGCGGCCCTGCGAGGCTGCCTGTGTCCAAGGCGCCTGCCGTCGAAACACCCGTTGCGCCGTCCGAAGGAGTGCGGCTAGGCTGGCGTGACGATGAAAGCAGCCTTCCAACCTGAGTGGCCGCCGCAGTCGCCACGCGCGTCACTCACAGTGCCTGCGTGGCTGGCAGTCGTGACCTCACCTGCCCCTGCCGGGCGCGCGCGAGCACGCCGGTGATCGGTGGCGCATGACTTCATACCTTCTTGCCGCCGTGACGCTTGCGTTCGCCTTCGTCGCGCAGGCGCAGGAGGTCGTGCCGGTTCGGATGGGCGTCGTCGACCTGCGGCAGGCCTTCCAGCGCTCGCCGCTGGCGATGACGCTCACGGTGGGTATCGGGGCCGAGTTCGAAGGTCGGCGGCGCGAGCTCCGGCGGCGCCTCATCGAACTGGGAAAGTTGCGCGATCGCGCCCAGCGCGCCGAGGGCCAGGAGCGCACCGAGCTCGAGGAGCGGATCTGGCAGGAGTCACGGTCGGCGGCCGAGGCCCAGAGCGCCTACCGCCGAGACCTCGAAGCGGCTCAGAAGCGCCTGGGGGATGAACTGCTCGCCCACGTGAGCGAGGTGGCGGCAGAGGTGGCGCGCGAAAGGGGGCTCACGCTGCTCGTGAAGACGGAGGGTGTCCTTTGGACGAGGTCGCCGGCCGTGGTGCCGATCGACATCACCGAGGACGTCGCCCGCGCCCTGCTTCAGCGGGCCGAGCGGCCCGCCGCCGCGCCGGCCACGCGCCAGTGACGGGCGGCCCCCGGCTCGTCCAGCGCAACGCCTGACGGTGCTTCAGGGCGCCAACTCGAACGCGTAGAGCTTGTTGTTGCGCAACTCCGTGCCGCCGAACGTGAAGGGGACCCCGGTGACCGCCTGCAGGAACGGGGTCGAGAAGATGCCCCCGCGGCTGGCCCCGGTGCCCCAGTAGACGACCCCGTCGACCACCGCGGGCGAAGCCTCGATCGAACCCCCGTCACGGCCTTCGAACTGCGCGCGGTGCCTGAAGAGGATCCTGCCGGAGCTCGCCTCCATCGCGTACATCGAGCCCAGCCCATCGGCAGCCCCGCCGAACAGGACACCGTTGGCCAGCGTGACCGAGCCATGCAGGGCACCGGCAGGCGGCACGGTCTGCAAAGGGCTGCTGATGGGCGGCCGCCCCTCGGTGGGCACCGGCCGCTGCCAGACGATGCGGCCCGTCGCGGCATCCAGTGCGCTCCAGAAGCCGGTGATGGTCTTGAGGCGGCTGCCGTCGACGAACGTGGAGATGTTGTCCGGCACCGTGTCTGCGGGCGGGTTGATCAACGTCCACGCACCGCCGTCGAACCCGGGGCCGCTGGGCTGCGTCTGCGCATTCAGGAAGCCCGGGAAGCCGGGATAGATCGGATCCAGCGGGTTGCCATAGAACGGCAGGGCCCGGTCGCGGTTGGCGTTGTTGGCGTTCGAGTTGGCCGTGTAGATGAGGCGCCCGTCCGTCGCCGAGCCCCACTGCATGCCGCCGAGGATGCCGCCCGGGCCGACCTTGGTGGACCAGACCAGGCCGCCCGTGTCGGGGTCGAGCGCCCAGAAGATGCCACTCTTCTCTCCCGCACCGACGAGGTCGCGCCGGCGGCCATCGGGCATGGCGACGTTCTCGATCAGCATCGGCGCTTGCCCGAAGCCGAAGTCGGGCCCGGGCAAGCTCGGGCACGAGGCGAGGTTGCCTTCCGGCGCCCCGAAGCCGAGCACGGGCGGAAATCCGGCCAGATAGAAGTCGGGGATCGCGCACGAATGAACCCACGAATCGTAGGCGCGCGCGCGGAAGGCCCAACGGATACGACCGCTGCGCAAGTCGAGCGCGAGCATCGAATCGACGTGGTTGCCGACCCGGTCGTTCAGGTTCTCGCAGGTCAGTGCCGCGGGCAGCTCGGGCGCCGGAAAACCGGTGGGATCGAGCCGGTGGCGCTCGCATTGCTCGGCCTTCTTTGGCACGACGTAGTTGTTGCCCGTGGCCACGTAGACCTGGCCGCGCCTGAAATCCACCGCCGGGCTGCTGCCGTAGACCACCGCGCCGCGGTAGCCGACCTCGCCCGGGGCGAGCAAACCCGCAGGCACGTCGGTGCCGGGGGTGGTGAAGGTCTGCCAGTTCAACCGGCCGTCCATCAGGTCGAGCGAGACGACGCTGCCGCGGAACGAGCAGCAGGGATAGGGCTCGTTCGGCGAGCCGCCGAACTGCGCGGCCGACGCGGTGATGGCCAGGTCCTCTTCCCAGCTGGAGACGCCGACGATCACCTGCTTGCCCACGACGATCGGCGACGATGTGATCTTCGCTGCGGGGTGAGCGTCGACGCGGGTGCTCCAAAGCAGGTTGCCGGTCTGGCGGTCGATCGCGGCCACCACCGCGCCGGTGTTGGGAATGCAGGCGGGCGCACCCTGCGGGCACGTGGCGAGGGAGAAGTGCTTCTCGCTGCCGATGATCAGCCGATCCCCCGCGATGGCTGGCGTATTGCGCGACAGCATCATGAACTTGCCGGGCCGCGAGTAGTCGAGCGGCAGGAATCTCTTCCACACCAGGCTGCCGTCCGTGGCGCGAACGGCATGCAGGTAGCCGGCCCAGTCGGGGAAGTAGAGCACGCCGTCCTTGATGGCGGGCGGCACGCCGACGTCGCCCGTGGTGTTGGGCAGGACCCCTGCGCCTGGTTGGTCCGGGGTCGTCTGGTAGACCCATTTGACCCGCAGGCGCGAAACCCTGGCGGGCGAGATCTTCGCCTCGGTCGAAGCGTGATGGGTGTTCTGCAGATTGCCACCGAAGACGGGCCACCCGCCGTCGCCAGCCGCAAGAGTGGCCGTGGGAGCACAGACGACGCTGGCGGCGATGACGCGGTGGACGATCAGTCTCGCCAGGTGCGGAGCCGTCCGCATCTCAGAGGACGCCACAGCGGATCGCGCACGGATTCGAAGTACGCAGGAGCGGCGCATAACAGCCTCCGAACTCGCCTTGGCGATGAAGCGAAACCGATCCCGGTTCGCGGTATCGGGCAGCCTAGAGACCTGTCTGCAGCAGTCAAGGCCGAGAACCCGGTGATCCACAGACCGGTCGGCCGGGCATGACGCGACCCAGGGTGTTCGTCGGTGGCCCTCGGTCGCAACGCTCTGCCGGTCTGAGCCGGGTTGGCCGGGTGGGCAGCGGCAGGCGTGAGAGTCCCAGGCCGACGCGCCCTCACCGGCCCGGAAAGGCATAGAGATCGGCGGCGACCCTGAAGTCCTTCAGCCGCCGCCCCGGGCGCGTTTGAAGGCGCTGGCGCGACCGCAGCGGCACGGATAGATTCCGCGCCAGGAGGAGCCGCTTGAGAGTCCCCATGCATCGCTTCGGCCGCGTCGACGTGCGGCCGTCTCGCGAACGGTGGCGAGGCGCATGAGCCCGCGCCGCCCGCCGGAGGGCCAAGTGCCGAAGCGTGCAGCGCCAAGGCCATCCGGGTGAACGAGCCGCCAGCACGCAGCCGCGTCCGCGTTCCGGCAGCGCTTGCCCTTGGCGCGGCGACGCGCGCGTTCGCCCGCAGCGGGCCTTCGCGCTCCGCCGGCGCCGCGCCGAAGACGCTGCGCGTCGCGCTGCCGGTCACGGTCGGCGGGCTCGACCCGGTGCGGCCGAGCGACGGCTACGCTCAGGACGTTGCGGCGCACATCTTCGAGCCGCTTTACAACTACGACCCGCTGGCGCCGGGCGCGCGGCTGGTGCCCCTGACGGCGGCTGCGATGCCGGAGCATTCGGCCGACTTCAGGCAGTGGACGATCCGCCTGCAGCCAGGCATCCGCTTCGCCGACGACCCCGCGTTCGGTGGCCGGCCACGCGAGCTGGTCGCGGCCGACTACGTCTACGCGCTGCAGCGCATCGCCGACCCGCGCAACGCCAGCCTGCTGTGGGGCAACGTCGAGCCGTTGCGCATCCGCGGGCTGGCCGCGGCCCGGCAGCGTGCGCTCGAAGCGAAGCGGCCGTTCGACTACGACGCGCGCATCGAGGGCTTGCGCGCGCTCGACCGCAGCACGTTGCGCATCGAGCTGGAGGCGCCGCGGCCGCGGCTGCCGTACGCGCTGGTGGCGCCGTCGCGCGGCGCGCAGGCGCGCGAGGTGGTCGAGCGCTACGGCGACGCGTTGCCCGAGCATCCAGTGGGCACCGGGGCGTACCGGCTCGCGGAGTGGCGTCGCGCGTCGCGCATGGTGCTCGAGCGCAACCCGGCGTTCCGCGAAATGCGCTGGGCGGCGCAGCCGGCCGAGGACGACGCCCAGGGGCAGGCCATCGCCGCGCGCCTGGCAGGGCGAGCGCTGCCTCTGGCCGACCGGGTCGAGATCTCGTTCATCGAAGAGGACCAGCCGCGCTGGCTCGCCTTCCTCGAAGGCGGGCTCGACGTGATCGAGGTGCCCGGCGAGTTCGCCAGCCTGGCCATGCCCCATGGCGAGCTGGCGCCCTACCTGGCCGCGCGCGGCGTGCACGCGTGGCGCTACGCCGAGCCGGGGGCATCGCGCACGATGTTCAACCTCGACGACCCCGTGCTCGGCGGGCTGCAACCCGAGCGCATCGCGCTGCGCCGCGCCCTCGCGCTGGCGCTGGACGGGCCGCGCGAAATCCGCCTGCTGCAAGGCGGGAGCGCCGCCGTGGCGCACTCGCCGGTGTACCCCGGTTGCAGCGGCTACGACGCCGGCTTCGCCAGCGAGATGGGCGAACACAGCCCGGCGAAGGCGAAGGCACTGCTCGACCTGCACGGCTACACCGACCGCGACGGCGACGGCTGGCGCGAGCGGCCCGACGGCACGCCGCTCGAGGTGACGATGGCGACGCAGCCCGAGCAGCGGTCGCGCCGGCTCGACGAGCTGATGAAGCTCGCCTTCGACGCCATCGGGGTGCGGCTGCGCTTCGCGCCGGCGAAATTCGCCGAGAACGTCAAGGCCGCGCGCGCCGGTCGCCTGTCGATGTGGACCTACCGCCTTGTCGCTGCGTCGCCCGACGGACTCGGCGCCCTGACGCCGTGGTACGGGCCGGCATCGGGCGGAGCCAACCTGGCCCGCTTTCGCCTGTCGGCGTTCGATGCGCTGTACGAAAGGCTCGACGAGCTGCCCGATGGTCCCGAGCGCGAGGCGCTCTTCGTGCAGGCGAAGAAGCTGGCCGTGGCGTACATGCCGTACAAGGTGCGCTGGCACCGCATCGCCTGCGAACTGGCGCAGCCGTGGGTGCGGGGTTACCGGCGCAACCCGTTCCGCTTCGACTGGTACCAGTGGGTCGACGTCGAACGGCAGGATCCTCGATGAGCGCCTCGGCGAGGAGGGGCGGCGTGAGTGGCAACCATTCCATCGCTGCACCGCACCCTCGACCGGCCTCAGGGCTCGTATGCTCGCTTCGCTCGGCAGCTCGTTTGCACCGGGCGGCCGTGCATCCGCGTGCCGCGCCTCGAGGGCACCCATAGGGGAAAAGGGGGCGAGCTGCTGCAACGAGGAGCGTCGGGCGTGACGATGGGAGAAGCGTTCCGCTTCGGCCCCGGCGGCCGTTTCGAGCTGCAGCCGCTCGAACGCCGGTTGCGGGTCGACGGCCAGCCGGCCGCGCTTGGTGCGCGTGCCTTCGACCTGCTGGTGGCGCTGGCCGCACGGCCGGGCGAACTGCTGACCAAGCAGGTGCTGATCGAGGCGGTGTGGCCCGATGTGGTGGTCGAGGAAGGCAACCTCGCCACGCAGATCAGCGCGCTGCGCAAGGTGCTGGGCGGCGAGGTGATCGCGACGATCCCCGGGCGCGGCTACCGGTTCACCGCACGGGCGGCGGCGGTCGAGTCTGCTGCGTCGCCCGCACCCGCTGCAGGGGCGGCGGCGTCGTCGCCGGTCCGCTTGCCGCCCGAGGCGGACACACCCGCCGATGTGGCCGCGCCGGCGCTGCACACGCACTTGCCCGCCGAGCTGCCGCCGCTGATCGGCCGCGCCGATGACCTCGCCGCCCTCGGCGAGCTGGCGGCCCGCCACCGCCTCATCAGCATCGTCGGCGCCGGCGGCATGGGCAAGACGCGCCTGGCGCAGGCCTTCCTGCACGGCCGCCAGCACGCCTTCCCGCACGGCGTGTGCTGGGTGGACCTGTCCAACGTCACCGACGCCGCGGCGGTCCCTTCGGCCATCGGCGCGGCGCTGGGCGTGCGCGTAGGCTCCGGCAAGGCGCTGCAGGGCCTTTGCAGCGCCGTCGCGCCGCTGGACATGCTGGTGGCACTGGACAACGCCGAACACCTGCTGGACGGCACGGCCGAGGCCGCGCAGGCGCTGCTGGACGCGGCGCCGGCGCTGCGGCTCGTCGTTACCAGCCAAGCGCCGCTGAAGCTGCCGCTGGAGTGGGTGTACCGGCTCGAGGCCCTGGCCGTGCCGCCGGGCCCGCTGCCGCTGGCCGAGGTGCTCGGCTTCGGCGCGGTGGCGCTGTTCGTCGAGCGCGCGCGCGCGGCCGACCACCGCTTCGGGCTGACCGAGGCCACCGGGCCGGCGGCCATCGAGCTGTGCCGGCGCCTGGACGGCCTGCCGCTGGCCCTCGAGCTGGCCGCCGCGCGCGCGCCGATGTTCGGCGTGGCACAGCTGGCGGCTTCGATGGACGAGCGGCTCAGGCTGCTCGGCGGCGGCCGCCACCGCCGCGGCCCGGCGCGCCACCAGACGCTGCGCGCCACGCTCGAGTGGAGCCACGGCTTTCTCGACGAGGCCGAGCGCACGGTGTTCCGCCGCCTGGCCGTCTTCGCCGGCAGCGGCTCGCTGGCGATGGTGCGGCGCGTGCTGGCCGACGATGCGCTCGACGAGTGGACGGTGCTGGACGCGCTGGCGCTGCTGGTGGAGCGCTCGCTGGTGGTGGCTCTGACGCCTCTGACGACGCCCGAGCCGCAGGCCCCCGAAGCCGGCACCGAGCCGCGCTACCGCCTGCTGGACACGACGCGGTTGTACGCCCTGGAACGCCTGCGCGAGGCCGGCGAGGAGGCCGAAGTGCGCCGCCGCCATGCGCGGGCGGTGGCCGCGCGCTTCGACGCCGCGCTGCACGAGCGCTACGACGGCAGCATCGGCGTCGAAGAATGGATGACGCGGCTGTCCGCCGACCTGGACAACGGACGTCAGGCCCTTGCCTGGGCGCTCGCCGAGGGCGATGCCACGGCGGCGCTGACGATCGCCGCCACCCTGTTTCGCGCGTTGCCCCTGGCGCTGCACGACGAGCGCGGCCGCATCTGCGATCGGTGCGAGCCGTTGTTGGCAGGCGTGGCGCGCGTCGACTTGCGCGTGCGAATGGGCGTGCTCGTCTCGACCCACTTCCACAGCTCGAACGCCGCACGCGCTATGCGGGCCGCCCGACGAGCCGTCGAGGACACACGCGCACTGGCCGACGATGCCGATGCGCGCTGGTTGCGCTACGAAGCCCTGAGCAACCTGGCCTTGAACGCCGCCCGCACGTCGGATCTGGACACGGCCGGTGCGGCGCTCATGCAGGCCCGCAAGCTCGAAGACGCTGCCTGGCCGCCGCTGCGGCGCTTGCGGCTCTCGGAGGCAGAGTACGCGTTCGCCGCGGCGTCGGACGATCCGGCAGCCGCCCTTCGACTCGGGCGCGCGGACCTGGCGATCCGTCGCTCGGCCGGCGATCCGAGCTTCATGACGCAGGCGAACCTCGTCGACCTGGAACTCGCCGCCGGCAACGCCGCCGCGGCCGCGCGCGATGGCGCGGCGCTGGTCGAGGCGCTCGAGGGCGGCCGCGACCCGAGGAGCCTGACGTGGGCCCGGCTCAACCTCGGCGCGGCGTGGCTGGCCCTCGACGACACGGCGCGCGCCCGCGCCGCGCTGCAGGCCGGCTGGGGCCGCGCGGCGACGTTCTTTGCACAGATGGCCTACGCGGACTACCTGGCGCTGCTGGCTGCGCTCGAGCACCGCTGCCGCGCCGCGGCGCGCCTGGCCGGCTACGCCGACGCGCGCAATGCGGCCGCGAGCCCGCGCCAGCCGAACGAGGCGGCTGCCATCGCGCGCGCCGCAGGCTTGGCCCGCGCGGCGCTGGGCGACGCGTTGTTCGAGCGGCTGCATGCCGAGGGCGCAAGGCTGCCCGACGAAGACGTTGCGGGCCTCGCGTTCGCGGAGGTGGATGCCGGCGCGGACCGGGATACCGCAGTCGGCTGACGCCCGTCGCGCCGCGTGACACACCCCGCTACCGCCCGGCCCTCCGCTTCAGAACGCTCCAGAACGCTGGATGCGGCCTGAAGGACCCTTCAGGGGCTGCGGGTGGACAGTGACGCCCACCGCAGCAGCCACCCCAAGGGAGCTCATCATGCAAGTCACCCGCAACGCCTGCCGGCCCGGGCGCCTGTCCAGCCTGTCGCGCCTGGCCGCCACGATCGCGAGCCTCGTGGTCTCGACCACGATCCTCGGCGCCGTGCTCGCCGCGTTCGACTCGCTGGCCGACGCGGCCGTCGTGAGCGCCATGGCCCCCGGCTCGGCGAGCCGGCAGGCCTGAAGGGCGCACGCAAACGGGCGGCGGCGCCGCCGCGCGGCGAACACCGCCGAGGTCGCGCGGCCCGGCCTTCCGCGGCTGCCGGCGTCCAAGGCGCCCGCCGTCGAAACACCCGTTGCGCCGCCCGAAGGGGTGCCGCTACGCTGGCGTGACGATGGAAGAAGCCCTCCGCTTCGGAGCAGTCGAGGTCCGCGCGGCGCAGCGCCAGGTGCTCGTCGACGGCCGCCCGGCGCCGCTCGGCTCGCGCGCGCTGGACGTGCTGCTCATGCTGCTGGAGCACCGCGACCGCGTGGTCGGGAAGGACGAGCTGATCGGCAAGGTCTGGGCGGGCCTCGTCGTCGAGGAGAACAACCTGCAAGTGCAGGTCAGCGCGCTGCGCAAGCTGCTGGGCGTCGGCGCGATCGCGACGATCCCGGCGCGCGGCTACCGCTTCGTCGCCCAGTCGGACCCGAGCCCCATCGGCCAGGCCGTGCAGGCGGCCGACGCCGCCGGTGGGGCCGACGCGGCCGAGCGTGGACCGGCCATCTCGCTGCCGAGGCACCGCTCGCCCTTCTTCGGGCGCGAGCGCGAGAGGCGCCAGGCGCTGGCGCACCTGCACGAGCACGCGCTGCTCACCTTGATCGGCATCGGCGGCAGCGGCAAGACGCGGCTGGCGCTGGAGATCGCCCGCGACGTGCAGCCGCAGCTCCCCGATGGCGTCGCCTTCGTCGACCTGGCCGCCGTCGGCGACCCGCAGGATGTCGAGGCCATCGTCGCCAGCGGCCTGGGCGTCCTGCCGGTGCCGGGCACACCGCTCCTGCAGCTGCTGCAGGAGCGGCTGCGCCGCTCGCGGCAGCTGCTCGTGCTCGACAACTGCGAGCACCTGCTGGAGCCAGTGGCGAAGCTCGTCGATGCGCTGCTGGGCCAGTGCGACGGCTTGCGCGTGCTCGTCACCAGCCGCGAGGCGCTGGGCCTGGAGGGCGAGCGCCTGCTGCCGGTGGGGGCGCTGGCGCTGGCCGCCGCCGAGGACGTGACGGCGCTGCAAGAGTGCGATGCGGTGAGGCTCTTCGCCGACCGGGCGCTCCTCGTGAACCCGGAGTTCGCCGTCGACGAACGCAACGCCGCGGCGGTGCACGAGGTCTGTCGGCGCCTGGACGGCATTCCGCTGGCCCTCGAGCTGGCCGCGGCGCGCCTGAGCGTGTTGTCCGTGGAACAACTGCGGGACCGGCTCGACGACCGCTTCCGCCTGCTGACTGGCGGGCGCCGCGCCCTGCCGCGCCAGCAGACGCTCGATGCGGTGGTGCGCTGGAGCTACGAGCACCTGAGCGCCGACGAGCAGCGGCTGCTGCAAAGGCTCGCGGTGTTCAGCGGCGGCTCGACGGTCGAGGCGGCGGTGTTCGTCTCGGCAGGTGACGCGTCGGAGCCTCAGGTCATCGAACAGCTCTCGGACCTGGCCGCGAAGTCGCTGATCGCCTTGAGCTCCGACGGGCCGCAGCCGCGCCACCGGATGCTGGAGACGGTGCGCCTGTTTGCACTCGAGCGCCTGGACGAGAGCGGACTGGCCGGTGAGGCGCGCGACCGGCACCTGGCGTTCTTCGAGAAGCGGGCCGGCGACCTGGGCCATCACGCCGACCCTGTGGTCCGTGCCAGCGCGTCGGCGCTGCTCGATGCCGACCGCGACAACGTGATCGCGGCCCTTCGTCATGGTGCCGGCGGGGGCGATGCGCAGGCGGCCTGGCGCCTGGCGAGTTCGCTGGGGCGGTACTGGGAGAAGCGCGGGATGGCCGAGCTCGGATACTCCCTCCTTGAAGCGATGCTCTCGTCGACGCAGCCTGCGATTCAGGGCGCAGCCCGGTTGGCAGCGCTTCGAGCCGTGCGAACCGTCGCCAACACGACCGGCCGCTTTCGACGCGGCAGGGAGCTGACGGAAGAACAGTTGCAGCTCTCGCGGGCCCTCGGCGATCGAGAGGCCGAGATCAACGCGCAGATCGGCATGGTGGTCGCGGCGCTGGCGCTGGACGATGCACCGCAAGCCTGGTCGCACGTCGAGTCGATGGAGGCGTTGGCCGCCCGCCGGCCGCAGAGCGCGGGCGACGTACGGCATTACAAGGCAGAGACGTTGCGTGCCCTGGGTCGCCTCGACGAGGCCGAGCCCCTGTACCGGCAGAACCTGGACGAAGGCGCCGCCATGGACACCATCGTCGCCGCCATCAACCTGGCGCTGCTCGAGCTCGCGCGCCCGGATCTCGACGCCGCCCGGGCATGGATCGAGCGCCTCGTCGAAGTTCGCAGGCAAGGAGACCACGGCGCCCACGGCGTGCTGCACCTCCTGCTCGTGGCCGCGGCCCTGCATGCCGCGGCCAACGAGGGGGTGATGGCAGCGCGCCTGCACGGCGCGGCAGAGGCGCTGCAGCAGCTCACTGGCCAGAGGCTCGAGCCGATCGACCTGGCACCGCTGGCGCCGTACCTCGCGCAGGCGCGCGCGGCCATCCCCGCCGAGGACTATGCGAAGGCTTTCGAGGAAGGCCGCGCCCTCGATCAGGCGGCGGTGATGCAGCTGGCCGCCGACTGCTTGCCGCGCCCGGCGCGTTGAGTCGCCAAGCGCCGGCGAGGGCGCAGGCCTGCAAGTGGCCTCTGAAGGAGTCGCCTAGAAGGGAGCACCGCCGCCACGCCGCCGCTGTTCGGCGACATCAATATCGACGTACTTCCAGAACAGGCCGTTGAACGTGTGCCGGTGGTAGCCCACCACCCACGGGTGCGCCAGATCGGTCGCGATGCGATGCGTCTGGATCTTCAGCGGCATGTACGCCACCAGCAGGCGCGTCGCCTCCTGCATCACGGCCAGCCGTTCGGGCCCATCAGGCAGGAGGCGCTGCTTCTCGTACAAGGCGTTGTAGGCGCTCAGGTCGAAGCGGCTGTGGTTGGAGCCGCCCTTGTTGGCCCCATAGCCCAGCGACAGGAAGGTGTCGCCGTCAGGCGTGGCGCCAGCCCACCCGAAGCCGAACATCATCAGCTTGCCGGCGCGGCTGGCCTTCAACTGCTCCGGCCACTGGGCGTAGTCGAACGCGATCTTCAGCCCGACCGCGTTCATGTTCTCCTGCCACAGCTCGGCGAACTGACGACTCAACTGGTCCGGTGTCGTGGCGTAGCGCAGCACCAGCGGCGAGCCGTCGGGCTGCTCGCGCCAGCCGTCGCCGTTGCGGTCGACGTAGCCGTACAGGTCGAGCAGCGCCTTGGCGCGGGCGCGGCTGAAGTCGCTGAGCGCCGTCTTGAACCGCGGGTCGTGGCCGAAGAGGCCCGGCGGAATCGGCCCCTGCGCCGCCACGGCCTGGCCGCGCCGGGCGAGGCGGATCTCGCGCTCCACGTCCACCGCCAGCGAGATGGCGCGGCGCAGCGCCACCTTGTGCGGCTCGTAGCCGCCGACCACCGGGTCGTCCATCTGGAAGTAGGTGATCGTGGCGTCGGGCCGCGCGTAGCGGGCCATCGTGATGCCGCGCCGAGCCAGATTGGGCGCCAGGCGGTTGTTGGGGAACGCCACGGGGGCGAAGTCCGGCGGCACGGCCTCGATCAGGTCCTGCTCGCCGTCGAGGAACGCGAGCCACCGCGGCTGCGACTCCTCGATGATCGAGATGTGCACCTCGTCGATCATCGGCAGCCGGCGGCCCTTGAAACGGCGGGCGATCTGCGCCAGGGGCTCGCTGCCGGCCGGCGGGCTTTCGTCGTAGCGCCTGTCGCGGAAGTTCGGGTTGCGCACGAGCACGATGCGCGAGCTGCGCTTCCATTGCTTGAGCATGAACGGGCCCGTACCCACCGGGTGCTCGCCGATGCCCTCGCCATAGGCCTCGACCACTTCGCGCGCCAGCGCTCCAGCCAGAGAGCCGAGCACGTAGTTCTGCAGGAAGCGCGGTGAGGGCTCGGCAAGGCGGATCTGGAAGGTGTAGCGGTCCAGCGCGCGCAGCCCCTCGGCGGGCGTGTCGTAGTCGAACGGCTGCTTGCCGTCGATGGCCTTCTTGCGCAGCTCCGAAAGCCCGAGGATCTTCTCGTTCTCGAACAGGTAGAGCTTGCCGCTCTTCCAGCGCGGGTCGTAGAAGCGCTTGATCGAATAGACGTAGTCCTCGGCGACGAGCTCGCGCTTCCTGCCCTTGAACGCCGGGTCGTCGGCGAAGTAGATCCCCGGCCGCAGGCGAAACGTGAAGGTCGTGAAATCGGCACTGACCTCGGGCATCGCGGCCGCGGTGTTGGGCCGCGTGCCCACCGGTGCGGCGAGGAAGGTGTACTCGAGCGGCGCCTCGAAGATCCCCTCCAGCAAGGTGTTGGAGTACAGATCGGTCACCTGCACCGGGTCGAACGCCGTCTCCGCGGCCGCGAAGGCGTAGCGCAGGATCTTGCGTTCCCGGGCGTCGCCGTTTCCGCCTGCCGCGGCCGCGACGCCACCCAGCAGGGCCAGCGCTGTCGCCGCGATCCACCGCGTCAGGCGTTTGCGCATACCGATCATGCCGATGCCTCCGCACCTTCAGCCCGAGCCTCGACGCCCGGCGGTCGTGGACATCGGTCCTGCAGGAGCTCGGCCCGCCTTCGTCCGGGTGCAAGCTGCCGCCGTCCACCGAAGCGAGGCCTGCCGCAGGCGGGTCATGGTGACACCGCCAGGCCCGCGGTTGCAACGGCGCAAGGCCCGCGGGCCTGTCGGCTGTCCTCGACCTTCAACGGCGTGCCAACAGCGCCGGCTCGACGGCCACGATGCGCTCGCGCTGCGCCGAGGCCTCGCGGTCAAGGAAGACCACCTGCATGCGAACCGACTGGCGGCCCTGGCCGCCGCTGTGGCAGTCCAGGCGATGCACGGCACCGGCCGTGGCGCGGCGGTACGCGAGGGGGCCGCCGCTCACCTGCACCGCCTCGACCCGATCGTCGGCGATGGTGAACGAGACATCGAGCGTGCCGCCTTCCGCTTCGCGCCAGGCGACGTGGCCCAGCATGTCCTGCAGCTGCTCGTCGACGCTGCGGCAGGCCACACGCACGCTGGCGCGCGGCGCGGTCACCTCGATGCTCTGCGTGGCGGCGACCTCCTGCTGTGCGAAGGCTGCGCCGGCGAAGGTCGTGAGCAGGATCGTGGAGGCGATGGAGGACATCGTCGTGCGCTTCATGGAACTCTCCTTGGCGTGGGTGGAAGGAAAAGCCGGCGCGCGAACCTGCCCGGCGCCGAGCTGGATGCCGCGCTCTCAGCCGCGCGGCGTGGCCTGGGCCAGCACGGGGGCCGGCGCCTCGGGAAGGGCGTAGCTGGCGATCAGGTGCACCATCGTGGTCGTCACGAGGAGCGAGGCGGCGAGGGCCAGGGCGCGGGTCTTGAGCGAGGTCTTCATGGCTTCTCTCCGGGTGGTGCACCGAGGTGCGTTGCGATGGGATGGACTGTCCGCCCGAGGGGCCCTTCAGGTCTTTAAGCCGGCTGAAGTTGCTGCTGAAACGTCCTGAGGCCGCTGGCGCGACCGCGCGCTCGCCGGACGCCTCGATATCCGTTGTGCCGCGGCAAGGGATGCGGCTACGCTCGCTGCGCTGTCAGTTCGCCCCGAGTCAGCCGCTTCGCCCACCCGCAGCGCGAAAGGAGGCGAGCGCCACAACCGGGAGCCTCAGAGGTGGCGATGGAAGAAGCCTTGCGCTTCGGAGCGGTCGAGGTCCGCGCGGCGCAGCGCCAGGTGCTGGTCGACGGCCGCCCGGTGTCGCTTGGCGCGCGCGCGCTCGACGTGCTGCTCGTGCTGCTCGAGCACCGCGACCGCGTGGTCGGGAAGGACGAGCTGATCGGCAAGGTCTGGGCGGGCCTGGTCGTCGAGGAGAACAACCTCCAGGTGCAGATCAGCGCGCTGCGCAAGCTGCTGGGCATGGGCGCGATCGCCACCATCCCGGCGCGCGGCTACCGCTTCGTTGCCGCGCCGGAGCCGAGCCCGGCGGCGCCGGGCGCCGCGGCCATGGATGCGGCCGGGCACGGACCTGCTTCGTCGCTGCCGAAGCTGCGCACCACCTTCTTTGGGCGCGAGCGCGAACGGCGGCAAGCGCTGGCGCACCTGCGCGACGGCCCGCTGCTCACCTTGATCGGCATCGGCGGCAGTGGCAAGACGCGGCTGGCGCTGGAGATCGCGCGCGCGGCGCAGGCGCAGTTGGGCGAGCTCGTCCGCGACGGTGTCGCCTTCGTCGACCTGGCAGCGGTGGGTGATGCACAGGACGTCGAGGCCATGGTCGCCAGTGGCCTGGGCATCCTGCCGGTCCCGGGCACGCCGCTGCTGCGGCTCCTGCAGGAGCGCCTGCGCGCTTCGCGGCGCCTGCTGGTGCTCGACAACTGCGAGCACCTGCTGGAGCCGGTGGCGGCGCTGGTCGACGCGCTGCTCGGCCACTGCGAGGGCCTGCGCGTGCTGGTCACCAGCCGCGAGGCGCTGGGCCTGGAAGGCGAGCGCCTGCTGCCGGTGGGGGCGCTGGCGCTGGCCGCCGCCGAGGACGTGACGGCGCTGCGCGAGTGCGACGCGGTGCGGCTCTTCGCCGACCGGGCGCGCGCGGTGAATCCCGCGTTCGAGGTCGACGAGCGCAACGCAGTTGCGGTGCACGAAGTCTGCCGGCGCCTGGACGGCATTCCGCTGGCCCTGGAGCTGGCAGCAGCGCGGCTGAGCGTGTTGTCGGTGGAGCAGTTGCAGGCCCGGCTGGACGATCGCTTCCGGCTGCTGACCGGCGGGCGCCGCGCCCTGCCGCGGCAGCAGACGCTCGATGCGGTGGTGCGCTGGAGCTACGAGCACCTGAGCGCCGACGAGCAGCGGCTGCTGCAAAGGCTTTCGGTGTTCAGCGGCGGCTCGACGGTCGAGGCGGCGGTGTTCGTCTCGGCAGGTGACGCCACCGAACCCGAGGTCATCGAGCAGCTGTCGAGCCTGGCCGCAATGTCGCTGATCGCGCTGAGCTCGGACGAAACGCAGCCGCGCCATCGGATGCTGGAGACGGTGCGCCTGTTTGCGCTGCAGCGGCTGGACGAGAGTGCCAAGGGGAGCGACGCGCGCGTTCGGCACCTGGCGTTCTTCGAGAAACGCGCCCGCGAGCTCGTGGACCATGCCGACCCCGCGGTGCGCACCCGCGCGGCGGGGCTGCTCGATGCCGACCGCGACAACCTGATCGCGGCGCTCCGGCATGGCGCCAGCGGGGGCGAACCGACGCTTGCCTGGAGCCTGGCCCACTCGCTGGGGGCCTACTGGCATCGGCGAGGGTTGCTGGAGGTCGGCCACACGCTGCTCGAAGCGATGTTTGCGGCCGCCGGCGCCGAGCTTCGAGGCGCCAGCCGGATCGTGGCACTGGCGGCCTTGGACCACACGGCCACGCGCACCGGCCGCTATCGCCGGGCCATGGAATTGGCCGAAGAACGATTGCAGCTCGCGCGCGCCCTGGGTGACCAGGACGGCGAATTCGGCGCGCTACGCACGTTGACGATGGTGACCCTGGCGCTGGGTGACATGGCGCGAGCCTGGTCGTGCGTCCAGGCGCTGGAGGCGCTGGCCGAGCAGCAGCCGGCTCGGTTGTTCAGCGCGCGGCACATGAAGGCAGAGACCCTGCGCGCGCTGGGTCGGCTGGACGAGGCCGAAGCCCTGTACCGACAGAACCTGGACGAATACACCCGGGATGGCCGCGTCGACCACGTCATCAACAGCGTGGTGAACCTGGCGCTGCTGGCGCTGGCGCGCCCGGACCTCGACGCGGCCCGTGGCTGGATTGAGCACGTCATCGAACTGCGCTCACGTGGCGACTTTGCGGCCGACGAAGTCGCCTTCATCCTGCACATCGCGGCAGCCCTGCATGCCGCGGCCAACGACCCCGTTGCGGCGGCGCGCCTGCATGGCGCGGCCGAGGCACAGCTGCAGCGCACCGGCCAGCGCCTGGAGCCGATCGACTTGGCACCGCTGGCGCGGTACTTCGCTCAGGCGCGCGCGGCCGCGCCCGCAGAGGCATATGCAAAGGCCTTCGACGAAGGCCGCGCGCTCGATCAGACGGCGGTGATGCAGCTGGCCGCCGACTGCCTGCCGCGGCCGGTGCGTTGAGCCGCCGGGCGCCGGCGAGAGCGCAGACCTGGAAGTGGCCTCTGAAGGAGTCGCCTAGAAGGGGGCACCGCCGCCACGCCGCCGCTGTTCGGCGAGGTCGATATCGACGTACTTCCAGAACGGCCCGTTGAACGTGTGCCGGTGGTAGCCCACCACCCAGGGGTGCGCGAGGTCGGTCGCGATGCGGTGCGTCTGGACCTTGAGCGGCATGTGCGCCACCAGCAGCCGGGTGGCGTCCTGCATCACGGCCAGCCGCTCGGGCCCGTCTGGCAGGCGGCGCTGTCGCTCGTACAGCGCGTTGTAGGCGGGCAGGTCGAAGCGGCTGTGGTTGGCGCCGCCCTTGTTAGGCCCGTAGGCCAGCGAGAGGAACACGTCGCCGTCGGGCACGCCGCTGACCCAGCCGAAGCCGAACATCATCAGCTTGCCGGCGCGGCTGGCCTTCCACTGCTCCGGCCACTGCGCGAAGTCGAACGCGATCCGGATGCCGATCGCGGTCATGTTCTTCTGCCACAGCTCGTTGTGCTGGCGGCTCACGCCGTCGGGGGTAGTGGCATAGCGCAGCACCAGCGGCGAGCCGTCGGGCTGCTCGCGCCAACCGTCGCCGTTGCGGTCGACGTAACCGTAGAGGTCGAGCAGGGCCTTGGCGCGCGCGGGGCTGAAATCGCTCAGCTCGGTCTTGAGCTTCGGATCGTGGCCGTAGGTGCCCGGCGGAATTGGCCCCTGCGCCGGCACGGCCTGGCCGCGCCGGGCCTGGCGGATCTCGCGTTCCACGTCCACCGCCAGCGAGATGGCGCGGCGCAGCGCCACCTTGTGCGGCTCGTGGCCGCCGACGAGCGGGTCGTCCATCTGGAAGTAGGTGATCGTGGCGTCGGGCCGCGGGTAGCGGACCATCGAGACACCGCGCCGGGCCAGGTGGGGCGCGATGCGGTTGTTCGGGAAGGCCACGGTGGCGAAGTCCGCCGGCACCGCCTCGATCAGGTCCTGCTCCTCGTTGAGGAACGAGAGCCAGCGTGGCTGCGACTCCTGGATGATGGAGATGCGCACCTCGTCGACCATCGGCAGCCGGCGGCCCTTCAGCTGGCCGGCGACGCGCGCCAGGCGCTCGTGGCCGGCCGGCGCGCTCTCGTCGTAGCGCACGTCGCGGTAGTGCGGGTTGCGCTCGAGCACGATGAGCGAGCTGCGCTTCCACTGCTTGAGCATGAAGGGGCCGGTCCCTACCGGATGCTCGCCGATGCGGTCGCCGTAAGCCTCCACCACTTCGCGTGCGAGCGCACCGACGAAGGCACCGAAGACGTAGTTCTGCAGGAAGCGCGGCGACGGTTCGGCGAGCTTGACCTGGAACGTGTAGCGGTCGAGCGCCCGCAGGCCCTCGGCCGGCGTGTCGTAGTCGAACGCCGTCTTGCCGTCGAGCGCCTTCCTGCGCAGCTCCGAGAGGCCGAGGATCTTCTCGTTCTCGAAGACGTAGAGCCCGCCGCTCTTCCAGCGCGGGTCGTAGAAGCGCTTGATCGAGTAGACATAGTCCTCGGCGACGAGCTCGCGCTTCCTTCCCTTGAACGCCGGGTCGTCGGCGAAGTAGATGCCCGGCCGGATGCGGAACGTGAAGGTCCTGAAGTCAGCGCTGACCTCGGGCATCGCGGCCGCGGTGTTGGGTCGCATGCCCACCGGCGCGGCGAGGAAGGTGTACTCGAGCGGCGCCTCGAAGAGGTTCGCGAGCACGTTGCGGGAGTAGACATCCGTCACCTGGACGGGGTCGAACGTTGTCTCGGCGGCCGGGAAGGCGTAGCGCAGGACCTTGCGGCCTTGCATGTCGCCGTCGCCGCTGCCGCCCGCGGGCGCCGCGGCGGCGACGCCTCCCCCCAGGGCCGCTGCCACGGCCGCGATCCACGGGATCAAGCTTCGCCAGATGCGGGCCATGGTGAAACCTCCCGGTGCGCAGCTTACGGCCTGGCCGCCCCGGCGGCCAATCGTGGGCCGCACGACTCAGCCGCGCACCGTCGTCTCGGCCAGCAGGGGGGCCGGCTCCTCGGGCAGCGCGTAGCCGGCGATCAGGTGCACCAGCGTGAAGGTCACGAGGAGCGAGGCGACGAGGGCGGCGGCGCGGGTCGTGAGCGAGGTCTTCATGGCTTCTCTCCCGGGGGTGCGCCGAGGCGCGTTGCGATGGGAGGCACTGTCCACCCGAGGGGCCCCTTCAGTCTTGAAGCGGCCTGAAACCGGGCCTGAAGCGTTCTGAGGCAGCCGAGCGCGGCCGCCGGCGCAGCCGCGAGCCCACCGTGTCGAAGGGATCAGGCGAGGTCCGCGGCGGGCAGCAGCGACTTACCGGACCAGCCCCATCGCGATCCACGGCTGCCAGATCACCAGCGCCAGGCAGCCGAGCATCATCCCGATGAACGGCAGCGCGGCACGGCACAAGAGGCCGAACGGCTGCTTGAACGCGCCCATCGCGACGATGAGGTTCAGGCCCACCGGCGGCGTGAGGTAGGCGATCTCGAGGTTCAGGATCATCACGATGCCGAACAGCACCTTGTCGTAGCCATAGGCCGCGGCGATCGGTGCCAGCAGGGGCGCCAGCACCAGGATGGCGGCGTCGGTCGTCATGACACAGCCCACCGCCAGCAGCAGCAGGTTCATAGCCACCATGAAGGCGAGGGGGCTGTCGATGTGCGCCTGCACGAGCTGCACCAGCGTCGTGGGCACGCGGTGCTCGGTGAGCACGAGCGACAGGCTCAGCGCCACCGCGATCACCGGGAAGAGCGCGCCGCCGAAGCGCGCCGCCTCCAGCACCGTGGCGTAGAGCTCGCGCGGCGCCAGCGCCTTGTGCACGAAGAGCTCGATCGCCACGGCATAGGCGAGCGCCACCGCCGCTGCCTCGGTGGTGCTGAACAGGCCGCTGTAGATGCCGCCGAGCAGGATCACCGGCAGCATCAGCGCCCAGAGGCCCTCGCGCAGCGCGGCGCCGAACTCGCGCCGGTCGAACGGCGCGGTCGGCATGTGCCGGTTCTTCCACATGGCGTAGGTCACAAACGTGGCGGTCAGCAGGAGGCCGGGCCCGATGCCGGCCTTGAACAGCTCGACCACCGACGTCTCGGTGACGAGCGCGTACAGGATCATCGGAATCGACGGCGGAATGATGATGCCGAGCGTGCCGCCCGACATCACCGCGCCGAGCGAGAAGCGCCTGTCGTACCCGGCCTGCAGCAGCGAGGGCACCATCACCGTGCCGATGGCGAGCATCGTGACGATGGAGCTGCCGGAGATCGACGCGTCGAGCGCGCAGCTGAGCGTGCAGGCCACCGCCAGCCCGCCGGGGATGCGCGGGGTCAGCGCGCGCATGATGCGGATGAGCCGTTGCGCGGCCGAGCCGCGCGTCATCACCTGGCCGCACAGCATGAACATCGGGATCGAGAGGATCAGCTCCTTGTCGAGCGCGATCCACAGGTCCTCGGCGATGTACTCGAGCCGGCCCTGGCCCCATTGCAGGTGCACCAGCGCGGCCAGCGCGAGCAGGATGAGCATCAGCGGCTGGCGCAGCACCAGCAGCGCGGCCACCAGCACGACGGGCGTGAACGGCGCCAGCGGCGCGAGCGGAGCCAGCGCCGAGAGTGCGTTCATGGGGCCGCTTCCGCCCGCCGCGGCCGCAACGCCGGCCAGCATGCGTAGCAGACGTAGCGCACCGCCGCCGAGGCGAAGCCGGCGGGCAGCGCGAGCTGCACCGGCCACACGAACCACTGCAGCATCGGCGCGCGCAACCCGGTCGTGTAGGAGCCGATGACGAGCTCGGCGCTGTAAGTCGCCGCCGCCAGCAGCAGCACGCCTGAGAGCGCATCGGCGGCGTGGTTCATCGCCCCGCTCCACCGGGCTGGCACCAGGCCGAACGCCACCTGCGGCACCAGGTGCGCCGCGCTCGCGGTGGCGATGCCGATGCCCGCGTAGGTGGCCAGCACGAGCGCGAACACCGCCATCTTCTGCGCGCCGTAGAGGCCCATCGGGCCGGCATCGACGCCGAGCGCCTGCAGCAACGGCTGCAGGAACTCGCGCCCGGCCACGTCGACGACGAGCAGCAGCGCGATGAGGCCGAAGGCGCCCACCGCGATGGCGCACTCGGCGCGGTGCCAGGCGCCGAGCAGGCGCCGCACCGCAACCGGGGCGGCGGGCTCGGCCGGTGTTTCCGCGGCCGGCGCTTCCGCGGCCGTCGCGTGCGAGGCCGAAGCCGGCATCGAACGTCAGCCGCGCTTCTCGCAAGCCTTGCGGCCTGCTTCCATCTGCTCGAAGAACTTCGGCCCGCCGGGGCCGGCTTCCTGCACCATCTTCGGCCACAGCGGCGCGACGGCCTTGCGCCACTCTTCGCGCTGCTCGGGCGTGAGTTGCACGACCTGCCCGCCGGCCTTCTCGTGCATGCCGCGGATGCGTCCCTCGAAGTCGCGGATCTCCTGGCGGTTCTGAGCCACGGGCACGCGCGCGCGGGCCCGCGTCATCGCCTGTTGCTGCTCGGGGGCCAGCTTGTCCCAGGCGGCCTTGTTCATCAGGGTCACCGTGGGCAGGGGCGCCAGGTCGAGCCGCGTCAGCACCGGCGCCACCTTGCCGATGCCGGCCGGCACGTACAAGGTGGCCACGGTGGCGGCAACGTCGATGAGCCCGGTCTGGAAGTGCGAAGCGACCTCGGTGCTGTTCATCGCCGTCGGATTGGCGCCGAGGCCGGACCAGAAGTGGGCGTACATCCTCGTTCCCTGGGTCCCGGCCTTGAGGCCCTTGAGGTCGCCTGGCGCGACGAAAGGCCGCTTGCCTGCGAGGTCCAGCACACCCGCCTCGCCCCAGCCGATGAACTGCACGCCCTTGGCGGCGAACAGCTCGCTCACCGCGGGCGTGATGGCCGTATCGAGCACGCAGTCCACTTCGGACGGCGTCTTGAAGTACAGCGGCATCAGCAGCAGCGAGACCTCAGGCACGAGCAGCGCTGCATTGCCTAGGGCGAAGCCGCCGAGGTCGATGCGTCCGCGCGCCACCTGCTGCACGGTGTCCTGCTCGCTGCCGAGCTGCGACGAATGGAACACCGCGATCCTGACCGCACCCCGGCTTTCCTCGTCGATCGCGTTGGCCCAGCGTTCGATCTGCATGATCCAAGGCGTCTTCAACGGCGCCGACGCGGTGTAGCGAAGCTCGACGGTTGGTCTTGCCTGACCCAGGGCCGGGCTGGCAACGAGCGCAGCGAGCGTGAGGACGGCTGCGGCAGCGGCCGCCTTGGCCACGGGGGCGAACGGGTTCGATGCGGCCTTCATCGGAATCTCCTCGGGTGGGCTGAACGGGTGCAGCCAGTGTCCGTGTCGCCCCCTCGCCGGTCCTGAAGCGCGCCTCAAGCGCGTCTGAATCAGTCGATCCCTGACCCTTCAGGGCTTGCCGCAGCGCCGCTGGAACGCCGCGAACGCTTCGAATCGCTCCAGCGCATCCGGCAGGCCGGCCTTCAGCAGGCCCATCACCCAGTGCTGGCGATGTCGACTCAGGAATTCCTCGTTCTGGCTGTGCCTGAAGCGAAGCGCGTACTCGCGACCCTGCGGCACCTCTTCCGCCCGAGCCAGTGCGGCACGCGCTTCGTCCGGCCGATCCAAATGGGCCGACGCCGCCGCATGCAGGTGCAGCAGCGGCCACCAACGCGGCATCAAGGCTTGGGCCTTCTCGCACCACGGCAGCGCCTGCTCGTACTCGCCCGACAGCAGGTGCGCCCATGCGAGATACAGGAACCACACCCAGCGCACGGGGTCGCGCGGCGAGAGGGTCAGCGCGCGGTGCAACAACGCTGGCGCCGCGTCGGGCTGGCCGCTCAGGATCAGGAAATGGCCGCACCAGCCCAGGGCCATGGGGTCACAAGGGTTCAGCGCCAATGCCTGATCGAGCGCCGCCTTGGCGGCGTCGAGGCGGAACTGGAGCTGGCGCACGCGCGCCAGCGTGGCGTGGCTGCGGGCATCCAGCGAGTCCTGGGCGAGCGCGCGGGTGATGTCGCTGTCGACTTGCGCGATGCGGGCCTCGTCGTCAGGCCCGGGCCAGACCGCCGTGACGGCGACCCGGAAGCGGGCTCGCACGGCCAGCGCCGGACCAAAGTCGGGTTGCAGTCGCAACGCGTGATCGCACAGGCGGATCGCGGCTTCGTATCGTTCCCGCGACGCACCCTCCCGGCTGGCGGCGAGCGCCTGCATCACCAGGTCCTGGGCTTCGAGGTTGTCGGCGCCCCCCACGAGCGAGCGTCCGGCCTCGGCGGCAATCAGCTCCAGGCCCAGCGCCGCGGCCAGCCGCGCCACCAGCTCGTGCCGGATGTGGCCGACGCCGACGCGGGGCACCTCGATCACGTCGGACCACACCACGGCGCCCGTGGCCGCATCGGAAAGCCGCACGTTGGCTTCCACGCTCGCCTCCGTGCGCTCCACTCGGCCCTGCAGCACGTAGCGCACGCCGAGATCGCGAGCCACGGTCGCGATGTCGAGCTTCTCGCCCTTATGCGCCAACGCCGTGGAGCTGCCGATGACGTAGCTGCCGTGGATCTTGGAGAGCTGCGTCGTCACGTCGTCGGTGATCGCGTCGGCGAAATACGCCTCCTCGGGCGGCGCATGCGATTCGACGAAGGGCAGCACGATCACCGACAGGCGGCGCAGCGGCGGCCGGCTCGTCGAGGTTGGCTCGGCGGCACGCCCGCTCGCGCCGGCTTCGGGCGGTTCACGCTCAGGCTCTGGTTCGGCGGCCTCCCGCACATCCAGCACGAAGCGGTAGCCGGCACCGGGCACGTTGAGCACCGCGTCGGCGCCGATGGCCTTGCGCAGCAGCGACACCTGCACGTGCAGGTTGCTCTCCTCGACCACGAGCCCGCGCCAGACGGTCTGGAAGAACTCGTCCTTGGTGACGAGCTGCCCAGGACGCCGCGCCAGCTGGCACAACATCGCGAAGGCGCGCGGTCCAAGCGGCACTTCGGCACCCTCGCGCAGCAGCCGCTGCTCGCCGGGCAGCAGCGTGAAGTGGCCAAAGCGCAGGGCAGAAGCGGGCATGCCGAAGGCCTTTGGACGCTGGTGCGCCGGGGGCAGCGACGAGGCCGGAGCATCGTCTTAAGGTCGATTGAGGTCAACCTTCAGAACGCCGGAGCGTGAGCTGAGGCAGAGTCAGCTCCGCGAAGGGCACGGCGGCATCGCGGGGCGGCGGGGGAAGACCCGATCCCGCCTTCTGGTCAAGACCCTGAGCTCGCAAGGAGCGGCCCATGAAACGCCTGCAGGACAAGGTCGCCATCGTCACCGGCGGCGCCAGCGGCATCGGCGAGGCCACGGCGCGGCTGTTCGCGGCCGAGGGCGCCGCGGTCGTCATCGCTGACGTGCAGGACGATCGCGGCCGCCGCCTCGCACACGCGCTGGGCGAGCCGGCCGTCTATCGCCACGCCGACGTGAGCCGCGAGAGCGACGTGATGGCCTTCGTCGAGCTGGCGCTCGAGCGCTTCGGCCGCCTGGACGTGCTCTTCAACAACGCGGGTTTCGGCGGGCCGGGCGGCGGCATCGAAGAGCTCGAGGCGGACGGCTGGGACGCGACGATGGCCGTGCTGCTGCGCGGCGTGTTCCTCGGCATGAAACACGCCGCGCCGGTGATGAAGCGCCAGGGCAGCGGCAGCATCCTCAGCACCGCGAGCGTGGCCGGCCTGCGAGCGGGCCACGGCCCGCACATCTACAGCGCCGCAAAGGCGGCGGTGATCCACCTCACGCGCACGGTAGCGATGGAGCTGGGCGAATGTGGCGTGCGCGTCAACTGCCTCTGCCCGGGGGGCATCGCGACGCCGATCTTTGGCAAGGGGTTCGGGCTGGCGCCCGAGGAGGCCGACGCGACGGTGCAGACGATGCGCGGCATGCTCGCGCACATGCAGCCGATCCAACGCGCCGGTGAGCCCGAAGACGTTGCCGCTGCGGCGCTGTGGCTGGCGAGCGACGAAGCGGCCTTCGTCAACGGCCACGCGCTGGTGGTCGACGGCGGGCTGACCGGTGGGCGCCTGTGGAGCGACTCGCAGCAGCGGCGAGCGGTGATGCGTTCGGCCCTGGGGACCGACGGTTGAGCTCGCCCGGCCAGTGCAGCGGCACCGGTGCACGAAGGGCAGTTCAGCGCACGACGCGGTTGGCAGCGGCCGAAGCCGCCGCCAGCTGCTGCGTCGGGACCGCGGGCTGGCGCCCCGGGCTCCTGGCCATCAGCTCGCTGCGCTGCGGCTCGCTGATCGAGACGACCGCCGAGAAGAGCACGAGCGTCGTGCAGCCGGCCAGGGCGGCGGAGACCAGGCGGCGGAGGCGGTTGGCGTTCATGGCGGGCTCCTGTCGTGGACGGTGGTGGTGCGGTGTCGATGAACCGCACTGTCCGCCGGAAGCCTGCGTTCAGTCCTTTGGCCGCCTGAAACGGGCCTGAAGCGTTCTGAAGGGCCGGCGTCGCACCGCATGCGCCGCCACCCACCCGCCCCGACAAGGGATCAGCGGGGGTCAGGGTGCGCCAGCGAGCGTCGCCAGGTAGTGCGCCAGATCCGCCAGGTCCGCGTCCGCGAGCCCGCGCACGGCTTCCGCCATCGTCGTGTCGCGACCACGCGCCTGGCCGGTGGCGAACTGGCGCATCGTCGCCAGCAGGTAGTCCTCGCGCTGGCCGGCCAGGCGCGGGATCTGGTCACGGCCGCGCTGGTCGCTCAGGTGGCAGCTGCCGCACAGCATGCGCTCGGCGAGGCGTTCGCCGCGCCCGGCGCGGGCCGCGTCCCGCGGCACGGCCGGTGGTGGCGGCGGCAGCGCCGCGTAGTGGCGGGCCAGCGCGACGAGCTCGGCGTCGTCGACGCCTTCGAGCAGCCCCTTCATCGTCGGCACGTCGACCAGCCCCTCGCGGATGAGTACGAGGCGGTTCTCGAGGAAGAGGCGCGGCTGCCCGGCGAGCGACGGCACGCCGCCCTGGCGCGAGATGCCGTCGGCGCCGTGGCAGGCGTCGCACGCCGCGCGGCGCGTTGCGGGCGTCTGCGCGGCGGGCGAGGACGCCTGGGCCTGCGCGACCTGCGGCGCGAGCACGAGAGCCGCGCCCAGGGCCGCGAAGGCGCGGACGGCGGCCGCCGCCGCCCGCGCGAGCGCCACGGCGCGCTCAGCGCCCGTAGCTGACGCGATAGATCGCCCCCACCTGCTCGTCGGAGATGAGCAGCGCACCGTCGGGCATCTGCAGCGCGTAGGCCGGGCGGCCCCAGAAGGTGCCGGCCGCCATGTCGTGGAAGCCGGTGATGAACGGCACGGTGCTGACGTTGCGGCCGTCGGCGTCGGCGCGCACGACGAGCACGTCGAAGCCGATCTTCTTCGTGCGGTTCCACGAGCCCTTGCGCATCACGAACAGGGTGTTGCGGTACTCGGGCGGGAACATGTTGCCGGTGTAGAAGGTGACGCCCATCACCGCGGCGTGCGCGCCCATCTGCGCCACCGGGAACGTCACGCCGGCGCAGGGGTTGGGCTTCTTCACGTCGGGGTCGGGCACGCCCATCTCGTGGCAGTACGGGAAGCCGAAGTTCAGGCCCGTGGCCGACAGGCGGTTCAGCTCGTCGTGCGGCGTCTCCTCGCCCATCCAGTCGCGGCCGTGGTCGGTGAACCAGAGCTCCCTGGTCACCGGATGGAAGTCGAAACCCACCGTGTTGCGCACGCCGCGCGCCAGCACCTCCATGCCGGAGCCGTCGGCGTTGTAGCGGCGGATCTGCGCGTACTCGGGCGGCGGTTCGCAGATGTTGCACGGCGCGCCGAACGGCACGTACAGCTTGCCATCGGGGCCGAAGCGGATGTACTTCCAGTTGTGGTGCTGCAGCGGTGGCAGGTTGAAGGCGGCCGTCATGTCCACCGGCGCCACCGTGGGGTTGCTCTCGATGCCGTCGAAGCGCAGCACCTTGTCGATGGCCATCACGTAGAGCGACCCGTTGCGGAACTCCACGCCCGCCGGCTGCGTGAGGCCGCTCGCGACGACCCGGCTCGTGCGCGTGGGGCCGGTGTCGGTGACCTCGTAGACGCGGCCGATGCCGCGCGTGCCGACGTAGATCTTGCCGCCGTCGCCGCGCACCATGGCGCGCGCGCCGGGCATGCCGTGCGCCCACAGCTCGATCTTGAAGCCGGGCGGCAGCTTCAGCCGCTCGAGCGGGATCTCGGCGGGCGGCGTGACGGTGTTGCGCCCCGGCAGCGGCGCCAGCGTCGAACTGGCCATCGCGGCCGGGCGGCCCTGCTGCCAGGCCGGCGGGGGCGGGGC
>JAHCKS010000231.1 GCA_026125665.1 Rubrivivax sp.
CGACCTCAATCTCGTGCGCCGGTTCACGCACCGCGTCGGCGTGATGGAGCGCGGCCGGCTGGTCGAGGTCGGTGCCACCTCCGAGGTCTTCGCGCGGCCGCAGCACGCCTACACGCAGCGCCTGCTGGCCAGCCGCCCGGTGCGCGCGGTGGAGCCGGTGCCGGCCGATGCGCCGGTGATCGTGCGCAGCGAGGGGCTGAAGGTCGCCTTCGCGCTGAAGGGCACGTGGTTCCGCCGGCGCAGCTTCGAGGCGGTGCGTGGCGCGACGCTGGCGCTGAAGCGCGGCGAGACGCTTGGTGTCGTCGGCGAATCGGGCTCGGGCAAGACCACGCTCGGCATGGCGCTGCTGGCCTTGCAGGCGCCGAGCGCGGGCTCGGTGCACCTGCGCGGCGAACACGGCGAGGAGCGCATCGACGATGCCCCGCGTGCGGTGCTGCGGCGCATGCGCCGGCGCATGCAGGTGGTGTTCCAGGACCCGTTCGCCTCGCTCAGCCCGCGCATGACGATCGGCCAGATCGTCGGCGAGGGCCTGGCGCTGCACCGGCCCGGGCTCGGCCGCGCCGCGCGCGAGCGGCTGATGCTCGACATGCTCGACGAGGTGGGGCTGTCCGAGCGGCACGGCGTGGCCGGCGTGCTGCAGCGCTACCCGCACGAGTTCAGCGGCGGCCAGCGCCAGCGCATCGCCATCGCGCGCGCCGTCGTGCTGCGCCCGGAGGTGCTGGTGCTCGACGAGCCGACCTCGGCGCTCGACGTGTCGGTGCAGCAGCAGGTGCTGCAGCTGCTGGGCAACCTGCAGCAGCACTACGGCATGAGCTATGTCTTCATCAGCCACGACCTGGCGGTGGTGCGCGCGATGTCGCACCGCGTGCTGGTGATGAAGGACGGCGACATCGTCGAGGAAGGCGAGGCCGAGGCGCTGTTCGCCGCGCCGCGCCACGCCTACACGCGCGAGCTGCTGGCCGCCGCGCACCTGCAGTAGGCGGCGCCGGTGGCAACGCCGCTGCCGCCGCCGGGGCGGCTCGCCCGCATCGTTCCCGTGCCGCTCTCGGCCGTCGTCGCCGGCTTCGTCGCCGTGCTCGTCGGCTTCACGAGCTCGGTGGTCATCGTCTTCCAGGCGGCCGACGCGCTGGGCGCGACGCCGGCGCAGAAGGCCTCGTGGATCTGGGCCCTGGGGCTCGGCATGGGCATCACGAGCATCGGGCTGTCGCTGCGCTACCGGCAGCCGGTGCTGACCGCCTGGTCGACGCCGGGCGCCGCGCTGCTCGTCACCGCCGGCGCGGGCGTGCCGATGGCCGAAGGCGTCGGCGCCTTCGTCGTCTGCGCGGCGCTGATCGTGCTGGCCGGCGCCAGCGGCTGGTTCGAGCGGGTGATGAACCGCATCCCGCAGGCGCTGGCTGCGGCGCTGCTGGCCGGCGTGCTGGCGCGTTTCGCGTTCGACGCCTTCCTGCAGCTGGCGCCGGACTTCGCGCTCGTCGCGCCGATGCTGCTCGCCTACCTCGCCGGCCGGCGGTTCTGGCCGCGCTACGCGGTGCCCGGCGTGCTGGCGCTGGGCGTCGCCATCGCCGCCGGGCAGGGGCGGCTGGCGTTCGGCGGCATCGAGCTGGCGTTCGCGCAGCCGGTGTTCACGCTTCCGGCGTTCAGTGTCGCGGCCGTCGTCGGCGTGGCGCTGCCGCTGTTCGTCGTGACGATGGCCTCGCAGAACCTGCCCGGTGTCGCGGCGCAGCGCGCCGCGGGGTACGACACGCCGGTGTCGCCGGTGATCACCGCCACCGGCGTCGCGACGCTGCTGCTGGCGCCCTTCGGCGGCTACGCGCTCAACCTGGCGGCGATCACCGCCGCCATCTGCATGGGGCGCGAGGCGCACGAAGACCCGGCGCGGCGATGGTGGGCGGCGGTGATGGCCGGTGTCTTCTACATCGCGCTCGGGCTGGCGGGCGGCGCGGTCGTGGGCCTCATCGCCGCGTTCCCGAGGGCGCTGGTGCTGGCCGTGGCGGGCCTGGCGCTGCTCGGCACGATCGGCTCGGCGCTCGCGGCGGCCGTGAAGGACGAAAGCAGCCGCGAGGCGGCGCTCGTCACCTTCCTCGTCACGGCGTCGGGGCTCACGCTGTGGAGCGTCGGGGCGGCGTTCTGGGGGGTCGTGGCCGGCGCGCTGGCGCTGGCCGTGCAGCGGCTTCGCGCCTGAGCTGCGGCGGCGGCGGCCGGCCGCTCAGCGCGCGCCCGCGCGCTGCAGCAGGGCGACGACAGCGGGCTGGCCACGGCGGCGGGCGTGCACGAGCGGCGTCACGCCTTCACGGTCGGCGAGGTTCGGGTCGGCGCCGTGCGCGAGCAGCAGGCGGACGATCTCGGTATGCGCCGGGCCGCCGTCGCCGAGGATCACTGCCTCGAGCAGCGCCGTCCAGCCGAGCCGGTTGACGTGGTTCACCGGCACGCGGTTCGTGCCGTTCCACTCGAGCAGCACGCGCACGGTCTCGACGTGGCCGTAGTGGCAGGCGGGGATCAGCGCCGTGCCCCCGTAGCGGTTGAGCAGCCGCATGTCGGCCCGCGGCAGCGCGGCTCGCACGACCGCCGTCTGGCCGCGCGCGCCGGCGAGCAGGAAGGGGCTGTCGTCGATGTTGTCCTGCGCGTTGACGTCGGCGCCGAGGGCGACGAGTGCGAGGGCAACGCCTTCGTGCCCGCCTTGCACCGCTGCGAGCAGGGCGGTGCGGCCGCTGGCGTCGCGCCCCTCGAGCGGCGCGCCGGCACCGGCCAGCCGCCGCACGGCGGCGAGGTCGCCCCGCGCTGCGGCTTCGATCAACGGCGTCACGGCCGGCTGGGCCCCTGCCGCGCCGGCCGCAACGAGAGGCGCCAGCGCCGCCGCCACCACCACCGTGGCGTGGCCCAGCCAGGCGCGACGTCGCATGCCCCAGGCGCCTACTTCAGCAGGCCCTCGGCCTTCATCGCTTCGTGCACCGCCGGGCGGGCGGCCATGCGCGCGAGGAAGGCGTTGAGGTTCGCGAGGCCCGTGATGTCGACGCCGACGAAGGGGCTCCAGCGGGCGGTGGCGAAGAGATAGGCGTCGGGAACCGAGAAGCTCGCGCCCATCAGGTAGTCGCGCCCGGCGAGCTGGCCGTCGACCCACGTCAGCCGGTCGAGCACCTTCTTGCGGAAGATGGCCTTGGCTTCCTCGGGCACGGCTGGGTTGAACAGCGGCGAGAAGGACTTGTGCACCTCGGTGCCGATGAAGGTGAGCCACTCCATCGCGCGGTAACGCTCCATCGTGCCGAAGGGCGGCACGAGCTTCTTCCCGGGCACCTGGTCGGCGACGTACTGCACGATCGCCGGGCCCTCGGCGAGGCGCTGGCCGTCGTCGAGCTCGAGCAGCGGCACGTAGCCCTTGGGGTTGATGGTGTAGTAGTCGGTGCCGTCGGCCAGCT
>JAHCKS010000232.1 GCA_026125665.1 Rubrivivax sp.
GGCGCCCGGCGTGCCAGGCGCGCCCGGCACAGCCGCGGGCAGTTGCCGCATGTCCACCAGCCGCACGCGCGGCAACCCGCCGCCGCCGATGCGCTGCGGCAGCACGAGCCGCCGGTAGCGCCCCTGCAGCACACGCTGCCAGGTCTCCAGCGACGGCGTGGCCGAGCCGAGCAGCACCGGCACGCCCAGCTGGCTCGCACGCCACACCGCCAGGTCGCGCGCCGAGTAGCGCGCCCCCTCCTGCTGCTTGAACGACGCGTCGTGCTCCTCGTCCACGACGATGAGCCCCAGGCGCGGCAGCGAAGCGAAGATGGCCAGCCGCGTACCGAGCACGAGCCCGGCGCGGCCCTCGTGCGCGAGCAGCCAGTTCCGCAGCCGCTGCGCCGGCGTCAGCGCGCTGTGCAGCGAAGCCAGCAGCTGCCCCGGGAAGCGTGCCGCGAAGCGCGCCTCGAGTTGCGGCGTGAGGTTGATCTCCGGCACCAGCACGAGCACCTGCCGTCCCGCCGCCAGCGCGGTTGCCGCGGCATGCAGGTAGACCTCGGTCTTGCCGCTGCCGGTGACGCCGTGCAGCAGCGCCGGCTGCGCGCTCTCGGCGAAGGCCTGCAGCGCGGCCCGCTGCGCGTCGTTCAGCGCGACGCCGTCGCCGCCGGGCACCGGCGCTGGGTTCGGCGCACCGGGGCCGGTGGCGTCCGGACCGGCCTCAGGCATCGGCGGGCCCAGTCGTCGCATGCGGCGCGCCAGCTGCGTGTTGTCGATCTGCCGCAGCTGCGGCGGCAGCACCGCGAGCGCCAGCTCGCCGACGCCGCGCTGGTAGTAGCCGGCGGCAAAGTCGACGAGCGCTCGCCACGCCGCTGGCAGCGGCGGCATCGCGTCCAGCACCGCCCGCACCGGCCGCAGCTCGGCGGCGGGCACCTCGCCGCCCCCGGCGCCCGTGGCGGGTGCATCCCAGACGATGCCGGCCACCTCACGGCGGCCGAGCGGCACGCGCACCAGCGTTCCCGGCGCAAGCGCGCGCTCGCTCGTGTAGTCGAGCAGGCCTGTGTCCGCACCCAGGCCGGCGTGCCGTGGCGCCTCCACCGCGACCCGCACCCGCGGCGGGCCGCCCCGCTCAGCAGGCATGGCGCCTGCGCCCACGGGCGGCGAGGGCCGAACGAGCCTTGCCCTCAAGACACACGCGCAAGCTCATGATTTCCAAGGACTTTTCCGGCTGTCCCCGAAATCTGTGGATAACAATGTGAGCAAGCTGCGCCCAGCGCCCGCAAGTGCTTGATTTGCCGGCCAGCAGGCTCGGTTGCCCAACCTGGAGGCACGCTCTGTTACCTATACAAATCAAGGACTTGGCACACAAGCCGTGAGTATCCGGCGGACCGTTGCCGCACGAAGCGACCCCCACCCCCTAAACCACGGGCCATGGGGATAAGTCAACCCCTGAGCGCTCACTTACCCGGCACCCGCCCGCCGCCAACGCGCCAGGCCGCCGGACGCTACCGAGGGCGGGGGCGAACCGCGCGTGAATGGCCATGCACGGCCTCCACGAGCGCGGCCACGTGTTCGGGCGATGTGTGCTGGCTGATGCCGTGGCCGAGGTTGAACACGTGGCCGCCGTGGCGTCCGTCCGGGCGGGCCGCCGGCCCGAAGCTGTCGAGCACGGCCCGCGCCTCGCGCGCCACGGTGTCGGGCGGCGCGAACAGCACCGCCGGGTCGAGGTTGCCCTGCAACGCGACGCGGTCGTCGATACGCTTGCGGGCACGGCCGAGGTCGGTGGTCCAGTCCAGGCCAACGACGTCGGCGCCGCAGGCGGCGATGTCCTCGAGCCAGCCGCCGCCCCCCTTGGTGAAGACGATGCACGGCACCCGCCGCCCCTCGGCCTCGCGCTTCAGCGCCGCCACCACGGCGCGCGTGTAGCGCAGGCTGAAGTCGTGGAAGGCCGCGTCGGCGAGCACGCCGCCCCACGAGTCGAACAACATCACCGCCTGCGCGCCGGCGTCGATCTGCGCGTTGAGGTAAGCGGCCACCGCCTGGGCATTGACGTCGAGCAGGCGGTGCATCAGGTCAGGCCGCGCGTAGAGCATCGTCTTCACGAGCCGGTAGTCGTCGGAGCCGGCGCCTTCGACCATGTAGCAGGCGAGCGTCCACGGGCTGCCCGAGAAGCCGATCAGCGGCACGCGGCCGGCCGGGCGGCCGTTTGCGTCCTTGCTCGTGGCCAGCGCCTTGCGGATGGAGCGCACGGCGTCGAAGACGTAGCGCAGCCGCTCCATGTCGGGCACCTCGAGACGGCGCACCGCCGCCTCGTCACGGACCGGGTGCGCGAACCGCGGCCCTTCGCCGGCGGCGAACGAGAGGCCGAGGCCCATCGCGTCGGGCACGGTGAGGATGTCGGAGAACAGGATCGCCGCATCGAGCGGCCAGCGCTCGAGCGGTTGCAGCGTCACCTCGGTGGCGAAGTCCGGGCTCGTCGCCAGGCCCATGAAGCTGCCGGCGCGTGCCCGCGTGGCGTTGTACTCGGGCAGGTAGCGGCCTGCCTGACGCATCAGCCACAGCGGCGTGTAGGCCGTGGGCTCGCGCAGGCAGGCGCGCAGGAAGGTGTCGTTGGCGAGCGGCGCGGCTTCGACGGCAGGCATGCGGGGCATTATCCGGGGGGCGCCTGCGGTTCCCCTCGCCCTGCCGGTCCCGCTCGCCACCAGGCGGCAAGACGCTGCCGGCCGCCGTCGGCGTCCTGCGCCAGCTGCCACAGCAGCGATTGCGGCAGCACGTGCGTGCCCGGCGCCGCGTGCGGCAGCGATCGCGCCACCTGCACCGCCACGCGGGCGAGCAGCGCCGCGCGCAGCGGCTGCTCGCGCTGCGGCACCATCCAGCGCAGCTGCGACAGCCACCACTGCGCGAAGCGCGCGAGCCGCCCGGCGGCGCGCGCCGCCGCGACGTCCTGTGAAGGGCGCAGCAGCACGAGATGTTCGAAGCCGAGCGCGGCGACCTCCGCCTCGTCACGTGTGGCGAGCCCTGCGCCGAGCGCAACGGGCAGCATCGAGCTGGCATGCGGCACGAGCACGAGCAAGCGCCGCACGCCGCCGTCGCGCAAGCGGCTCGCCAGCGCCGGCAGCTCGCAGGGTTGCGGCATCACGAACGCGTCGTCGCGGCCATTGCTGAAGCGTTCGCGGTCGAACACGACGAAGGCGGTGCTCGCGCCGAGCGCCCCGGGCGCGGTGAAGCGCTCGGTCGGCAGTGGCACCAGGCCGCGCAGCGTGCTCGCCAGCGGCGCCGCCGCCCACGCCTGCACCGACGCGAAGCGCCCGGCCACCAACGCCTCGGCCAGCACGGCCGAACCGAGGCGCCCGCCGGCGCCCAGCACGAGCACGTGCTCGGGCCGCAG
>JAHCKS010000233.1 GCA_026125665.1 Rubrivivax sp.
CCATCTGCGGTGCCGCAGGGCGCGCGCCCGGGCGCATCACCACCGCCAGCCCGATCGCGACGAGGCCCAGGGAAGCGGCCGCGGCGCCCGCCAGTGCCCAGGGCCAGCGTCGCGGGCCGGTCCGGCGGCTTTCGCCCGGCAGGCGCGAGCGGCGCGACTCGCCGCGCGCGGCACGCTCGCCGGCCGCCGCGCGCGGCTGCTCGAACCAGTTGCGGATCTCGGTGGCCATCTCGCTGGCCGTGGCGTAGCGCGCGTCGGCATCGCGGGCCATGGCGCGAGCGGCGATGGCCGACAGCGCCTCGGGCACGCCCGAGCGCAGCAGGTGCGCCGCCGCCGGGTGGTTGGTGAGCACGGCGGTGGTGATCTGCTCGACCGAGTCGCCGGCAAACGCCTTGCGGCCGGCCAGCAACTCGTAGAACACGACGCCAAGCGAGTAGACGTCGGTGCGTGCGTCGACCTCCTTGCCGAGCAGCTGCTCGGGCGCCAGGTAGTGCGGCGAGCCCGCCACCAGCCCCTGCACCGCCGGGTTCTTCGAGCGGCCGTGCGCGACGCGCGCGATGCCGAAGTCCAGCACCTTGGGCTTGTCGCCCGAGGTGATGAAGATGTTGCCCGGCTTGATGTCGCAGTGCACGACGCCGCGTGCGTGGGCATAGGCCAGCGCATCGGCGACGCGGCGCACCAGTTGCGCGGCGACCGCGGGGCCGGGGCGCCAGCCTTCGTTGATGCGCTGGCGCAGGTCCTTGCCCTGCAGCCGCTCCATCGCCAGGTACACGCCTTGCGGCGACAGCCCGGCGTCGTAGACGGTGACGATGTTCGGGTGCGACAGCCCGGCGACCGCGCGCGCCTCGTTCAGGAACAGGCGGTCGAGCGAGCTGCGCGTGCGCGGGTCGCTCTCGAACTGCAGCGTCTTGATGGCCACCGTGCGCGACAGCAGCGGGTCCCAGGCCTCGTGCACCTGGCCGAGACCGCCGACGCCGAGCGGCCGCTTCAGCGCGTAGCGGCCGACCTGCGCGATGGTGGGCTGGTCGGCCATCGGCAGCGCCGCTGCCTCCTCGGCGGCGATGGCAGCCAGGTCGGCATCGGCGGCCGGCGCCGCCGGGGCGGGCTGCGGCTTGCCGCCGAGGTAGGCCGGCAGCTCCAGCGGGGGGTGCGGGTCGAACGGGCCGGCCGGCACCTTGGGGGCATCGGCGTCGGCCACGAACGGCTGCGCGTCGGCCGGCTGCGGATCGGGCGGCAGCGAGTCGAAGGGCTGCGAATCAAACGGCTGCGAGTCGAACGTCAGCGAGTCCGGCGGCAGCGAATCGGGCGAGCCGCTGCCGGCTGCAGGCAGCGGCACGGCTTCCTCCGCCCCGGGTGGCAGGGTGGCCACGGTGGCGGCAAAGCCGGAGTCCGGGCTTTCCTTGCGCGGGGCCGGGCGCTTGAACAGAGTGATTCCCACGATGTGGCAGCTTACGTCGTCACCGGCCGCGAAGCGTACGAAAAACGGGGGCCGGATGGCGCCTTAACTTGGGATCGCGCGGCCGGATCTCGCCGCGGCCCGCCCGTTTCAGGCCCGCTTCCCCGCGTTTGCGGGGACTGCCGGCTCTCGTTCACCACGCACTTTCGGGCTGCTTGTCGCCGCCGCCTTCACGCAGGCCGCGGCGACGACCGCTCAGGGACCCGAGGCCCGATTGTCGCCGCTGCCCCGTCCTCCGATCTCGCGCTGCAGCCGGGCCACGGCGGTGCGTAGCTCGTCCATCGAGCTGGCGAAGGACAGGCGGAGATATCGCTCGGCGGCTGCGGGGCCGAAGTCGCGCCCGGGCGTCAGCGCAACATGCGCACGGCGCGTCATCCGCTCGCAGAACTGCCAGCTGCTCGGCGAATGCGCCGAGCAGTCGGCCCAGGCGTAGAACGCGCCGTCGGGCAGCACCGGCACCGCGAGGCCGAGCCGCTCGAGCGCCGGCACGATGAAGTCGCGCCGGCGCTGCAGCTCGCCGCGGCGCTGCTCGCACTGCGCCAGCGCCTCGGGCTCGAAGCAGGCCAGCGCGGCACGCTGCGCCAGCGTGCTCGGGCAGATGTAGAGGTTCTGCGCCAGCCGCTCCATCGGCGCCACCAGCGCCGGCGGCAGCACCAGCCAGCCGAGCCGCCAGCCGGTCATGCTGAAGTACTTGCTGAAGCTGTTGATGGAGATGACGTCGGTGCCCGCGGGGTCGTGCGCCAGCGCGCTCTGGCCGAAGCGGCTGTCGTAGCTCAGGCCGAGGTAGATCTCGTCGACGAGCGTGACGCCGCCGCGCCGGCGCACCTCCTGGACGATGCGGCCCATCACCTCGGGGGCGATGCTGGTGCCGGTGGGGTTGCTCGGCGAGGCGAGCAGCACGCCGCGCGTGACCGGCGTCCAGTGGCGCACGACGTCCTCGGCGCTGAGCTGGAAGCGCTGCCCGGGCCCGGCCAGGAGGAGCCGGGCCGTGGCATCGGCGGCGGCGACGAAGTGGCGGTTGCACGGGTAGCTCGGGTCGGGCAGCAGCACCTCGTCGCCGGCCTGGAAGAGGGCGAGGCAGGCCAGCTGCAGCGCGCCGGAGGCGCCGGCGGTGACGAGAATGCGTGCCGGGTCGATGTCCAGCCCGAAGCGCGTGCGGTACCAGCCGGCGATGCGCTCGCGCAGCGGCGCGAGGCCGGTGGCGTCGGTGTAGGGCAGCGCGCGGCCGGCGATCGCCTGCGCGGCGGCCTGCAGCGCGGCGTCGGGCGCGCCGAAGTCGGGCTCGCCGATGTTGAGGAAGACCATCGGCTCGCCGCCGCGCGCCGGGTCGCATTCGGCGCTGCGCGCGATGCGGCCCGCCTCCTTGGCGAGCTCCATGACGAAGAAGGGCTCGATGCGCTCGAGGCGCGTGGTGGTGCGAAGCGTCATGCGTTCAGCGGACGCCGCGTGCACCGCCGCCGCCGGCGCGGTAGGCCTCGACTTCGGCCGGGCGCAGGTCGGCCGCGGTCTTGTCGAGCACGCCGTTGACGTACTTGTGGCCGTCGGTGCCACCGAAGGCCTTGGCCAGCTCGACCGCCTCGTTGATGACGACGCGATAGGGCACGTCGAGGCAGTGGGTGAGCTCGTACGCGCCGATCATCAGCACCGCGTGCTCCACCGGCGACAGCTGGGCCGTCGGCCTGTCGACATGGCGTGCAATCGCCGTGTCGAGCGCCGCGGCCTCGCCGATGCCGCCATGCAGCAGCGCGTCGAGGTGGGCTCGGTCGGCTCGTTCGAAGTCTTCGAGCTCGCGCAGGTGCGCGAGCACGTCCTCGGCACTGCCGCCGGCCAGCAGCCACTGGTACAGGCCCTGCACCGCGAACTCGCGCGCGCGGCGCCGCGGGTTGCGCGCG
>JAHCKS010000234.1 GCA_026125665.1 Rubrivivax sp.
GGGTTCAGCTTCTTGAGAGGCCGCCGGGCCCCGGTGCGGTCAGCCGTTGAAGAGGACCGGCGGGCCACCGAACCTTCAGCCGATCACCTCCGGCCACTGCGTGTGGAAGGCCCGGCCGGCAGGCCGGTCGATCCGCTCGTACGTGTGCGCACCGAAGAAGTCGCGCTGCGCCTGCAGCAGGTTGGCAGGCAGCCGCGCGCTGCGGTAGGCGTCGTAGTAGGCGAGCGAGGCACCCATCGCCGGCACCGGCACGCCGGCCGTCACGCCCATGGCCACCACTTCGCGCCACGCCGCCTGCGCGCGGTTCAGCACGGCCTCGAAGAACGGCGCCAGCATCAGGTTGGCCGGTGCGCCCGCCGGGGCACGCCAGGCCTCGGCGATGTGGCCGAGGAAACGCGCGCGGATGATGCAGCCGCCGCGCCAGATGCGGGCGATGCCGCCGAGGTCGAGGTTCCAGCCCTTCTTCTCGCCCATCGTGCGCATCAGGTCCAGCCCCTGCGCGTAGCTGACGATCTTGCTCGCGTAGAGGGCCTCGTGCAGCCGGGGCACGAGCTCGGCGGCGGGCATCGCCAGCCGCGGCGCTGGGCCTTGCAGCCGCGTGCTCGCCGCCACGCGCGCCGCCTTCATCGAGCTGAGCACACGCGCTTCCACCGCGGCGTTGATCGTGCTCACCACCACCGCGTTGTCCGCGGCGCTGGCCAGCGTCCACTGCCCGGTGCCCTTCTGCCCGGCCTTGTCGAGGATGACGTCGACGAGCGGCGCGCCGGTGTCGGCATCGCGCTGGCGCAGGATGTGCGATGTGATCTCGATCAGGTAGCTCTGCAGCTCGCCGTCGTTCCACCGCGCGAAGACGTCGGCCATCGCGTCGGTGCCCATGCCGGCGGCCTGCATCAGCGCGTAGGCCTCGCAGATGAGCTGCATGTCGCCGTACTCGATGCCGTTGTGCACCATCTTCACGTAGTGCCCGGCGCCGCCTTCGCCGATGTGCATCACGCAAGGCTCGTCGCGGTTCGGCCCCACCTTGGCGGCGATGCTCTCGAAAATGGGCTTGAGCACCTGCCAGGCGCTGGCCGGCCCGCCGGGCATGATCGAGGGGCCCTTGCGTGCACCTTCCTCGCCGCCGCTGACGCCGCAGCCGACGAAACGAAGGCCCTTCGCCGCCAGCGCCGCGTCGCGGCGCTCGGTGTCGGTGTAGTGGCTGTTGCCGCCGTCGATGACGATGTCGCCGGCCTCCAGCAGCGGCACGAGCTGATCGAGCACCGCGTCCACCGCGCCGCCAGCCTTCACCATCAGCAGGATCTTGCGCGGCCGCGCGAGCGTGGCGACGAGCTCCGGCAGCGACTTCGTCGCCGTGAGGCGCTTGCCGGGGTGGGCGGCGGCGAAGGCCTCGGTGACCTCGCCGCTGCGGTTGTAGACGCTCACCGCGAAGCCGCGGCTCTCGATGTTCAGCACGAGGTTCTGGCCCATCACGGCCAGGCCGACGAGGCCGAAGGGGTTGGCGGCATTCGCTGCGGGCATGGCGGCAATGTAGCCCGACAATGCGCGCCGACACCCCCGGAGCCGCCCGATGATCCAAGGCATGAACCACTTCACCATCACGGCCGAAGACCGCGCGAGGACGCTCGACTACTACTGCGGCCTGCTCGGCCTGGTCGAAGGGCACCGGCCGGACCTCGGCTTCCCCGGCGCGTGGCTGTATCCACCGGGCGGCACGCAGGCGGTGCTGCACATCTACTGGGACCGGCCGATGCCGCAGCAGCGCACCGGCGTCATCGACCACCTCGCGTTCACGGCGCACGACCTGAAGGCGGTGAAGGCGCGTTTCGACGAGCGCGGCCTGAAGTACGACCTGCGCCGGCAGGCCGGCGCAGGAACGTGGCAGCTCTTCAGCCTGGACCCCAACGGCGCCAAGGTCGAGCTCGACTTCGATCCGTCCGAGAGCCCTTGACGCGCGGCGCGCGGCGCCGTGGCGGCACGATGGCCAAGCTGTACTTCCGCTACGCGGCGATGAACGCCGGCAAGAGCACGGCGCTGCTGCAGGCGGCGCACAACTACGAGGAGCGCGGCATGCAGGTGGCGCTGTTCACCGCCGCGCACGACTCGCGCAGCGGCCGCGGCGTCATCGCCTCGCGGCTGGGGCTCTCGCGCCCTGCCGCCACCTTCGGCCCGGACACGGTGTTCGAGCGCGCGGCGCTGCCGCCGGCACTGGCCTGCGTGCTCGTCGACGAGGCGCAGTTCCTCACGGCGGCACAGGTGGTGCAGCTGCACCGCATGGCGCACCTCGAAGGCATGCCGGTGCTGTGCTACGGCCTGCGCGGTGACTTCCGCGGCGAGGCCTTCCCTGGCAGCGCGAAGCTGCTGACGCTGGCCGACGAGCTGGAGGAGATGAAGACCATCTGCGCCTGCGGCCGCAAGGCGAGCATGAACATGCGGCTCGACGCCGCCGGCCGCCGCGTGCTGGAAGGCGAGCAGGTGCTGATCGGCGGCAACGAGCGTTACCGCGCGGCGTGCCCTTCCTGCTACTACGCCGGCGACGACGTGGACGCCACGCAGGCGCCGGGCCTGTTCGGCTGACGCTCGGCCGATGTCCGGCCGACGATTTCGGCCGAGCCTCCGTGACCGAACCCACCGCCGGGCCCGTTCGCGGCCCCGGAACGTCGGGGCACCGCCCCACGGGCCGGTGCCCGGCGCTAGGATCGGCGCTGACATCCGGGCCGCCGCCGGCACGCGCCGCTGCGCGGGGGCCGCCGGTGCGGGAGAAGTTGCAGTGTCCTGGTGGTTCGCGTCGATCTGGGTGCTGGTACTGCTGTTGGCGCCGGACCTCGCGCGGGCCGAGGACTGCCCCGAGCGCTACCGCATCGTCTTCGCCGACGGCACACGCGCCTGCCTCACCGACTACCCGCTGGCGCGCGAGGACGCCACCGCGCTGTTCACCAGCGTGCGGCGCATGGTGCCCTCGCACGGCTACTTCGCGCTCGCCGCCACGCCGGCGCTGCCGCACTGCAAGAGGGCCATCGGCATGGGGCTGATGCCGGGAGCCTTCGTGACGCCGCAGGCGACCGCCGAAGCCGACTTTCGCATGCAGAAGGCGCTGCAGGACTGCCGCCTGCGCGTGCTCGGTGCGCCGCCCGATTGTGCGTGCCGGCTGCTGCTGGTGGACGGCCGCTCGCTGCTTTCGGCGGCGGAGTTCGCGCGCTATGCCGATCCGCAGCAGGCCGTCGCGGCCGCGGCCGCGACCCCCGCCACGCGGGCCAGTGCCGCC
>JAHCKS010000235.1 GCA_026125665.1 Rubrivivax sp.
GCCGGGCGCGGCCGGCGCTGGTATGGCGACCGGCGCCTGCGCTGCGGCCGTGCCCGGTGCGCCGGCCGGCCGTGCAGCGATCGTCTCGGGCGTGACCGGCGAGGCGACGACGATCGGTGCCGGCGCCTCGGGCTGCGGCGCGGCGGGAAAGAACGGCCAGCCGGCGCAGCCCGAGGCGAGCAGCGCGACGAGCATCGCGGCTGCGGCCGAGGCATGACGCCGGCGCCGGCCGTGCATGCCGCGCCAGCGGCGGCCGCGCTCAGCGGATCGCATCGAGGGCCTCCTCGCTGCGTTCGCTCTTCGCCCAGCGTGCCGGCTTCAATGTCGCCAGCGCCGCCAGGCTCTTCTTCACCCACTCGTCGTACAGGCCCTGCGCCGTGCGCCGCGCGTTCGTCTCGTGCAGCTCGATCGCCTTCTCCTCGAACGGGAAGGCCTGCTCCTCGAGCAGCACGTTGTACTGCTCGAGCTCGAGCTTCTTGAGGTTGCGTGGCCGCTGCGAGCCGAGCATCGCCTTGCCGAAGTCCTGGTACAGCGCCGCGGTGTGGAAGGTGGCGGCGGTGACGGCCTCGGCGGCGCCGTCGGCGCTGGCGTCGGCGTAGGCCTTCAGCAGCGCCTCCATGCGCTCCTTCTTCTGCTTCAGGTTGCGCGCCAGCGGCTCGACGAGGCGCACCTTGTCGTACGCGTCGCGCAGCGGCTGCGTGAGCTCCAGCGCGGCCAGCGACGACAGCGCCTTCGTGCGCGGCGTGCGCGCCGCGCCGCCGGCCACTTCCAGCGCGCGCAGCGCGCGTGTCCAGGCGAGCGACTTGGCCGTCTGGCCGTCGGCGCGCGTGAGCTGCACGAGCTTCCAGCGCGCCTCGGTGGCCGCTTCCAGCGGCTGCGGCCAGGCGCCGACGTAACGCTCCCAGCCGCCGATGGCGGCCTTGCGCAGCGCCGCCGGCGAGCTCGACTCGTTCATCGCCTTCTCGTGCAGCTCGGCCGCCTGCCACTGCGCCGAGCGGCGCAGCGCCGGCTCGGGTGCCGAGAGCGCGATGCGTTCGTACTCGCCGGCCGCGGCACTCCAGCGCTTCTGCTCGGTGTAGGCGAGTGCCAGCTTGGCCGGCACGTCGGCCTGCAGCGCGTGGTCGGGATGGCGGCGGCGGAAGTCCTCGAGCGTCGCGCTGGCCGCGGCCCAGTCCTTCAGGCCGATGAGCGCGGTGGCGACGTCGAACTGCGCCGCCGCGCGCATCGTCGACTGCGGCGCCAGGCTCGCCAGGCGCTCGAAGTGGCCGATGGCCTCGCGCATGCGCCCGGCGGTGCGCGCGGCGTCGCCCTGCTTGTAGATGGCCACGGCGCGGCGCTCGGCGAGGTCGCCCGCCTCGCGCGAGCCGCCGGGCGCGCGTTCGATCGCCTGGCCGAAGGCCTGCTCGGCTTCGCCGAAGAGGCCGCGGTCGAAGGCGCTGACGGCGATCACCGTCCAGGCCGTGCGCTGCTCGGCCACGGTGATCGCCGGGCCACCGAGCGCCTGGCGCGCGACGGCCGAGGCGCGTTCGGCTTCGCCGAGCGCGAGCAGCGTCTCGGCGGCGTTCGTCGTCACGCTGCCGGCACGCGTGTCGGTCGGGAAGGTGTCGGCGAAGCGCAGCGCGCTCTCGACGCCGGCACGTTGCAGCGCCGTGCGCTCGGCCGGTGTCGCCGCGGTCTTCTGCTGCTCGGCGTAGGCGAGCAGCGCGGTGTAGCCGGCGTCGGCGGCCTTCGCGAAGGCGGGTGCGCGGGGTGCGGTGCCCGGCGCCCCCGGTGAGCCCTGCGCCGGCGCGCCGACCGGTGCGCCATAGGCCACCGTCTCGTACTCGACGACGGCGGCCGGGAACTGCTTGTCCTCGTACAGCAGCTCGGCAAGCAGGAAGCGCTGCTGCACCACTTCGCCGTCGTCGGGGAACGAGGTGAGCAGCTCGCGATACCAGCGCACCGCCTCCTGCAGGTCCTGGCGCGACTTCGTCTGCTGCGTCGCGGCGTGGTGGTGGCGCGCCAGCTCGCCGAGGTGCGTCTTGACGCGCGGCTGCGCCGCGGCCCAGCCCTCGGCGTTGGCCTGGCGGAACTCGCTCGTGCGGCCGTAGCGCACGACGAAGTCGCGCTTGGCGTCCAGCGCCAGCGTCGGGAAGCCCTTCGTCTCGTGGATCTCGATGACGCGCGCCAGCAGCTCGGGCGCCGGCGTGGCCAGCGGCCGCAGCCGCGCGTAGTACGCCAGCGTGTCGGCGGCGTCCTTCGGCCGGTCCTGCTTCAGGTACAGCTCGGCCAGCTCGACGTACACGCGGTGCTCGTAGCCGCGGCGCACGTCGGAAGGATCCTTGCTCGTCACGTACTTGCCGATGCTCGCCGGGCCCTCGAGGCTGGCCAGCGCGATGCTCATCACGCGGTGCGTGTCCTCCAGCAGCTCGCGGTCGGCGCGGGTCAGGTGCGCCAGCGGGTCGGGGCCGGGCGACGGGCGGCTGCCGAGCTTCAGGTCGAGCACCTTGAAGAACGGCTCCAGCGAATCCTCGAGCTTCGTCTGCTTGAACAGCGACCAGCCGCGCATGTACAGCGCGCGCTCGGTGAACGGCGACACCTCGGTGCTGCGCAGCACGGTGGCGTAGGCCTCGCCGGCGCCGGCGTAGTCGCGCGTGGCGAACAGCAGCTCGCCACGGCGGAAGTGCACCTCGTCGCGGTGCATCGTGTCGGGGAAGTCCCTGGCGATGCGCGTCAGCGTGCGCAGCGCGGCGTCGAGGTCGCCGCCCTGCTCCTGCGCGCGGGCGATCTGGTAGAGCACGCGGTCGTTGCCCGGCGCATTCGGGTGCTCCTTCAGTACCTGCTCGTACTGTGCCACCGCGGCCTTGTAGTCGGGCGTGGCGCCGCCGTCGATCGCCTTGCGGTCGGCGAGGTCCATCTCGAGGTCGGCCAGGCGGCGCATGACCTCGGGGCGCTGCGGCGCGTCCTTGGCCACCTCCAGGAAGGCGCGGTAGGCGGCCATCGCCTGCGCCTCGTCGCTGCGCACGCCGGGATCGGGCGCGATCTCGACGCGGCGCGAGGCGAGCGTGGCGATGGTCGGCGCGTCGTCGCCGGGCGGGCGCTTGTTCTCCTTGCTGGCACAGCCGGCGAGCGCGGCCAGCGCGAGCAGCGCTGCCGCGGCCACGAGCGTGGGGCGTGGCGGCGCGGCTCGGCGCGACGAAGCGGGC
>JAHCKS010000236.1 GCA_026125665.1 Rubrivivax sp.
CACGCCGGCCGGCGGGCGCCGCCGCAGCCGGCCCGGCCCAGGGGGGCGGCGTCGGCGCCGGCGAGCTGGCGGCGCTGAAGGCCGAGCAGACGCGGCTGGCGGCCGAGGTGGACCGGTTGCGCCAGGTCGTGCAACGCCTCGCGCGCGAGCTCGGCATCGAAGCCTGAGCTTCAACGAGGCCCACCCCCATGCGCTTCGTCCTGCCCGACCACAAGAAGCTCGTGCACGAGATGACGATGCCCATCCGCTGGGGCGACATGGACGCGATGGGCCATGTCAACAACACGATCTACTTCCGCTACTTCGAGATCGCGCGGCTGGACTGGTTCTTCCGCATCGCCGCGCCGCACGGCATCACGGCGCTCAGCGGCGAGGGCGTGATCATCGTCAACGCGTTCTGCAACTTCGTCCGCCAGCTCGAGTACCCGGGCGAGGTGCGCACGCGCATGTACACCGCCGACGCCGGCCGCAGCAGCTTCGACACCTTCCTGACGATGGAGCGCACGGACGAGCCGGGCGTCGTCTACGCCGAAGGCGGGGCCACCACGGTGTGGACCGACTTCGCGGCGAAGAAGAGCCGGCCGATGCCCGACTGGCTGCGCGCGATCGTCGCCTGAGGCGAGGCACACACCGGTTAAACCACCGGGATCAGCTGCACGCGCTTGCGGCTGAGCATGTTGGCGCGTGTGGACTTGGCTAGCAGCTCGTCGATCGTGAAGGTCGCTTTGCTCACGGCCAGCGCAGAGCCGTCCGGATCGACGAACCGGACCTCCAGCTCGTATACGCCACTCGAGATGAAGATCACGCGGTCGAGCTTTTCTTGAGGAATGCTCGCGATGATCTTCTGCGCCAGCTTCATCGCGTCTTCGCGATCGCCACCTTCGTCGCCGTCAGTCCTCGGGATGAACCTTCCGACCAGCATCCTCCGAAGCCGGTCGATGGACTCGCGCTGCTCCGGACTGGCTGCAAGGAGGTCGTCGCACCAACGTTCATTCCGTCGCACCTCGTCGGACACGTAGTCGTTCACGACCAGCAACACAGCCTCCGATTGAACCTCCTTGCCCTTCAGGATCTTCGGGTACTTCGCCTCGCGCGAGTTGCGCAGATCGAGCTTCTGCCCGGTGGTCTTGCGCGTCAGCGTAGCCTCGATCCTGGAGATGACGAGCGCACGTTCATCCGGTCCGGCGCCCCGCAGCGCGAAGCTGATCCGCGCATCGGGGATCCCGCCGGACTCGTTTGAGATGAACAAGTCCGGCCCAATGGCGACCTCCAGGTTGACATCGCGAAAGTGGCTGAACCAAAGCGTTGTCACCGACACAGCCAACGCTGCCGCGCTGAATACCAGGGACACCTTGCTGCTACTCATCAGCACCTCCCGCAGCGGAGGTGGCACGCGACGTGGTGCCACACGTCGGCTCTTTTAGCTCATGGATCGGCCGGGCGACATCATGTGCATTGGTGAAGGCACGGGGCAGCGCCGCCGCGCCGTCAGCGCAGCTCGAACGGTCCCCCGACGTCGAGCGCCCGCCGGTACGCGGGCCGCGCGTGGATGCGCTGCAGCCACCCCGTCAGCCCGGGATACCGGGCATCGAGCCCGCCGCGCGCCTGCGCCGCCTCGAGCACGAAGCTCATCTGCACGTCGGCGGCGCTGAAGACGTCGCCGGCGAACCAGCCGCGTCCGTCCAGCTCGGACTCCATGAACGCGAGCTGGCGCTCGATGTTCGGGGCGATGAAGGTCGAGCTCACCTTGTCGGCGATGCCGCGCGCGACGGGCCTGGCGAAGAAGGGCAGCCGCGCGCTGCGCACCTTGTCGAACACCAGCTTCAGCAGCAGCGGCGGCATCGCGCTGCCCTCGGCGAAGTGCAGCCAGTAGGTGAAGCGCCGGCGTGCCTCGCCGCCGGGCGGCGGGCGCAGGCGGCCTTCGGTGTCGTACGTGTCGAGCAGGTACTCGATGATCGCGCCCGACTCGGCCACCGTGACGCCGCGGTCGGTGATGACCGGCGACTTGCCGAGCGGATGCACCTGGCGCAGCTCGGGCGGCGCGAGCTGGCCGCGGTCGCGCTGGTAGCGGCGCACCTCGTAGGGCACACCGAGCTCCTCCAGCAGCCACAGCACGCGCTGCGAGCGGGAGTTGTTGAGGTGGTGGACGACGAGCGGCGCGGGCGTGGCGTCAGTGGCGGCGGTCATGGGCCGATTGTGCGGGCCCCGCCGCCGAGGTCCGCGAGGGCCCGGCAATGCCCGCCAGGCCTGCGCGGGTCAGTCCAGCGACACGATCTTCGAGCGCAACGCCGTCAACACCGCCTCGGTGCGGTTGTCGGCATGCAGCTTGGCCAGGATGTTGGTGACGTGGAACTTCACCGTCGGCATGGCGATGCCCAGGCGGTTGCTGATCTGCTGGTTCGACAGCCCGCGCGCCATCAGCCCGAGCAGCTCGCGCTCGCGCTGCGTCAGGTCGGCGCCCGGCACGGCGGCACGTTCGTCGGCCGCGAGCGCGTCGCTCACCTCGGGGGCCAGCACGCGCTGGCCGCGCGCGGCGCTGCGCATCACCGTCACCAGCTCCTGCGTCGAGGCGCTCTTCAGCAGGTAGCCGCCGGCGCCGGCGTCCATCGCGCGGCGCACCTCGGCAGGCTCGAGCACGCTCGTCAGCACGACGAAGTGCGCCGCCGGCAGCAGCGGCTTCAGCGCCTCGATGGTGGCCACGCCGTCGGGGCCCGGCATCACGAGGTCCACGAGCACGAGGTCGGGTAGGAGCGCCGGCGCGAGCTTCAGCGCGTCGTCGCCGCTGGCGGCCTCGCCGACCCACTCGAACTCGCGCTCGCCGCGGATCATCGCCGCCAGGCCGTGGCGGATCATCGGGTGGTCGTCGATGACGAACACGCGCACCGGCCGTGGCCGGCGGTCGCCCGCCGGGTCGTCGCCGAAGGTGGCTGCGTCCTTCACCGCTCGCTCCATCGTCGTCATTCTTGTTCCTCCGCCCGTTCCCCGCTGCTGCGGAGCGAGACCGTGTCGCCCTCGTCTTCTCGGCGGCGAGCGGCCCGCGATGGTAGGTGTGGAGAAATGACGGCAGGCCAGCCCTTGGTATGGTCCGCGGGATTGCCCGGGCGTGCCACGGGCACCGTCGCCCCGGCCTGCATCGGGGCGAGGCCTCTCGAGAAGCTGTTC
>JAHCKS010000237.1 GCA_026125665.1 Rubrivivax sp.
CCGGCCGAGCCGAGCGCCGACGAGTGGCGCGCGCGCGTGCAGGCGGCGCGCCAGGCCGGCTACCAGGACGGCTATCGCGACGGCCTCGTCGCGCTGGACAACTTCAAGCAGCAGTTCGCCACGCAGGCGACGGCGCAGATCGGCACGCTGCTCGACGCCTTCGACCGCCAGCTCGGCGCGATGGACGAGAAGCTCGCGCAGACGCTGGCGCGCGCCGCCGTGCAGCTGGCACGCGAGCTCGTGCGCAGCGAGCTGGCGCTGCGCCCCGAGCTCGTGGCGCGTGTCGCCACCGAGGCGCTCGGCGCCGTCATGCTTTCGGCCAAGCACATCACCGTGCTCGTGCACCCGCAGGACCTGCCGCTCGTCGCCGAAGGCGCCGAGGAGACGCTTGCCGCGCGCGGCGCCCGGCTCATCGCCGACGCTTCCGTGCAGCGTGGCGGCGTGCGCATCGAGTCCGACGTCGGCCGGGTCGACGCGGGCATCGCGCGCCGCTGGGAACAGGCCGCCGCCGCCCTGGCCGCCGACGTGCCGTGGGCGGCCCAGGCCGCCCCCCCGGCCCACGGCGCCGGTGCCGGGCCCGACGAGCGCGCCGCATGAAGACGCTGGCCGACCGCCTGGCCCAACGCGAGCAGCGCTGGTCGCACTGGCTGCATGGCCTGGAGCAGAACTCGGGCTTCTCGCAACCGCTGCTCGGCGACGGCGTGCTGCTGCGCGTGACCGGCCTCGTGCTGGAGGCGGCCGGCGTGCGTGCGCCCGTGGGCGCCGTGTGCGAGGTGCATGCGGCCGGCAGCGGCAGCGGCCACAACGCCACGCCGCCCGTGATGGCCGAGGTCGTCGGCTTCAACGGCGACCGTGCCTTCCTGATGCCCACCGGCGAGGTGCACGGGCTGGCCAGCGGCGCGCGCGTCGTGCCGCGGGCCGCCCCGGTGGTGCCGCTGCGTTTCGGCGCCGGGCCGCAGGCGCACCCGTGGCGGCGCAGCGAGGACCGCGGCCTGCACCTGCCGATGGGCGACGGCCTGCTCGGCCGCGTCGTCGACTCGCAGGGCCGGGCGCTCGACCGCCTGGGCGAGCTGGCCAACACGCTGGCCGAGCCGATGGTGCGCCGGCCGATCAACGCGATGGACCGCGACCCGGTGCGCACGCCGCTCGATACCGGCGTGCGCGCCATCAACGCGCTGCTGACGGTGGGGCGCGGGCAGCGGCTCGGCCTCTTCGCGGGCACGGGGGTGGGCAAGAGCGTGCTGCTGGGCATGATGGCCCGCTACACCGCCGCCGACGTCATCGTCGTCGGCCTGATCGGCGAACGCGGCCGCGAGGTCAAGGAGTTCATCGAGGACATCCTCGAGGCCGAGGGCCTGGCGCGCAGCGTCGTCGTCGCCGCGCCGGCCGACGCACCACCGCTCGTGCGGCTGCAAGGCGCGCACTACGCCACCGCCATCGCCGAGCACTTCCGCGACCGCGGCAAGCACGTGCTGCTGCTGATGGACAGCCTGACGCGCTACGCCATGGCGCAGCGCGAGATCGCGCTGGCCATCGGCGAGCCGCCGGCCACGCGCGGCTACCCGCCGAGCTGCTTCGCCAAGCTGCCGCAGCTGGTGGAGCGCAGCGGCAACGGCCTGGGCGCCGGTTCGGGCCAGGGCTCGATCACCGCCTTCTACACCGTGCTCACCGAGGGCGACGACCCGCAGGACCCGATCGCCGACGCGGCGCGCGGCATCCTCGACGGCCACATCGTGCTGTCGCGCGAGCTGGCCGAGAGCGGCCACTTCCCGGCCATCGACGTGGAGCGGTCGATCTCGCGCGTGATGACGGCCGTGGCGCCGCGCCCGCAGCAGCAGGCGGCGCGCCGGCTGCGCCAGCTGCTGGCCAAGCTGTCGAAGGCGCGCGACCTGCTGCAGATCGGCGCCTACCAGCCCGGGCACGACCACGAGCTGGACGTCGCCGTGCGCCTGGCGCCGCAGATCAACGCCTTCCTGCAGCAGGACATGCACGAGCGCGCGCCGCTGGCCGACTGCCGCGCGCAGCTGCAGTCCCTCGTCGCCTGAGGCACCACCGGCCCGACCGAATGACCACGCCGATGTCCACCGCGCTGCCCACCCTGCTGGAACAGGCCGAGAACGAACGCGACGCGGCGCTGGCGCGCATGCTGCAGTCCGACGATGCCGTGCGCCAGGGACGCGCTCAGGCCGAGCAGCTGCACGCCTACCGCGAGGACTACCGCAAGCGCGCCCCGGCATTGCACGGCAAGGCCGCGAGCATCGAGCTCGTGCGCTGCCACCAGGGTTTCATGCAGCGGCTCGACCAGGCCATCGAGCAGCAGCGCGGCCAGCTCGCGGCGCTCGAGCGCCAGGCCGCGGCGCTGCGCGAGGTGCTGCTCGAACGCGAGGTGCGCGTGGCCGCGGTGAAGAAGCTGATCGAACGCCGCGCCGACGAGGCCGGCCGCCGCGCCACGCGGCTGGACCAGCGCCACGCCGACGAGGTCGCGCAGCGGCTGGCGATGCAGGCCAGCGGCTTCGGTGCGCTGACGCGCAGGCATTGACCCGGCCGGCCCCGCCGCCCGGCCCCCCGAGAGAACGAGACGACGATGAAGCCGACCCTCTTCGCCAGCCCGCTGCTCAACCTGCCCGTGCTCGCCGTGTCGCCGGTCGGTTCGGCCACGTCGGGTGCCGCGGGCGCCGCAAGCGACACGCAGGCCTTCACGCGCGCGCTGAACGACGCGCGCGAGCGCGCCGACACCGAGGCAGCCCGCAACGCCGCACGCGACGGGGAACGCAACAGCACGGGCAGCGAAGCACGACGCAGCACCGACGCGGCACCGCCGCGCACCACGACGCCGGCGCACGAACGCCAGGTTCGCGGCGAAGCCGGCGACACCGCCCGGTCGAGCGAAGATGGCGACACACGCGGCGTGAGGCACGGTGAGTCCACCGCGGGCCACGGGGCGGCGCGCGCGACGCGCCCGCCGGCCCGACCGACCGCGGCGTCGTCCGCCGAGCTCCATGCGAAGTCCGCCGGCAAGCGCGCCGGCGCCGACGGCGCTGGCACTGCCGAAGCCGGCGAGGAGCCGGCCATCGACGGCGCCTCGCTGCGGGGGCCTCGGCGTGCCGCCGGCGCAGGCACGCAGACCGCGGACGCGGT
>JAHCKS010000238.1 GCA_026125665.1 Rubrivivax sp.
GAGCGGCAGCTTCTGGCTCATGTGCGCGAGCAGCGCGTTGGCCAGGCCGTAGTTCCCTTCGGCGTTCTCGAAGTCGATCGGGTTCACCTTGTGCGGCATCGTGCTCGAGCCCACCTCGCCCGCCTTCAGCTTCTGCCTGAAGTAGCCGAGCGAGACATAGCCCCAGACGTCGCGGCACCAGTCGATGCAGATCGTGTTGGCGCGCGCGACGGCGTCGAACAGCTCGGCGATGCCGTCGTGCGGCTCGATCTGCGTGGTGTACGGGTTGAACGAGAGCCCGAGGTGCTGCTCGACGACCCGCCTCGAGAACGCTTCCCAGTCGAAGTGGGGCCAGGCGGCGAGGTGCGCGTTGTAGTTGCCCACGGCGCCGTTCATCTTTGCCGGCAGCGGCACCGCGGCGATGCGCGCGCGCGCCGTGCGCAGGCGCGCCAGCACGTTGGCCGCCTCCTTGCCGAGCGTCGTCGGGCTCGCCGTCTGGCCGTGCGTGCGCGAGAGCATCGGTGTCGCCGCCTCGGCCAGCGCCAGCGCGCGCAGCGACTCGAGCACCGCGTCCAGCGCCGGCAGCAGCACACCCTTGCGCGCGGCATCGAGCATCAACGCGTGGCTGGCGTTGTTGATGTCCTCGCTGGTGCAGGCGAAGTGCACGAACTCGGCCACGCGCTCGAGCTCGGCGTGGCCCTTCAAGCGGCTCTTGATCCAGTACTCGACCGCCTTCACGTCGTGGTTCGTCGTGCGCTCGATCTCCTTGATCGCCGCCGCGTCGTGCTCGCTGAAGCGGTGCACGAGCGAGCGCAGCAGGCCGCGCGCGGCCTCCGACAGCGGCCGGAACTCGGCGAAGCCGGCGTCGGACAGCGCGATGAGCCACTCGACCTCGACCTGCACGCGGCGGTGCATCAGGCCGAACTCGCTGAGCAGCGGGCGCAGCAGCGCGAGCCGCGCCGCATAGCGGCCGTCCAGCGGCGACAGCGCCGTGAGCGCGGTCGGTGCGGGGGATGCGGCGGACCTGGCTTGAGCCACGTGGCCATTGTAGGTAGCGGGCCCCGGTGCCCCAGCCCGCCCGGGACCCGCCCGGCCCGACGCGGGGCCGCTATGCTGCCGCCCATGCCACTGCCGCCGCCGCAAGACATCCGTGCCCTCGCCTTCGACATCTTCGGCACCGTCGTCGACTGGTACGGATCGATCGTCGCCGAGGTCGCGCGCACCGGCCTGCCGACCGACGGCGCGAAGTTTGCGCTCGACTGGCGCGGCGGCTACCAGCCGGCGATGCAGGAGGTGCGCTCGGGCGCGCTGCCGTGGACGAACATCGACGGCCTGCACCGGCGCATCCTCGACCGCATCCTGGCCGCGCGTGGCATCACGCTGCCCGAGGTCGAGGCGGCGGCGCTGAATCGCGTCTGGCACCGCCTCGACCCCTGGCCCGACAGCGCCGCCGGCCTGGCCCGGCTGAAGAAGCGCTTCGTGCTCGCGACGCTCTCCAACGGCAACGTCTCGCTGCTCGTCGACCTGGCGCGGCACGGGGGCCTGCCGTTCGACTGCGTGCTCTCCGCCGAGCTCTTCGGCCACTACAAGCCCGATCCCGAGGTCTACCTCGGCGCGGCGCGACTGCTCGACCTCGCCCCCGGCCAGGTGATGATGGTGGCCGCGCACCCGAGCGACCTGCGTGCCGCGGCGAAGTGCGGCCTGCGCACGGCCTACGTGCCGCGGCCGCTGGAGAAAGGGCCGGGCGGCTTGCTCGAGCCGAGCGCGCCGGGCGAGTTCGACTTCACGGCCGCCGACTTCGGCGACCTGGCGCGCCAGCTCGTCGGGTAGGGCGCACACGGCGACACGACGTGCAGGAGATCCCATGATGGCCAAGACCTACCGCATCGCCGCCATCCCCGGCGACGGCATCGGCAAGGAAGTGATGCCCGAGGGCCTGCGCACGCTGCAGGCGGCGGCGAAGCGCTTCGGCTTCACGCTCGACGTGAGGCCCATCGAGTGGTCGAGCTGCGACTGGCATGCCGCGCACGGCGAGATGATGCCCGGCGACTGGAAGGAACAGCTGCAGGGCATGGACGCCATCTACTTCGGCGCCGTCGGCTGGCCGGCGACGGTGCCCGACCATGTGTCGCTGTGGGGCAGCCTGATCAAGTTCCGCCGCGATTTCGACCAGTACATCAACCTGCGCCCGGCGCGCCTGTTCGACGGCGTGCCTTGCCCGCTGGCCGGGCGCAAGGCCGGCGACATCGACTTCCTCATCGTGCGCGAGAACACCGAGGGCGAGTACACCAACCTCGGCGGCGTCATGTACCCGGGCACCGAGCGCGAGTTCGTCGTGCAGGAAGCCGTGTTCTCGCGCTACGGCGCCGACCGCGTGCTGAAGTACGCCTTCGAGCTGGCCGCCTCGCGGCCGAGGAAGAAGCTGGCCGTGGCCACGAAGAGCAACGGCATCGCCATCAGCATGCCGTGGTGGGACGGCCGTGCCGACGCGATGCACGCCGCCTACCCGCAGGTGGCGGTGGAGAAGCACCACATCGACATCCTCAGCGCGCGCTTCGTGCTGCAGCCCGACCGCTTCGACGTCGTCGTCGCCACGAACCTCTTCGGCGACATCCTCTCGGACCTCGGCCCGGCGTGCACCGGCACGATCGGCATCGCGCCCTCGGCGAACCTGAACCCGGAGCGCAGGTTCCCGTCGCTGTTCGAGCCGGTGCACGGCTCGGCGCCGGACATCTACGGCCAGAACATCGCCAACCCGGTGGCGATGATCTGGTCGGGCGCGATGATGCTCGACTTCCTCGGTGAACGCGCCGCGCACGACGCCGTCGTCACGGCGATCGAGCGTGTGCTGAAGCAGGGGCCCAAGGGCCCGGTCACGCGCGACCTCGGTGGCCAGGCCAGCACCACCGAGATGGGCGAGGCGATCGCGCGGCTGGTCGCGGGCTGACGCCGGCCGCTTGCGGCGCCGGGCGGCGCGCTCGCCGAGCGATCCCCGGCGGCGCGCCGGGGCGCAGGCTCACAAGAAGCCGAACCCTTGCTTCATGCGGAGTCGCGGCGCGCGAGTCCGAGGCCGTGGGGGGCCGCTCAGGGCTTGC
>JAHCKS010000239.1 GCA_026125665.1 Rubrivivax sp.
CCGCCGCCGCGCCCAGCGGCATGCCGCGCAGCGCCTGGGCCAGCTCGGCCGCCTGCCACACGGCGATGCGGTGCTGCAGCGCGAACGCGCGCGCCTGCTCGGTGAAGTCGGCCAGGCCGATGAAGAGCGCATCCGGTGCCTCGGCCGCCTCGCGCGCGGCCTGCAGCGCGCGCAGCGTCTCCAGGCCGATGCGCGCCGACTTCCAGCGCCGGGCGCAGACGAGCATCCTGCGGCCCTGCCGCTCGAGCTCGAAGTCGAACGCCGGGTCAGGCGGCCCGGCACGCCGCACGGTGTGGCCGTCGCGCGTGAAGGCCTGCTCGAGCAGGCCGGCGAAGGCCGGCCAGGCCATCGCCGCCACCGCCGCGTGCACTTCGGCCACGCGCGCCGCGCCCGGCAGGTGCCACTGCCGGCGCGCCGCCACGGCGCTGATCACGAGGAACGGCGCGGCCGTCAGCGCCCCCGCCACGCGGTAGCCCTCGGGCAGCAGCGCGCCGCTCAGCAGTGCCAGCACGGCCGCGATGGCCAGGCTCGCCCACCACGGCGAGCGCAGCAGGATCGCGAACAGCGAACCCTTGGCCATCTGCAGCTTCAAGCGAAACTCCTTCCGTACGTAGGCCGGCGCCGGCGTGGCGCCGACGGCCCAGTCTACGCAACCGCCCACGCCGCGCCGCGCCGGGCCGCAGCCGCGCCGCGACGCCACTCTCGAGGCGGCGGATGGCCGGCCGCCGGCAGCCGCAGCTAGACGTCGCTGCGGAACCCGACCTTCCGGTGCGTGCCGTCGCAGTACGGCTTGTTCTTCGATTGCCCGCAGCGGCACAGCCACGTCTCGGCCACGCGCTGGATGGTGCGGCCGGTGCCGGTGACGACCTCGAGGTTGCCGCTGACGTGCAGCGGCCCGTTCGGCTTCGGTTCGATGGCCAGCGGCCCGTCGCGCCGTGCCAGCGCCTGCGACGACGCGGTGGCCGCCTCGCCCGAGGCGACGAAGCCGGCTGCGACATGGCTGCCGTCGCAGTACGGCTTGTGCTTCGACGCGCCGCAGCGGCACAGGGTGGCGCGCAGGCCGGCGTCCTCGCCGGCGATGCGCAGCGGGGCGTGGAAGGCGAGCGGCCCGTTCTCGCGCAGGCGCACGGTGTTGACCATCGGCGCGGCCTCGCCGGGCGAGCCGTCGAGCGGCTCGTAGCGGATCGCGCCCGAAGGGCAGGCGCGGGCGAGTCGCGCGACTTCGGCGACGCTCGCCCGGTCGGGGTGGATCCACTCGCCCTGCACGCCGGGCACGAAGACATCGGGCCGCTCGAGCACGCAATGGCGCGAGTGGATGCATCGCTCGCCGTCGAAGTGGATCACCACCTGAGCGCCGCGCACGCTTTCGCTGGCCATGACCTGTTCCTCCGGGTGCGGACCAGCCCGCATCTTCGCGCGCCACACCGCCGCACCCCACGCAGGCGGGCCCGAAGACCCTGCCCGGGGCCGGGTGGCCCCGCGGGTCGCGGGATGAGGTCGGCCTGACGCCGGTGACGCCGGCGCCGCCGGCCGCCGTTGCGCCGGCCCTTCGACGAGCCCGGGCTCGTCGGCGTGCCCGGCAGCGCCACGGCCGGGGAAGGTGGCCGCCATCGACCGCCTTCTCGTGTACGCTGCCTCGATGAAGGACACCTTTGCCGAACTGGGTTTCGGGCCGCAGCTGCTGGCCGAGCTGGCGGCGCTCGGCTACGAGGAGCCCACGCCCATCCAGAAGGCCGCCGCCGGGCCGCTGCTCGAGGGCCGCGACCTGCTCGGGCAGGCCGCCACGGGCACCGGCAAGACGGCCGCCTTCGCGCTGCCGCTGCTGCAGCGCGTGAGTCGCCTGCGCGCCGCTCCGGGGCAACCGCTGGTGCTGGTGCTGGTGCCCACGCGCGAGCTGGCGGTGCAGGTGTCCGAGGCGTTCCATCGTTACGGCCGCGGGCTCGGCATCGCCGTGGCGCCCATCTATGGCGGGCAGGAGTTCCATCGCCAGGTGACGGCGCTCAGGCGCGGCACGCATGTCGTCATCGCCACGCCGGGGCGCGTGCTCGACCACCTGCGCCGCGGCTCGATCGACCTCTCGGCGCTGGTGGCCGTGGTGCTCGACGAAGCCGACGAGATGCTCGACATGGGCTTTGCCGAGGACCTCGAGCTCATCCTCGAGGCCGCGCCGGGCAAGGGCAAGCGCCAGACGGCGCTGTTCTCCGCCACGCTGCCGCCGCGCATCGCCGGCATCGCCGAGCGGCACCTCAACGACCCGGTGCGCGTGCTCATCCCGCGCGAGGCGGCGCGCAAGGGCGAAGTGCCCAAGGTGCGGCAGACGGCCTACATCGTGCCGCGCGCGCACAAGATCGCCGCGCTCGGGCGCGTGCTCGACCTCGAGAGCCCGGCGCTGGCCATCGTCTTCTGCCGCACGCGGCTGGAGGTGGACGAGCTGGCCGAGCGGCTGGTCGGCCGCGGCTACGCGGTGGAGGCGCTGCACGGCGGCATGAGCCAGCACGAGCGCGACCGCGTGATGAAGAAGGCTCGTGCCAATGCCGTGGACCTGCTCGTCGCCACCGACGTGGCGGCGCGCGGCATCGACATCGAGCACCTCTCGCACGTCGTGAACTTCGACGTGCCCTCGTCGCCCGAGGCCTACGTGCACCGCATCGGCCGCACCGGCCGCGCCGGGCGCGAGGGGGTGGCCATCACGCTGGCCGAGCCGCGCGAGCACCGCCTGCTGCGCAACATCGAATGGGCGACCAAGCAGAAGATCGAGATCGCCACCGTGCCGACGCCGCTGGACGTGAAGGCGCGGCGCCTGGACGTGACCCGCGGCACGCTGCGCGAGGCCGTCATCGCCGGCGGGCAGGACGGGGGGCTCGAGGGGTTTCGCGGCGTGGTCGAGTCGCTCGCCGGCGAGTACGACCTGATGGACGTGGCCGCGGCGGCGGTGAAGCTGGCGCACGAGGCGCTGGCCGGCGCCGGCTCGACCGAAGACGAAGTGCACATCCCGACCTACGAGAGCTTCGCGCGGCCGGGGCCGCGCGGGACGTGGCCGCGCGACGACCGCG
>JAHCKS010000240.1 GCA_026125665.1 Rubrivivax sp.
TGGGTCGCGGGTCGCGCGACGTGCGGTGGAGCAACTGAAGCGACAGAAGCCGGCGCCGCAAGGCGCCGGCTTCACCCGTTGGCGTGCGTGGCGAAGGGCGTCAGTTCGCCGGGCACGAGGGGGGCGTCAGGAACGCCAGCCCCGGCACCGTGTTCCACTGCCGCGGCGACACCTTGTCGGTGTAGGTGCACCCGAAGTTCGGGTGCGCCACGGCCGCCGGGTCGAGCACGTCGTCGCCCGCCGGCTTGATGCCGAGCTCGACCCACTTCACGAGGTCGGTGAACGTCTGCACCAGCTCCGGCCCCGTGAAGGTGCAGTGCCCGTAGTCGCGCGTGGCGCGCTGCACGAGGTTGTGCGCGTTGCCCTTGGCGGCGACGCGCCGCGCGTACTCCTGCTCCATGTGGAAGGGCACGAACAGGTCGCCCAGCGTGTGCAGCGTCAGCGTCGGGATGCGCAGGTCGCCGGTGGTCGGTGGCACGTTGGCGATGCCGTTGTTGCGTCGCGCCTGCGGGTCGGCGGTGACACGCTGCACGGTCTGGTTGAACAGGTTCTCGGCCGCCGTGAGCGCCGGGTTGGTGTCGAACTGGTAGACGACGTCGGAGTTCTGCAGCACGAAGCCCGGCGCGCGCGGCAGCGTGCCGTTGCCCACGCCCAGGCCGAAGAGGAAGTCGCCGGCCACCGCGTTCCAGAACAACCACCCCTGCTCGAACAGCGGCCGCACGCCGCCGGAACGCAGCTGCACCAGGTTCTTGAAGTTCTGGCCGTTGGCGTTCAGGGCGAAGGGGAAGGCGGGTCCGAGGCCTGCCTTGGTGGCGGGCACCGTCGTCGTCAGGTAGTCCGCGCCGTACGGGAACGTCCGGCCCACGCCCGACAACGTCTGCGCCGCGACGTTGAAATCGAGGAAGAAGTCGAACAGCTCGTAGTCGCCGAGCACGCCGCAGACGGGCATCGCGCCGACATAGCTCTTCGGCCACTGCTCGGCGACGATGCCGGTGACGTGCCCGCCCATCGACGCACCGGTGATGTACACGTGGCTCGGCTTGCCGACCAGTCCGTTGAAGCGCTGTGTCAGCGCGTGCGTGTCCTTGGCGCCCTGCGCCGGGTCGTAGTCGTTCTTGCTGTAGCTCGAGGCGGCCCAGGCGTAGCCGCTGGCGACGAGGAAGGCGCGCAGCGGATGGTTGTCCACCGTCAGCTCCAGGCCCGTGCCGCGGTAGCCGTGCGCCCACATCACGAGCTTGCCGTTCCAGTTCGAAGGAACCTCGATCCGGTAGCCCGCGCCGTTGTGCACGCCCCAGAGCGCCTGTGCGCCTGGCAGTGCCGTGAACGGCAGCTTCGCCTCGTCGACGAAGTAGGCAGGCGGCGCCGCGCTGACCTGCGCCGCGGGCGACACGAGCAACGCCGCTGCGGCGGCGACCAGCAACTTCTTCAAGGTCTTCATGGGGCGTCTCCTTCGAGGTCTCTCGGCACGCGGCGCGTCGAACACGGTTGTCGCCGCTGCCTGGCGCCGGAGGCTACACCGCGGGACGTCGGCGCCTGTCGCGCCGCGGACAGGGTGGGCCGGAGACGGCCCCATGAACGAGGGGCGGGTTTCTCCGGGTCGTGCTCGCGCTACGCTCGCCGCTTCGACGTCAAGCCCGAAGGCCCGACCATGACCGCCCTCGACGACCTCTTCTCGCTGGCCGGCCGCACGGCGCTCGTCACCGGCGGCTCGCGCGGCATCGGCCGCATGATCGCCGCCGGCTTCCTGCGTGCCGGCGCGCGTGTCTTCATCTCGTCGCGCAAGGCCGAGGCCTGCAAGGCCGCCGCGGCCGAGCTGGCGAAGCTCGGCCCCTGCACGTCGCTGCCGGCCGACGTCTCCACGCTCGAAGGCGTGCGCGGCCTCGTCACGGCGCTCGCGGCGCACACGCCGCACCTGGACATCCTGGTGAACAACGCCGGTGCCGCCTGGGGCGCCGAGTTCGACGAGTTCCCCGAGAACGGCTGGGACAAGGTGCTGAACCTCAACCTGAAGAGCCCGTTCTTCCTGACGCAGGCGCTGCACGGCGCGCTGAAGGCCGGTGCGGCGCGCGGGCCGGTGGCCAAGGTGATCCACATCGCGTCGATCGACGGCGTCTCGGCCAACCCGCAGGAGACCTACTCGTACCAGGCGAGCAAGGCCGGCCTCATCCACCTGACGCGGCGCATGGCGCTGAAGCTCGCGCCCGAGCGCATCGCCGTCAGCGCCATCGCGCCCGGCGCGTTCGCCTCGGACATGAACCGCCTGGCGCGCGACCACGGCGACGAGGTGGCCAGACGCGTGCCGGCGGGCCGCATCGGCACCGACGAGGACATGGCCGGCGCCGCGATCTACCTCGCCTCGCGCGCCGGCGACTACGTGGTCGGCGCGACGCTCGTCGTCGACGGCGGCGTCACGTTCGCGCGCGGCTGAGCGCGCGGACGCTGGAACGGACGGCGCGCAAGTCGTGGCTGACGTCGTGCAAGCCGGCGGCACGGCGGCCGCCCCCGCGCCCGAGGTGGAGCCGCGTTACGGCTGGGTGGTGGTGTGGGGCTGCTTCACGGCGCTGGCCGTGATCTTCGGCATCGCGTACTCGTTCGCCGCCTTCTTCGAGCCGTTCGTCGGCGAGTTCGGCGCCACGCGCGCCGACGTCTCGCTCGTCTTCGGCGTCACCGGGCTCGTCTACTTCGTGCTCGGCGCCTTCGGCGGCATGCTGGCCGACCGCTTCGGGCCGCGCATCGTCACCAGCGCCGGCATGGCGACGATCGTCGCGGCGCTCGTGGCCGGCAGCGCCGCGGGTTCGATGACGCAGGTCACGCTCGCCTACGGTGTCGTGCTCGGTGTCGGCGTGGCGCTCGTCTACACGCCGGCCATCGGCTGCGTGCAGCCGTGGTTCACGCGCCGGCGCGGCCTGGCCGCCGGCATCGCCAGCGCCGGCATCGGTGCGGGCACGCTGCTCGTGCCGCTGCTGGCCGCTGCGGCGATCGCGCAGTGGCAGTGGCGCGGCGCGATGGTCGCGCTGGCCGCCTTCGTCGCCGTGGC
>JAHCKS010000025.1 GCA_026125665.1 Rubrivivax sp.
GCGATGGCGCGCGACATGGTCATGCGCTACGGCATGAGCGACGAGCTCGGGCCGATGGTCTACGCCGAGAACGAAGGCGAGGTCTTCCTCGGGCGCAGCATCACCAAGACGGTGAACATGTCCGAGGCGACGATGCAGAAGGTGGACAAGGAAGTCCGCCGCATCATCGACGAGCAGTACAACGTCGCCCGCCGCCTGATCGAGGCGCACAAGGACAAGATGCACGCGATGGCGCAGTCGCTGCTCGAATGGGAAACGATCGACGGCGACCAGATCGACGACATCATGGCCGGCAAGGCCCCGCGTCCGCCGAAGGACTGGACGCCCGCAAGCAGCCGGCCGCCGAGCGGCCCGGCGGCGCCGGTGGGCACCGACGGCGCACCGGCGACGGCCTGACCGCTCGTCGTCCGCATACCGAAGCGAAGCGGGGGCCGAAGGGCCCCCGCGCCGTCATGGGCGGCGGCGCAGCGGGTCGTCCATGGTCCCGCCCCCCAAACAAATTGCGCAACAAGCCCCGGCGACGCCTGCCTGGCGCGGCCGGCCGGCGCAGACAATCCGCCGCGGAGGCAACCCGATGACCAGAACATACTTCGGCACCGACGGCATCCGCGGCACGGTGGGCCAGCCGCCGATCACGCCCGACTTCATGCTTCGCCTCGGCCACGCCGTGGGCCGCGTGCTGAAGCGCAGCATCGCGCACCCCACGGTGCTGATCGGCAAGGACACGCGCATCTCGGGCTACATGCTCGAGTCGTCGCTCGAAGCCGGCTTCGCCTCGGCCGGCGTCGACGTGCTGCTGTCCGGCCCGTTGCCGACGCCGGGCGTCGCCTACCTCACGCGCGCGCTGCGCCTGGACCTCGGCGTCGTCATCAGCGCGTCGCACAACCCGTACCCCGACAACGGCGTCAAGTTCTTCTCGGCCGCCGGCGAGAAGCTGCCCGACGAGTGGGAGCAGGCGGTCGAGGCGGCGCTGCAGGAGCCGCCACAGTGGGCCGACTCCGCCTCGCTCGGCAAGGCCCGGCGCGTGGAGGACGCGCGCGGGCGCTACATCGAGTTCTGCAAGAGCACCGTACCGCACTCGATGTCGCTGCGCGGCGTGAAGCTCGTGGTCGATGCCGCACACGGCGCCGCCTACCACGTGGCGCCTGACGTCTTCCACGAGCTCGGTGCGGCCGTCGTCTCCATCGGCTGCAGCCCCGACGGCCTCAACATCAACGACGGGGTCGGCGCCACGCACCCCGAAGCGCTGGCCAGGGCCGTGGCCGAGCACCGCGCCGACTACGGCATCGCGCTCGACGGCGACGCCGACCGGCTGCAGGTGGTGGATGCACAAGGGCGCCTGTACAACGGCGACGAGCTGCTGTACGTGATGGCCGCCGACCGCCTGGCGCGCCGGCAGGCGGTGCCCGGCGTCGTCGGCACGCTGATGACGAACATGGCCGTCGAGCAGGCACTGAAGGCGATGGGCGTGCCGCTCGTGCGCGCCAAGGTCGGCGACCGCTACGTGCTCGAGGAGCTGATCGCGCGCAACTGGCAGCTCGGCGGCGAGAGCTCGGGCCACCTGCTGGCGCTCGACCGCCACACCACCGGCGACGGCATCGTCAGCGCGCTGCAGATCATGCAGGCGGTGCGGCGCCAGCGCCGCCCGCTGGCAGCCCTGCTCGAAGGCGTGCAGCTCTTTCCACAGACGCTGCTCAACGTGCGCCTGCGCGACGGCAGCGACTGGAAGCGCAACCCGAAGCTCGACGGCGAACGCGTGCGGGTCGAGAGCGAGCTGGCCGGAGACGGCCGCGTGCTCATCCGCGCGTCGGGCACGGAACCGGTGCTGCGCGTGATGGTCGAAGCGCGTGACGCCGACCGTGGCCGGCGCTGCGCCGAGCGGCTGGCCGCCGCGGCGGTCGCGCACTGACGCGGCCGCCCGGCGCGGTGCCGCCCAGGGGTGCGGCGCCCGCGCTTGGCGGCGAGCGGGCAGGGCGCTTGTCATGCCGCTGACATGGGCGGGCGGCACAGTCCGCGGTCCTGCCCCGCGCCGGCCGGCGGCCGTGCTCGCCTCGACCCCCCGAACCCGTGGACCTCATCCTCTGGCGCCATGCCGAAGCAGCCGAGCCGGGCGAAGGCGATGACGACCTCGCACGCCCGCTCACGGCCAAGGGCGAGCGCCACGCCGAGCGCGTGGCGGCCTGGCTCGGCCGGCACCTGGCCGCCACGACGCGCGTGCTGGTGAGTCCGGCCGTGCGCGCGCAGCAGACGGCGCGCGCGCTGGACCGCAAGTTCAAGACCGTCGAGGAGCTCGTGCCCAGCGGCACGGCACAGGGCCTGCTGCACGCGGCGCGCTGGCCCGAAGGCCGCGAGCCGGCGCTGGTGGTCGGCCACCAGCCCGCACTCGGCATGACGGTGGCCTGGCTGATGAGCGGCTCGACTCAGCCGTGGACCATCCGCAAGGGCGGTGTGGTGTGGCTGCGCGGCCGCGAGCGCGACGGCGCGCTGCAGGTCGTGCTGCACGCGGCGTTGACGCCCGAGATGCTGTAGGCGCGCCCTCGCGGACGCGCCGCTCCGGGCGCGCCGCAGCGCACCGCGCCCGGCAAGGTCAGGAACGCGCCGCCGACCGCGCTGCGCCTGCGCTCGAGGGCGGCAGCGGCGTGGCCTCGGGGCGTGCGCCGCCCGGGCCGGGGTGGCCGCGCATCGCCTGCCGCAGCATCGCCTCGAACGCATCGATCACGCCGTCCCAGCCCTGGGCGGTGGCGCGCCGGCGAGCGCGCACGCCCATCGCGGCGCGCGTCGCGGTGCTCGACGCCAGCGCCACGGCGCTGCGCTCGAACTGCTGGGGGTTGTCGCAGGCGACGACAACGCCACTTTGCCCCGGCTCGATGAGCTGGGCCGCTGCGGCGTGGTCGAAGGCGAGCACCGCCAGGCCGCTGGCCATGGCTTCGGCGACGACGTTGCCGAAGGTCTCGGTGAGGCTCGGGAAGAGGAAGAGGTCGGCGCTGGCGTAGTGCACCGCGAGGTCCGCACCGTGGCGCGGCCCGGCGAAGTGCGCCTGCGGCAGCTCGGCCTGCAGCCACCCGCGCAGCGGCCCGTCGCCGACGAGCACGAGGCGCGCCCGGGGCACGGCGGCGGCCACGGCACGGCAGGAGCGCACGAGCAGGGCGAGGTTCTTCTCCGCGGCGAGCCGGCCGACGTACAGCAGCACCGGTTCGTCCGCTCCGGCGCCCCACGTGCGGCGCAGCGCGTCGCTGCGCATGGCCGGATCGAAGCGGCCCGTGTCGACGCCGCGCGAAACGACGGTCAGGCGTTGGAACCCGTCGGCACGGAGCCGGCGCCGCAGCGCCTCGGTCGGCACCGTCGTCGCCGCCGTGCGGTTGTGGAAGGCACGCAGGTAGGCCAGCAGCGGCCGCTGCAACCAGGCCATGCCGTAGTGGCTGGCGTAGGCGTGGAAGTTGGTGCGGAAGTCCGAGGTCACCGGCAGCGCGAGAAGCCGCGCCGCGCGCACCGCCGAGAACCCCAGCGGCCCCTCGGTGGCCACGTGCACGACATCGGGCCGGTCGGCACTCCACAGCCGGCGCAGCCGCGCACCCGCGGGCAGGCCGAGCCGCAGGTGCGGGTACTGCGGGATCGGCCAGCCGGCGACGAGCGTCTCGGCCGCAGCGGTGTCGCCGCCCCCGTCCCGTGTTTCGTGGTCCTGTCGCGGGCGGACGAGGCTGACGCGGTGGCCGCGCGCGCGCAGCCCGCCCACCATGCGTGCCAGCGTCATCGACACTCCGTTCACCTCGGGCGGGTAGGTCTCGGTCACGACGGCCACGTGCAAGGCGTGTCCCGGTGGCGGGACAGGTGCCCGGGGCTCCGGCGCGCCGGGGCGCGGCATCTCTGTCGACGACATCACTCCGGCATGGTGAGCGCTGCCGGCGACGTTTCGATGACAGCCGCCGGGAGCGATGCGCCCGCGTGCGCTGTCACGGGCTCTTCATCTGTGCCGCCGATCATCCCGCCGCCGCAGCGCGGCGCTGTCACGCAACCGAGATCGCGGCGCCACGAGGCGGTCATGCCCTTCCTTCATCCCTGCGAGGACGCTACATGAACCGATTCCTGCGCGAGCTCGAAGTGCAGCGGTGGGACGACCACCGCTACTACCACCAGAGCCGCATCAACCAGTGCCTGCACCTCGTCAGCGCCATCAGCTTCGTCGTCGCGTACGCGCTGCTGTTCGTCGACCCGGCGATGGCCGCCGTCGTCGGCTGGTGCGTGTCGATGGTGACGCGGCAAAGCGGCCACTTCTTCTTCGAGCCGCGTGGCTTCGACCGCGTCAACCGCGTCAGCGACGAGTACAAGGAAGCGGTCAAGGTCGGCTACAACATCCGCCGCAAGATCGTGCTGATGGCGGTGTGGGCCGGCGCGCCGCTCGTGCTGTGGCTCGAGCCTTCGCTGTTCGGGCTCATCGAGCCGGCCACCACCTTCGACGGCCTGGTGCACGACACCGGCATCGCCTGGCTGGCGCTGGCCGTCGCGGGGCTCGCCTTCCGCGTCGCGCAGCTGGTGGTGACGAAGGGGCCGTTCACGGGCTTCGTGTGGCTGGCCAAGATCCTCACCGACCCGTTCCACGACATCGGGCTGTACTGGCGCTCGCCGCTGGCGCTGCTGCGCGGCGAGCTGTTCGACCCGATGACGCACGTGCGCCATTGAGCGGCCAGGGCACGGGGCGTGGCGCTCTTGGCGCGCCCCGCTGCCGGCACGCTGCCGTTGGCGACGTGGGGCTCAGGTGCCGACCGGGCCGGCTTCGCCGCCTTCCGCTCCGGCCGGCCCGCGCCGGTCGCCTGACCAGGACGGCAGCCGGTGACGCACCATCTCGCCGAGCAGGCGCCAGCGGAGGTGCTTCGCGAATGCTGCCGTGTCACGCGCCGGGTCGCGCCACCACCAGCCGTCGGCGCGCATCTGCAGTGCCGCGGCGACGAAACGCTCGCACACCTCGTCGAAGTCGGCCTCGTCGAAGTGCAGTCCGAAGATCAGCCGCCCCGTGCCCACCCAGCTCAGCGCCAGCCCCTGTGCGCGCAGGTAGAACTGCAGCAGCCAGTGGTAGCGCGAAGGCTGCGTGTAGCTCACCGTCCAGATCGTGCCGAGGTGGGCCACGCGCACCGGCAGCCCGGCGTGCTCGAGCCGGTGGTTGAGCTCCGCCGCATGGGCGTTCCAGCGCTCGTCGGCGCCTTCGTAGAGCGCGCGCACCTGCGGCGTGTCGAGCCGGCGCAGGAACACGTTCATCGCCGCCATCACGTACGGGTGGGCGTTGAAGGTGCCGCGCGCGAAGCACAGGTCGGCCGGGCGGTCTTCACGGTAGCGGCGCATCAGCGCCTCGCGCCCGCACACCACGCCCACGGGCAGGCCGCCGCCGAGCGTCTTGCCGTAGGTCACGAGGTCGGCGCTCACGCCGAAGGCCTCCTGCGCGCCGCCCGGCGCCAGGCGGAAGCCGACGAACACCTCGTCGAAGATCAGCACGATGCCGCGCTCGCTGCACACCTCGCGCAGCCGGCGCAGCCATCCCTTGTAGGCGGCGCGGTCGAAGCCGGCGACAGCGCGAGCGCCGACGAGCGAGGAGTCGGCCGGCGCGTTGCGGTTCGGGTGCAGCGCCTGCAGCGGATTGACGAGCACGCAGGCGATGTCGCCGCGCGTTCGCAGCACCTGCAGGCTGCGCTCGTCCATGTCCTTCAGCGTGTAGGTCTCGCGCGGCGGCATCGGGTTGCCGGGGCCGGGCTGCACGTCCTCCCACCAGCCGTGGTAGGCGCCGGCAAAGCGCACCAGGTACTTCCGGCCGGTGTGGTAGCGCGCCAGCCGCACGGCCTGCATCACCGCCTCGGTGCCGGACATGTGGAACGACACGGCTTCGTGGCCCGAGATGCGCTGCAGCCGCCGCACGTTGTCGGCCACGCAGGGGTGGTAGGCGCCGAGCACGGGCCCGAGCGGCTCGGCCATGCGCTGCGCCTCGGCGATGCACTGCTTGTAGAAGTCGACGCCGAAGAGGTTCACGCCGTACGAGCCGGTGAGGTCGATGAGGCGATTGCCGTCGAGGTCCTCGACGGTGACGCCGCTCGCGGCGCGCACGAAGGCGCCCACCGACAGGTGGCGAGCGAGCTGCGGGCTGAACTGGAACGGCACGCGGTAGCGGCCGGTCATCGCCAGGTCGGGCAGCGCGCCGCGCATCTCGCGCGTCAGCGCCAGCGTCTGCGGAAATCGTTCGGCGTAGAGGTCGGCCAGCGCACGCAGGCCGGCGCGACGCGCCTCGCGCACGTCCGCCGGCGCACCGTCGGCGGCGAAGAACGCGGCCTCGTCGTAGGCGTAGCCCGGCACCTGCCGCGCCAGCCACTTGGCGATGCGCGAGTGCCCGGCGAGCGAGCGGTGCTTGGCGCGCGAGAGCGCGAGGCGCCGCCGGGCTGCGCCGTAGCCGAGGCCGAGCAGCGCTGCCGCGGCGAGCGTCGTGAGAGTCAACGTGATCTGCATGACTGCGGGTCTACCCGCGGCCCGTGACAACGCCATGAAAACCGGTCTTCCCAGCTCCGTGAACCCGCTGCGGCAGCTCGCTGCCGTCGAGAGCCTCAACTTCGCGCTGACCAACCGCGTGCCCCGCGTCGCTCTGACGCGGCTGATGGGCTGGTACAGCGGCCTGAGGAGCCCGGCGCTGACACGCCTGTCGCTCGCCGTCTGGCGCCTGTTCACCGACCTCGACCTGAGCGAGGCCGAGCCCAGGCGCTACACGAGCCTGCAGGAGGTGTTCACGCGTCGGCTGCGCCCCGGCATGCGCACCGTGGACGCCGACCCGGCCGTGCTGGCGAGCCCCTGCGACGCCATCGTCGGCGCCTGCGGCCGCGTCGAACAGGGCCGGCTCTTCCAGGCCAAGGGGTCGAGCTACCGCCTCGACGAACTGCTGCGCGGCGACGCCGCCCGGCCGCTGCCCGAGGAAGGCAGCCTCTACGTGACGCTGCGGCTCACGTCGGCGATGTACCACCGCTTCCACGCGCCGCACGACCTCGTCGTCGAGCACGTGAGCTACGTCAGCGGCGACGCCTTCAACGTCAATCCGGCGGCGCTGGCGCGCGTGCCGGGCCTGTTCACGCGCAACGAGCGTGCCGTGCTGCGCGCCACGCTGCGCGTGCCCGGGGGCGGCGCCGCGGACGGCGCGCGCCTCCTGCTCGTGCCGGTGGCGGCCATCCTGGTGGCGAGCATCCGGCTGCACTGCATCGACGTGAAGCTGCACCTGCGCCACCGCGAGCCCAACGAGTGGCGCTGCGACGCCGCCCATGCCAAGGGCGACGAGATGGGCTGGTTCGAGCACGGCTCGACGATCATCGTCTTCGCGCCGCCCGGGTTCGATCTTGCGCCCGGCATCGCGCCTGGGCAGCGGCTGCGCATGGGCCAGCCGCTGATGAGGCTGCCGGGCCGTCACGAAACTGGAACGTGAGCATCACGCCGGCGTCATCGGCGGTGGCGAGCATGCCGAGCCGATGCAGCCGACATCCCCCGCCGCACCGAAGGTCGATCTCGTCTACTTCAACGCCGGCGGCGGCCACCGGGCCGCCGCCTGGGCGCTGGCCGATGCCATTGCCGCGCAAGGCTGGCCGTGGCAGGTGCGGCGCGTCAACCTCTCCGAGGTGCTGGACCCGGCCGACCGTTTCCGCCGCGTCACCGGCATCGCGCCCGAGGACCTCTACAACTTCCGCCTCGCGCGCGGCTGGACGCTGGGCCTGCGCCAGGAACTGCGCGTGCTGCAGGCGGCGATCCGCGCCGCGCACCGGCCGCTCGTGCGGCGGCTGGCCGAGCACTGGGCCACGACCGAACCCGATCTCGTCGTCTCGCTGATCCCGAACTTCAATCGTGCGCTGGGCGAGTCGCTGGCACTCGCCTGCCCGGGCGTGCCTTTCGTCACCGTGCTGACCGACCTCGCGGACCTGCCGCCGCACTTCTGGATCGAGCCCGGCCTGCAGCAGCACGTGGTGTGCGGCACCGCCGAAGCCGTGGCGCAGGCCGAGCAGGCCGGGTGCGGCCGGCAGCGCATCTGGCGCGTGGCCGGCATGCTGCTGCGCCAGGCCTTCCATGCCGCGCAGCCGGCGGACAAGCGCGCCGGGCGCGAGCGGCTCGGCTTGCTGCCTAACGCCCCGACGGCCGTGGTCATGTACGGCGGCTACGGCTCGGCCGAGATGCTGGAGGTGGCGCGCCGGCTGCCCGGCGTGCAGCTGGTCCTGATGTGCGGCCGCAACGCCGCGCTCGCGCGGCGGCTGCGCGCCGTCGGCGGCACCGCGGCGGAACTGCCGCGCCTCGTGCTCGAGTTCACCGAGGACGTGCCGCGCTACATGGGCGTGGCCGACTTTTTCATCGGCAAGCCCGGCCCCGGGTGCCTGAGCGAGGCGCTGCACCTCGGGCTGCCCGTCATCACGTTCGGCAACGCCTGGACGATGCCCCAGGAGCGCTTCAACGTGCGCTGGGTGCAGGCGCAAGGCGCCGGGCTCGCCGTGCGCTCGCCGCGCCAGTTGCCCGCCGCGGTGGCCACGCTGCGGGCCGACCTGCCGCGCTTCGCCGCGCGCGCGGCGGCGCTCGAAAGCCGCGCCGCCTTCGAGGTGCCGCGCATTCTCGAGCACCTGCTGCACGACTCGGCCGCCACCGTGCGCGACCTGCAGCCGCTGCGCCCGCCGGCCCGGCCGGCCGAGCCCCGGCCGCCCGCCTTCCAGGAGGAACTGCGATGAAGATCAGCGTCATCGGGGCCGGCTACGTCGGCCTCGTCACGTCGGCGTGCCTGGCCGACATGGGCAACAGCGTCGTCTGCCTCGAGGTGGACCCGGCGCGACTGCGCGTGCTGCGCGAAGGCGGCGTGCCGATCCACGAGCCGGGGCTCGAGGCGCTGGTGCGCCACAACGTCGCCGCGCGCCGCCTCGCCTTCACCGACGACGCCGCGCGTGCCGTCGGCCACGGCACGCTCGTCTTCATCGCCGTCGGCACGCCGGCGGCCGAGGACGGCTCGGCCGACCTCGACCACGTGCTCGCCGCCGCGGCGACGATCGGCCGGCACATGGACGACTACAAGGTCGTCGTCGACAAGAGCACGGTGCCGGTGGGCACGGCCGCACGCGTGCGCGAAGCCATCGCGCACGAGCTGCACGAGCGCGCGGCGCTGCTGCCGTTCGCCGTCGTCTCCAACCCCGAGTTCCTGAAGGAAGGCGCGGCGATCGAGGACTTCATGCGCCCCGACCGCATCATCGTCGGCAGCGACGACGAGCGCGCGACGCTGCTGATGCGCGCGCTCTACGCGCCGTTCCTGCGCAACCGCGACCGCCTGCTGGTGATGGACGTGGCCAGCGCCGAGCTGACGAAGTACGCCGCCAACGCGATGCTCGCCACGCGCATCAGCTTCATGAACGAGCTGGCGCGGGTGGCCGAACGCGTCGGCGCCGACATCGAGCAGGTGCGCCTGGGCCTGGGCAGCGACCCGCGCATCGGCACGCACTTCCTCTACGCCGGCTGCGGCTGGGGCGGCTCGTGCCTGCCCAAGGACGTCAAGGCGCTGCGCCGCACCGCGGCCGACCTCGGCATCGAGATGGAGATCCTCGGCGCCGTGCAGGCGGTGAACGAGCGCCAGCGGCGGCTGCTCGTCGAGCGCGCGCTGGCGCGTTTCGGCGCGTCGCTGCGCGGGCGGCGCTTCGCGCTGTGGGGCCTGGCGTTCAAGCCCGGCACCGACGACCTGCGCGAGGCGCCGAGCCTGGAGGTCATCGAGGCGCTGCTGCAGGCCGGCGCCACGGTGCAGGCCTACGACCCGGCCATCGGTTCGGCCACCGCATCGACGACAGGCGCGGCGCCGAACCTGCTGCTGGCGCGGCGCGAGGGCTTCTCGTTCGCCGACGACCCGATGGCCGCGGCGGCCGATGCCGACGCGCTGATGGTCGTCACCGAGTGGCGCGAGTTCCGCAGCCCCGACTTCGACGCGCTGCGCGCCGCGCTGCGCCAGCCGGTGGTCTTCGACGGCCGCAACATCTTCGACCCGGCGCAGATGGCGGCGCTCGGGTTCGAGTACCACGGCATCGGGCGCGGCAACGCGGGCGCGGCGCAGGCCGGTGCGCCGTGGCAGCCCGGGCTGCGCATCGCGCACACTGCCGCTTGACCGCCGCCGTCGCGCTGCGCCCGCGGCGCGTGGGCGCGCCGCTCCAGGTCGTCCAGGCCGTCCAGGCCGCGCGCTATGCTGCATGGCATGACGCCACGACCGCACGGTGCCGCGTGACCGACGGCCAGTCGATCGCCGCCATCGACCTGGGCTCGAACAGCTTCCGGCTCGAGATCGGCCGCGTCGCACACGGCCAGGTCGAGCGCGTCGAGTACCTGAAGGAGATGGTGCGTCTGGGTGGCGGCCTGGACAGCGAAGGGCGCCTGTCCACCGCGGCGATGCAGCGCGGCTGGGACTGCCTGGCGCGTTTCGCCGAGCGCGTGCGCGGCTTCGACCCGGCGCAGGTGCGCGCCGTGGCCACGCAGACCTTCCGCGAGGCCCGCAACCGCGCCGAGTTCCTGGTGCCTGCGCACCGCGTGCTCGGTTTCCCGATCGAGGTCATCTCCGGCCGCGAGGAAGCGCGCCTCATCTACGGCGGCGTCGCGCACCTGCTGCCCGAGGCCGACGAACGCCGGCTCGTGGTGGACATCGGCGGGCGCTCGACCGAGCTCGTGCTCGGCCGCGGCTACGCGCCGCGCAAGGTGGAGTCGTACCCGGTGGGCTCGGTGAACCTCTCGCTGCGCCACTTCGGCGACGGGCGGCTGACGCGCGCCGCGATGGAAGCCGCCACGCTGGCGGCGCAGGCCGTGCTCGAGGACTCGCTCGGCTTCCTGGCCGAGAAGGGCTGGGACGCGGCGTACGGCTCGTCGGGCACCGTGGGGGCCATCGCCGACATCCTCGGCGCCAGCGGACACGGCGAGCAGGTCGTCTCCACCGAAGGGCTGGAGTGGCTGGCCGAGCAGGTGGTGCGGGCCGGGCATGTCGATCGCCTGCGGCTCGACGGGCTGAAGGACGAGCGCCGCGCCGTCATCGCCGGCGGCGTGGCGACGTTGCGTGCGGTGTTCGCGCTGGCGGGCCTGGAGACGATGCACAACGCGCGTGGTGCGCTGCGGCACGGCGTGCTCTACGAGATGCTCGACCGCCAGGTGGCCACGCCCGACGTGCGCGAGCGCACCGTGCAGCGGCTGCAGCAGAAGTTCGGCGCCGATGCCGAGCAGGCGGCGCGCGTGCGCGAGGTGGCGGTGCACCTGTTCACGCAGCTCGTCGGCAAGCGCGACCGCGCCACGCAGCAGCTGGCGCGCAAGCTCGCCTGGGCGGCCGACGTGCACGAGATCGGCCGCGCCGTCGCGCACGACGAGTACAACCGGCACGGCGCCTACATCCTCGAGCATTCCGACGGCGCCGGCTTCGCGCTGCACCAGCTGCAGCGCCTCGGCATCCTGCTGCTCGGCCAGCGCGGCGGCTTGCGCAAGGTGGCGCAGTGGCTCGACGACACCGAGCTGCGCGAGCAGCTGCTGTGCCTGCGCCTGGCGGTGCTGCTGTGCCACGCGCGCCGCGCGCCCGGCGTCGCGGGCCTCGTGCTCTCGCGGCGCGGCAGCGGCTATCGCTTCGCGGCCGACGCGGCGTGGGCGAGCCACCATCCACGCTCGGTCGTTCTGCTCGAGGAGGAGGCGGCGCACTGGAAGCGCGTGGACCGCACGTTCGAGTTCGTCATCGCGTGAACGGCGGGTCCGCTCGTTGCTTGCCGCATCCGCTGCCCGCATGGAGATCGAACTGAAGCTGGCGCTCGAAGCGGCCGGCGCGCCGGCCCTTCGTGCGCATCCGCTGCTCGCGCACTACCGGCTGCGGCCGCCGCGCACGGCCACGGTGGAGAACCGCTACTTCGACACGCCGGCGCTCGATCTGTGGCGCCGCGGCGGCATCGAGCTGCGGCTGCGGCGCGACGGGCGCCGGCATCTGCAGACCGTGAAGCGCCTGCCCGACCCGCAGGCGCGCGGGGCCGGCGGGCTGCACCGCCTCGACGAGTGGGAAGCGCCGCTCGCGGGCAACGCCCTCGACCTGCCGGCGATGCTGGCGGCGATGCCGGCCGGGGCCGATGACGTCGTGGCCGCGTTGCGCACCGCCGCGCAGGCCCGGCTGGCCGAACGCGTCGTGACGCGCTATCGCCGCACCACGTGGCTGCTGCGCTCGGCGCTCGGCGACGAGGTCGAGCTGGTGCTCGATGTCGGCGAGGTGCGCGCCGGCACGTCCAGCCTGCCGCTGTGCGAGGTGGAGCTCGAGCTGAAGGCGGGGCACGAGCGCGCGCTGTTCGAGCTGGCATCCGCGCTGCAGGCCGGCGCACCGGGCCACGGCATCGCCGGCCTGCCGCTGCGCCCCGACGCGCGCGGCAAGGCCGCACGCGGCTTCGCGCTGCTGGCCGGCGAGGCGCTGCCGCCGCCGCGCGTGGCGCGGCGCATCCCGCTGCCGCGCCGCGCCGGCAGCCTGCAGGCGTTGCGCCTGCTCGTCGACGAGTGCCTCGCGCACGTGCAGGCCAACGAGGCGGGGGTGCTGCAGACCGACGAGCCCGAGTACGTTCACCAGATGCGCGTGGGGCTGCGCCGCCTGCGGGCCGCGCTCGGCCTGTTCAAGGCCATCGCCCCGGCGCCGCCGGCCGTGCTCGAGGATCTGCGCTGGTCGGCCGAGCGGCTGGGCGTGGCGCGTGATGCCGAGGTGCTGGCCACCGAGACGCTGGCGCGCATTCCGCCGCCACCCCCGTCCGCCCGGATGCCCTGGCAGCCGCTGCGCGAAGCCGCACAGGCGAACGCGGCCCGCGCGCGGCGCGAGGCGATCGAGGCGGTTCGATCGTCGCGCCACGTCGGCTGGCAGCTCGCGCTGCTGGCGTGGGTGAGCCAGCTCGAGGCGGCCGAGCCCGCGGGCCGGGGCCGACGAGGGAAACCGGGGCTGCACACGGCGGCTCCCGTGGGTGGCGTGTCGTCGCCGGCGAGTGGCCACCCGGCGCTCGGCGTGCACGCGCGGGCGATGCTGAAGCGGCTGCGCCGGCGGCTCGTGCGCCGCGGCCGGGAGCTGCCGCGCAGCGCGGCCACCGCGAGGCACGAGGCGCGCATTGCCGCCAAGAAATTGCGTTATGCCACCGAGATGCTCGGCCCCACGGTGCCCGGCTGGGGTGCGCGGCGTCGCGTGCGCGCCCTGGCCGCGCTGCAGGAGCAGCTCGGCGTGCTGAACGACACCGATGTGGCCAGCGCCGCGCTGGCCGGCCTGGCCGCGGAGGACGCGACGCTCGCCCCGGCGGTGGCCTACGCCCAGGGCTGGTTGTCGGCGGACGCCGGCCCGCGCATCGACCGGCTCGGCCCGCTCTGGCGGCAGGCGCGGCGCGCGCTCTGACGGCCGGGGCAGAGCCGGCCACGCCGGCAGAGGCCGACGCGACCTGCCCGCGGTGGCCGCCGGCCGGGCGTGACATGCCGGTCGCCGGGCCGGCCCAGCGTCCGGGCAGCGGCTGCCCCACCGCCACCGCGGCTCAGGTCCCGACGCGCCCGCCGTCGTTCTTGGTCACCATGACCGTGCACGCGCGCGGCCGCGCGTTGGCGCCGCCGGCCCCGTAGCCGGCGTTGCCCGGGAAGTGGCTCGTGAACTTCGTCGGTTCGCCGATGTTGGCGAACGACGTCTCCTCGCCGGGGTGCTGCACGTTGAAGAACATCACCTTGCCGTCGGGCGTCTCGCAAAGGCCGGTGATCTCCTGGTCGACCGGGCCGACGGCGAAGCGCTTCAGCGTCGTCGCCGTCTGCTTCTTGCCCACCCGCGTGGCCACCGTGTTGCCGCCGCCGTAGTCGATGGTCAGCGGGCCGCCGTCGCCCACGGTGCCCGGCACGGCGGCCAGCAGCATGCAGTTCGTGACGTCGGTGTAGGCGCCATCGTCGGTCTGCACCCACAAGAGGCCGGTGCCCGGCGTGTAGACGAGGCCGTCGGGGCTCGAGAGGTCGTTGTCTGCCGTGAGGCCGGACAGGTTGATGACGTTGCCCGGCGCGCCGGCCTCGGCGCCGAAGAGGTAGATGTCCCAGGTGAAGGCGGTGGCGCCGGGCTCGCCGCCATCCTCCTTCATGCGCACGATGTGGCCGTTCGGGTTGCCGCTCTGTACCGTGGCCGCGCCGCGGATGTCGGTGTAGACGCGCGGGTTCGCGGCGTCGGGGTTGAGCTGCGAGCCCGTCACCGCGCCGAGCCGCCGGTTGCTGTTGTTCGTCAGCGTGAAGTAGACCTCGCCGCTGCCGGGCACGGCACACCACTCGGGGCGATCCATCTTCGTCGCGCCCACCGCGTCACCGGCCAGGCGGGCGTGCATCAGCACGTCGCCGTCGTCGGCGAAGGCGTAGGTGGCGTAGCCGGCGACGGTGGGGTTGGCCAGCGACAGCTCGATCCACTGGCCGGTGCCGTCGGCGTTGAACTTCGCGACGTAGAGCTTGCCGCTGTCGAGGTACTTGTCGCCGGTGGCCACGCGGTCGGGCGCGGTGGCGTCGCTGGCCACCCAGTTCTGCGTCGACACGAACTTATAGATGTACTCGTTGCGCGCGTCGTCGCCCAGGTACACGGCAAGCGGCTTGCCGGCCACCGGCTTGCCGAAGGCGGCGTTCTCGTGCGCGAAGCGGCCGAGCGCGGTGCGCTTCTTGACCACGCTCGTGGCGCTGTACGGGTCGATCTCGGTCATGTAGCCCTGGCCGTTGATCTCGTGGCGGTAGTCGTCGGCGGCGGTGGCGCCGGTGACGCTGGTGTTCCAGCGCGCGTACTTGTCGTCGGCGCCGGAGGTCTCCCAGCCGTAGCGGCTGGCGGCCGCCGCGGTGGCCGTGACGTTGCGGCCGTAGCGGGCCAGCGCCGTGTTCTCCTTGGCCGTGCGCAGCGCCTGGTCGCCGGCGGCGCGGAAGAAGTAGCCGACCCAGTTCTCCTCGCCGGTGAGCAGCGTGCCCCACGGCGTCTTGCCGGTGCCGCAGTTGTTGTTGGTGCCGCGCGTGCGCGTGGCGTCGGGGGAGAACTTCGTCACCAGCAACGGGTGGCCGCGCAGCGGGCCCGAGATCTCGATCGGCGTGGCCGCGGTGACGCGGCGGTTGAACGGCGAGTTCTGCACCACCGCGAACCTGCCCGCCGTCTTGGCGATCTCGACGATGGTGACGCCGTGGCAGTCGACCTCGATGTCGGTCTCGGCGGCCGGGCGCGGGTTCGGCGTCGGGCCGTTGGCGTGCAGGAAGAGCTGGTTGATGTACTCGTTGTTGATGCCCAGCAACGCGCGGTCGTTGCCGTTGGCATCGGGCGCGCCGGCGGCGGACAGGCCGAAGTACTCCATGCCGTCGTGGTTGTCGCCGACGCGGCGGTCGAAGCCGCTGTCGGTGCCGTCGTTCCTGTACGCCGTGACGCCGGCGGCGATCGGGTCGCCGACGGCCAGCAGCACGGTGGCGGTGTAGCCGGCCGGCACCGTCATCTTGTCCTCGAGGGACTTGGCGACGGCGGCGAAGCCGAGCAGGGTTTCGGCCGGCGCGGCCGGAGCCGGGGCGGGCGCCGGGTCGTCGTCCCCGCCACCGCAGGACGCCACGCCGAGGCTCGCGAAACCGCCCAGCAGCGCCGTGGCCGCACCGCCGACGCCGCCGCGCAGCAGGCTGCGGCGGCTCAAGCGGGCTTCGACGATCGACTCGAAGGTCGGGTTGGCGGAGGTGTTGGAGTTCTCGTCGTTGTAGTCGAGGCCGAAGCCGGGCTGCGGGGGAAGGTCACGGGGCTGGTTCATCGTGCTCGCTCCTGGTTGAACAACCCGACGAGTGTTCGGGTGTCACATGAACGAGCCGTGTCAGTCGCGTGGCACCGCCATGACCGGCGCAGGTGCCGGTTCGTGCGCCGGCTCGGCCTGCGGTGCGCGCCCGGCCGCGAACACCGGTGGCGCGGCCAGCGCGCCGCGGTCGACGATCTCCAGCCGCCCGTCGTGGTGCTCGACGATGGCGGTCAGGCTCTCGACCCAGTCGCCGTCGTTGCAGTACAGCACGCCCTCGACCAGGCGGATCTCGGCATGGTGGATGTGGCCGCAGACGACGCCGTCGGCGCCGCGTTTCCTCGCCTCGCGCGCCACGGCCACCTCGAAGTCGTTGACGTAGCTCACCGCGCGCTTGACCTTGAACTTCAGGTAGCGCGACAGACTCCAGTAAGGCAACCCCAGCCGCGCGCGCGCGACGTTCAGGAAGCGGTTCACCTTCAGCGTGAACTCGTAGGCCCGGTCGCCCAGGGTGGCGAGCCAGCGCGCGCACTGGATGACGCCGTCGAAGTAGTCGCCGTGCGTGATCCACAGCCGCCGGCCGTCGGCGGTGACGTGCATCGCGTCCTCGACCACGTCGATGCCGCCGAAGTTGTGCGCCACGTAGCGCCGCGCGAACTCGTCGTGGTTGCCCGGGACGAAGACGACGCGCGTGCCCTTGCGCGCCTTGCGCATCAGCTTCTGCACGACGTCGTTGTGCAACTGCGGCCAGTACCACGAGCGCCTGAGCTGCCAGCCGTCGACGATGTCGCCAACCAGGTACAGCGTGTCGCACTCGACCTCGCGCAGGAAGTCCAGCAGCGCGCCCGCCTGGCAGCCGGGCGTACCCAGGTGCAGGTCGGAGATGAAGACGGTGCGCACGCGCAGCGGCGTGGCGCTGTCGGGGGCGTCGGCGCCGCGGGTGGCCTGGGCGGCTTCCGCGGCGTCGCTCGCCCGGCCGCCCTCGCGGGCCGAGGCCGCGTCGGTGGCGACGCCGGCGGCGTCGTCGAGCAGGGGCTCCGCATGCATGGAACCGCATGCTCGCGCGCGCAGATGACGTCGCCGTGAACACGGGCACGTCACGGATCTGTCATCGATCGCTGGCAAGTTCCGGCGTGTGCACCAAACCATGCCATGAACGACAAGCTGTCCGCCCCCGAGCACCAGGAGCTCCTGCGCCGCATCGAGCTCGACCTGCTCGACAGCTACGACGAGGAGATCGAGCTCGAGGCCGAGGACCGGGTGCCGCCCGGCCCGGGGGTCGAGGGGGGCGCACCGGTGGCGGACGGCGACTTCCGCCGCACGTACTTCCGCGAGCTCTTCCGCCTGCAGGCCGAGCTCGTGAAGGTGCAGGACTGGGTGGCCGCGACGCGGCAGAAGGTGGTCATCGTCTTCGAGGGCCGCGACGCAGCCGGCAAGGGCGGTGTCATCAAGCGCATCACGCAGCGGCTGAACCCGCGCGTGTGCCGCGTCGTCGCGCTGCCGGCGCCCAACGACCGCGAGCGCACGCAGTGGTACTTCCAGCGTTACGTCCCGCACCTGCCGGCGGCCGGCGAGATGGTGCTGTTCGACCGCAGCTGGTACAACCGCGCCGGCGTCGAGCGCGTGATGGGCTTCTGCAGCGAGGCCGACGTGGAGGAGTTCTTCCGCTCCGTGCCCGAGTTCGAGCGCATGCTCGTGCGCTCGGGCATCCGGCTCTTCAAGTACTGGTTCTCCATCACCGACGAGGAACAGCACCTGCGCTTCCTCGGGCGCATCCACGACCCGCTGAAGCAGTGGAAGTTCTCGCCGATGGACCTGGAGAGCCGCCGCCGCTGGGAGGCCTACACGAAGGCCAAGGAGGCGATGCTCGAGCGCACGCACATCGCCGAGGCGCCGTGGTGGGTGGTGCAGGCGGTGGACAAGAAGCGGGCGCGGCTGAACTGCATCGCCCACCTGCTGTCGCTGCTGCCGTACAGCGAGGTGCCGCGGCCGACGATCGAGCTGCCGCCGCGCGAGCGGCATCCGGACTACATCCGCCGGCCGGTGCCGGCGGACATGGTGGTGCCGGAGGTCTTTTGAAGGCCTGTCGCCGGGCACCGACGGCCGGCTGCCGCCGCCGGCGGGCAGCTCGCCGCGAGGGTGCGCGCCGTCACGAGGGTGTCACATGCCGGCCCGGACCGTCACGGTCCTGTCACAGGGGCCGCCTACAGTGAGTTCGATCACGAACTCGTGTCCCAACCCAGCCAGGAGCCCATGATGCGCACATTCGTTGCATCGATCGTTTCCGCCGCGGCGCTGCTTGCCGCCGGCGGCGTCGTCGCCCAGCCGGTCGTCAAGATCGACGGCTCGTCCACGGTCTACCCCATCACCGAAGGCGTGGCCGAGGACTTCCAGAAGATGAAGAAGAACGCCGTCAAGGTGACGGTGGGCATCAGCGGCACCGGCGGCGGCTTCAAGAAGTTCTGCCGCGGCGAGACCGACATCAGCAACGCCTCGCGGCCGATCCTGCAGAAGGAGATGGACGACTGCAAGGCCGCCGGTGTCGAGTACATCGAGCTGCCGGTGGCGTTCGACGCGTTGACCGTGGTGATCAACCCGAAGAACACCTGGCTGAAGCAGGCCACGGTCGAGGAGCTGAAGAAGCTCTGGGAGCCGGCCGCGCAGGGCAAGATCACGCGCTGGAACCAGGTCAACCCGGCCTGGCCCGACGCGCCGGTGAAGCTGTTCGGCGCCGGTGCCGACAGCGGTACCTTCGACTACTTCACCGAGGCCATCGTCGGCAAGAGCAAGAGCAGCCGCGGCGACTTCACGGCCAGCGAGGACGACAACGTGCTCGTGCAGGGCGTGTCGCAGGACGTGAACGCGCTCGGCTTCTTCGGCTACGCCTACTACGCCGAGAACCAGAGCCGCCTGAAGGCGCTGCCGATCGTCGAGAAGGCGGGCAAGTCGCCGGTGCTGCCCAGCCAGGCCTCGGTGCTCGACGGCACCTACCAGCCGCTGTCGCGCCCGATCTTCGTCTACGTGAACGTCAAGTCCCTGGCCAAGCCCGAGGTGCGCGAGTTCACCGAGTACATGATGAAGAACTCGGCGCGCATCGCCAAGGAAGTCAAGTACGTGCCGCTGCCCGACAAGGCCTACACCATCGGCCTGGACCACCTGGCCAAGGTGAAGAAGGGCACCGTGTTCGGCGGCAAGAACGAGGTCGGCGTGCGCATCGAGGATCTGCTGGCGCGCGAAGCGAAGCTCTGACCCGCCCGCGAAGCGACATCAGAACCAGGCAGGGCGGCCAGCCACCTGCCTTGCGGCCCCGCAGCCGGGCGCGGCGCGGGGCCGTTTTTCGGCCGCCCGAAGGAGGTTCCTAGAATGGCCAGCACAGGCACCACGACAGCGAGAGGGGACGGCGTGGCCGAGATGCCGCTCACCGGCGAGGCGCGACTGGCGCAACTGGCCAAGGCGAAGGTGGCGCGCAAGCGCCGCGAGAAGATCATCGAGGCGCTGCTGTTGCTGGCCGCGTGCGTCTCCGTGTTCACCACGGTGGGCATCGTCTACATCCTGCTGAAGGAGTCGTTCGTCTTCTTCACGCAGGTCTCGGTGTGGGACTTCCTGACCGACACGCAGTGGACGCCGCTGTTCGACGACGCGCACTTCGGCATCATGGTGCTGCTGTCGGGCACGATCACGAGCTCGGCCGTGGCGCTGCTGGTGGCGGTGCCGCTGGGCACGATCATCGCCATCTACCTGTCGGAGTTCGCCGGCCACAAGACGCGCGAGACGCTGAAGCCGCTGCTCGAGCTGCTGTCGGGCGTGCCGACCATCATCTACGGCTACTTCGCGTTGCTGTTCGTCACGCCGCTGCTGCAGAAGGTCTTCCCGGAGCTGCCGGGCTTCAACGTGCTTTCGGCCGGGCTGGTGATGGGCATCATGATCATCCCGTACGTCGCGTCGCTGTCCGAGGACGCGATGCGCGCCGTGCCGATGGGCCTGCGCGAAGGCAGCTACGCGATGGGCGCCACGCGCTACCAGACGGCGGTGAAGGTGGTGGTGCCGGCGGCGTTGTCGGGCATCGCGTCGGCCTACATCCTCGGCATCTCGCGCGCCGTCGGCGAGACGATGATCCTGGCGGTTGCCGCCGGCATGCAGCCGAACCTGACGCTCAACCCGATGGAGCCGGCGGCCACGATCACCAGCTACATCGTGCAGGTGGCGCTCGGCGACCTGCCGCACGGCTCGGTGGGCTACCAGACGATCTTCGCCGCCGGCCTGATGCTGCTGCTGCTGACGCTGGCGTTCAACATGCTCGGCTACTGGGTGCGCCGACGCTACCGCGAGGCGTACTGACAACGAGCGACCCCCGGGCGGAGACCTGCACATGAACGACACCTCCTCGAGCTTCGGCGACAGCGTGCTGGCCAAGCCGCTGGCCGACCGCACGGCCGAGATCCGCGCCCTCATCCGCGTGGCCAAGCGGTGGGACCACTTCTTCGCGCTGCTCGGGCTGCTGGCGATGATGGTCGGCATCCTCACGCTGGTGGCGCTGTTCACCGAGATGGTGATCGACGGCCTGCCGCGGCTGAGCCCCGACTTCTTCACCAACTTCCCGTCGCGGCGCGCCGGCCAGGCCGGCATCCTCTCGGCCTGGGTCGGCTCGGTGCTCGTGATGCTGGTGACGGCGTTCTTCGCCGTGCCGGTGGGCATCGCCGGCGCCATCTACCTCGAGGAGTACGCGAAGAAGAACTGGATCACCGACGTCATCGAGATCAACATCACGAATCTCGCCGGCGTGCCGTCCATCGTCTACGGCCTGCTGGCGCTGGGGCTGTTCGTCTACGTCTTCGGGTTCGGGCAGAGCATCCTGACTGCCGGCCTGACGCTCGCGCTGCTGATCCTGCCCATCGTCATCGTCGCCACGCGCGAGGCGCTGCGCTCGATCCCGCAGCACATCCGCGAAGCGGCCTACGGCTGCGGGGCCTCGCAGTGGCAGGTGGTGCACGACCACCTGCTGCCCTACAGCACGCCCGGCATCCTCACCGGTGTCATCATCGGCATGGCGCGCGCCATCGGCGAGACGGCACCCATCATCACCATCGGCGCGCTGACCTTCATCGCCTTCCTGCCGCCCGTGCCGGGCGCGGGCGACCCGCCGGCGGGCCTCTTCGACTGGCTGTTCTCGCCGTTCACGGTGATGCCGATCCAGATCTTCAACTGGACCTCGCGGCCCGACCCCGCCTTCCACCAGAACGCCGCCGCCGCCAGCCTGGTGCTGGTCGTGATGACGCTCGGCATGAACGCGCTCGCCATCTGGCTGCGCTACAAGCTGCGCAAGAACATCAAGTGGTAGACCGCAGAACCTGAACCGACCATGTCCACCATCACGCTGCCGACGAACCCGCCGCCGCTGAAGGCGCAGAGCAAGGACCTCGACTTCTACTACGGCGACTTCAAGGCGCTGAAAGGCGTCTCGATGCCGGTGTACGAGAACAAGGTGACGGCGCTGATCGGCCCCTCGGGCTGCGGCAAGAGCACGTACCTGCGCTGCTACAACCGCATGCACGACCTCTACCCGGGCAACCGCTACGTCGGCGAGATCTCGCTGCAGCCCGATGCGGTGAACGTGCTTGCCCCGCAGGTCGACCCGATCGAGGTGCGCATGCGCATCTCGATGGTGTTCCAGAAGCCCAACCCGTTCCCGAAGAGCATCTTCGAGAACGTCGCCTACGGCCTGCGCGTGCGCAACGAGAAGAGCCGAAGCTTCATCGGCGACAAGGTCGAGGCGGCGCTGCGTGGCGCGGCGCTGTGGGAGGAGGTGCGCGACCGGCTCGACCAGGCGGGCAGCAACCTCTCCGGCGGCCAGCAGCAGCGGCTGTGCATCGCCCGCGCGCTCGCCACCGACCCGGAGATCATCCTCTTCGACGAGCCGACCTCGGCGCTCGATCCGATCGCCACCGGCGCGATCGAGGAGCTGATCGGCGAGCTGAAGAAGAAGGTCAGCATCCTCATCGTCACGCACAACATGCAGCAGGCGGCGCGTGTGTCGGACTTCACCGCCTACATGTACCTCGGCGAGCTGATCGAATACGGCGACACGAAGGAGATCTTCATGAAGCCGCGGCGCAAGGAGACCGAGGATTACATCACCGGGCGGTTCGGCTGATCGCCACGCCTTGCGGGAGCACCAGACATGAGCGACAAGCATCTTTCGACCCAGTTCGACGCCGAGCTGTCGGGCATCTCCAACCGCGTGCTGGAGATGGGCGGCCTCGTGGAGAGCCAGGTGGCGCAGGCGATCTACGCGCTGCGCAACCTGAGCCAGGAGACGGCCGAGCAGGTGCTGACGGTGGAAGACCGCGTCAACCAGATGGAGGTGGAGATCGACCGCGACCTCACCGCCATCATCGCGCGCCGGCAGCCCACGGCGCGCGACCTGCGCCTGCTGATCGCCGTGCACAAGACGATCGCCAACCTCGAGCGCGTGGGCGACGAGGCGGCGCGCGTGGCGCGCGTGGCGCAGCGCCTGCTGGCCACCGGCGTGTCCACGCGCCTGCCGGCTTCGGACCTCGGCATCGAGGCCGACCTCGCGATCGCCCAGCTGCGCAAGGCGCTGGACGCCTTCGCGCGGCTGGACACGACGAAGGCGCTGGAGGTGCTGAAGCAGGACGACCAGATCGACCGCGAGTTCGAGGGCCTGCTGCGCAAGCTCATCACCTACATGATGGAAGACCCGCGCACGATCTCGGCCAGCATCGACCTGGTCTTCGTTGCCAAGGCCATCGAGCGCGTCGGCGACCACGCGAAGAACCTGGCCGAGGCCATCATCTACATCGTCAAGGGCACCGACGTGCGCCACGCCACGCTCGAGGCGGTGGAAGACGCGGTGCGCTGAGCGGCGATGAGGCGGCAGGGCAGGGCGGCGCGGGAGCAGGCATGAGTGCGGTGCTGGTGGTCGAGGACGAACCGGCGATCGCGGAGCTGATCGCGATCCACCTGCGCCATGCCGGGCACGAGGTCACGCTGGCCACCGATGCCGCGGCGGCGCAGGCGCGCGTCGACGAGCGCCTGCCCGACCTCGTGCTGCTCGACTGGATGCTGCCCGGGCCGGCCGGAACGAGCTCGGGCGTGCAGCTGGCGCGCCGCTGGCGCAGCGAGGCGCGCACGCGCGAGCTGCCGGTCATCATGCTGACCGCGCGGGTCGAGGAAGCCGACAAGGTGGCCGGGCTCGACGCCGGCGCCGACGACTACCTGACCAAGCCGTTTTCGCCGCGCGAGCTGATGGCACGCATCCGCGCCGTGCTGCGCCGCAAGGCCCCGCAGACGCTGGACGCCGCGGTGGAGCTGGCCGGGCTGCGGCTCGACCCGGCGACGCGCCGCGTCAGCCGCCGGCTCGGCGAGGCGACCGTCGAGCTCAAGCTCGGGCCCACCGAGTTCCGCCTGCTGCATTTCTTCATGACGCACCCCGAGCGCGTGCACAGCCGCGCCCAGCTGCTCGACCGCGTCTGGGGCGATCACGTCTTCATCGAGGAACGGACGGTGGACGTGCACGTGAAGCGCCTGCGCGAGGCGCTGTCGCCGGCCCATGCCGCCGGCCTCGTCGAGACCGTGCGCGGGGCCGGCTACCGCTTCACGCAGCAGGGGGCCGCGGACACGGCCGCCGCGCCGCCGGTGCAGGCGGCCGGCAAGGCCGCGGCCTGAGCAGACATGTCACGATTCGAGGGCTGGCTCGTCGGTCGCGTCGCGAGCAGCACCGCGAAGCTGGCGCTGGGCATGCTGGGCGGGCTCGCGGCCGGCAAGTCGATCGGCTGGCCGGTGGCCGGGACGGTCATCGGCGGCATCGTCGCCGGCCTGTGGATGAACACCCGCGACGCCCGCCGCGCCGCACGCCTGGCCGACTGGCTGCACGGGCCCACCGACCGCCCCGCGCCGCGCGAGCGTGGCTTCTGGGGCGAGCTGGCCTACCGCGTCGAGCGCCTGCTGCGCCAGCGCGAACGTGTCATTGCCGCCGAGCGCGGGCGCCTGCGCCAGTTCCTCTCGGGCATCGAGGCGTCACCGAACGGCGTGCTGCTGCTCGACGCCCAGGGCCACATCGAGTGGTGCAACGGCGTCGCGGCCGAGCACTTCGGCCTCGACCCGCAGCGCGACTTGCACCAGCGCGCGACGAACCTGATCCGCTCGCCGGTGTTCGTCAGCCACCTGCAGGAAGGCGACTTCGCTCAGCCGGTGGTGCTGCCCGGTGCCGTGGACCGCGGCACGCTGCAGGTGCTGATCCGCGCCTATGGCGAGGGCCAGAAGCTCGTGCTCTCGCAGGACATCACCGAGCACGAGCGCTCCGACGCGATGCGCCGCGACTTCGTGGCCAACGTCTCGCACGAGATCCGCACGCCGCTGACGGTGCTGGCCGGCTTCATCGAGACGCTGTCGCAGCTGCCGCTGTCGGAGGCCGAGCGGCAGCGCGTGCTGGCGCTGATGCAGCAGCAGACGACGCGCATGCAGGCGCTGGTGGCCGACCTGCTGACCCTGGCGCAGCTCGAAGGCAGCCCGCGTCCGCCGTCGGACCGCTGGGTGGGCGTGCGCACGTTGCTGGAGGCGGTGCGCGTCGACGCGCTGGCGCTTTCGGCCGGTCGCCACCGCATCGAGGTGGGCGGCGGCGCCGATGCCGAGATCGCCGGCAGCGAGGCGGAGCTGCTCAGCGCCTTCGGCAACCTGCTGAGCAACGCCGTGCGCTACACGCCGGAAGGCGGCCAGATCAGGGCCTGCTGGGCCTGGCGCGACGACGGCGGCGGCTGCTTCGAGGTCACCGACACCGGCATCGGCATCGCGCGCGAGCACATCCCGCGCATCACCGAACGCTTCTACCGCGTCGACCCCAGCCGCACGCGCGAGACCGGCGGCACCGGGCTCGGGCTGTCGATCGTCAAGCACGTGGTGCAGCGGCATGGCGGCGAGGTGCAGGTGGAGAGCGAGCCGGGGCGTGGCTCCACCTTCCGCCTCGTGCTGCCGCCGCTGCGCGTGCGTCGGCGGGCGGCGTCGAACGAGGCGCTGGCGGCCTGAGGGCGCCCCGGAACGGCCGGCGCCTCAGCGGCGATCGGCGCGCCTGAACACCAGCGTGCGCTCGTCGCGTTCGGCCGGGCGCAGCAGCTCGGCGAGCTTCTCGTAGCCGGGCGGCGCATCGGGCAGCGGGCGCGAGCGCGTGACGTAGACCAGGTACGGGCAGGCGTCGGCCGCCGCGCCGCCGCGCGCCTCGATGCGCCAGCCGCCGAAGACTTCGAGCGCGGCCACCGTGGCCGCCGGCGCGCCCGGGGCGGCGACGCAGCTGTCGGCCGGCAGGTCGGGGGGCAGCTGCGTCGCGATGCGCTGCACCCACAGGCGCGGGCTGCGTGCGAAGTCCAGCAGCGGCAGCCACAGCGTCATCGCGAGCAGCCAGCCGAGCGCGACGCCGCCGGCGGGCAGCACGAGGCTCTTCCACAACGCCTCGCGGTGGCGCCCGGTGCGCCAGCGCACGAGCCAGACCCACGCCGCGGTGCCGAGCAGCGCCAGCAGCAGCTCGGGCCACGAGAAGACGGGCACGAAGTCGGGCGCGAGCTTGGCGATGTTGGCCGCCGGCTTGGCCGGCACGCCGGTGTGCATCGCCACGTACATGACCCAGATGAACACCGCCGCGGCGGTGAACAGCAGCATCGAGAACCAGTCCACCGCGGCGGCCGTGCTGCGCCGGAAGGTGGGCAGCGCCAGGGCGGCGAGCACGGCGAGCGCCGGCAGGCCGAGCATCAGTGCGCGGTCGCTGCCGCCCATCGCGAGGTTGGCCGCCAGCGCCACGACGAGCACCACCAGCGGCACCGACATGTGCCGGTGCAGCAGGTGACGGCGCCAGCGCCAGAGTGTCCACAGCGCGAACAGCCAGCCGGGCCACATGAACCACAGCCACTGGCGCGCGATGCCGGGCACCTGCTCCCACTCAAGGCCCGTGGCACGCCAGCGCCACGCGCCGAGTGCCTGCGCGAGAAGCGCCGCCAGCAGGGCGCCGGCGCCGACCCACGGCGCGAAGCGTCGCACCTGCGGGTAGTGCGAGAAGGCGCACACGACGAGGCCGCCCGCGCCCATCGCGAGCGCCATGCTGGGCGCGCCGCTGCCGGCAAGCGCCGGCAGCGCCACCATCACCGCCAGGCGCGAGCGCACGGGTCGGAACGGCGCCGCGGCCAGCGCGTACAGGAACAGGCCGGTGGCAGCCAGCTGAGCCAGCTCGGGTGTCGTCTCGTGGCCGAGCTGCAGCAGGCCGAGCGAGGCCATGAGCGCGAGCACGGCGCCGTCGGCAATGGCGCGCGCGTAGGCCACCGGGTCGGCCTCGCCCCCGAAGGCGAAGGGCAGGGGCAAGGCCGCGTCGGTGCGCGCGAGGTGGAAGGTCGTGTACCACGCCAGCGCCAGCGCGGCAGCGAGCAGCAGCGCGAAAGGCAGGCGGGCGGCGAGCGGGGCGTCGAGCATCGGCGACAGCGCCGTGATGCTGGCCGCGCCCAGCCAGTGCGGCAACAGGCCGGAGTCGCCGGCCACGCCGCCGAGCGTGGGCATCCACCAGGTCGTGCGACCGCTGGCCATGGCAGCCATCTGACCGAACGCCGCCAGATCGGCGTTGCGCCACGGGTCGCGGCCGATGACGCCGGGCAGCACATACACGGCGCACAGCAGCACCAGCGCCACGCGCGGCAGTGGTCGCGCGCCGCGCTCGGTGACGAGGGCCGGGTTGGGGGTGTTCACGCCGCCGCGATGCTAGCGGTGTCGCGTGAAGAAGCGCGAAGGGGCAGCCGAGGCCGCCCCTGCGCTGGAGCCCGTGGTGCGGCCCGCGATGCGCAGGCCGCCCCGTCGCTCACTTCTTGATGCCGACGCGGGCGAACTTGTTGCGGAACTTCTCGACACGGCCGCCGAGGTTGTCCACGCTCTTCTGCGTACCCGTGTAGAAGGGGTGTGTCTCGCTGGTCACCTCCACCTTGACGAGCGGCAGCTCGCGGCCGTCGTCCATCTTGACGGTCTCCTTCGTCTGCACACAGGAGCGGGTGACGAACTTGTGGCCGTTGGAGAGGTCCTGGAAGCAGACCTCGCGATAGACCGGGTGGATGCCTTCTTTCATCTTCGTGCCTCTGGGGTTGCGGCAGCCACGCCGCGAGGGCTTCTCGGGCGCACTTGCCTGGGCGGAGCGGAAAAGCTGCAAATTCTAGCGGCGCGCGGCCTCAGCCGCCGCGGCGCATCAGGTCGAAGAAGTCGAGGTTGCCCTTCGTCGCCTTCATCTTCTCGAGCACGAACTCCATCGACTCGATCTCGTCCATCGGGTAGAGCAGTTTCCGGAGGATCCAGGTCTTCTGCAGGATCTCGGGCTTGAGCAGCAGCTCCTCGCGCCGCGTGCCGCTCTTGTTGATGAGGATCGAGGGGTACACGCGCTTCTCGGCCATGCGGCGGTCGAGGTGGATCTCGCAGTTGCCGGTGCCCTTGAACTCCTCGTAGATGACCTCGTCCATCTTCGAGCCGGTGTCGATGAGGGCGGTGCCGATGATGGTCAATGTGCCGCCTTCCTCGGTGTTGCGGGCGGCGCCGAAGAAGCGCTTCGGGCGCTGCAGCGCGTTGGCGTCGACGCCGCCGGTGAGCACCTTGCCGGAGGAGGGCAACACGTTGTTGTAGGCGCGCGCCAGGCGGGTGATGCTGTCCAGCAGGATCACGACGTCCTTCTTCAGCTCGACGAGCCGCTTGGCGCGCTCGATCACCATCTCGGCCACCTGCACGTGGCGCGCCGCGGGCTCGTCGAAGGTGGAGCTGATGACCTCGCCGCGCACGGTGCGCAGCATCTCGGTCACTTCCTCGGGCCGCTCGTCCACCAGCAGCACGATGAGGTGGATCTCGGGGTGGTTGGCGACGAGTGCGTGCGCGAGCTGCTGCATCATCACCGTCTTGCCGGTCTTCGGCTGCGCGACGAGCAGCGCTCGCTGGCCCTTGCCGATCGGCGCGACGAGGTCGATGATGCGGCAGGTGATGTTCTCGTCGCTCTTGATGTCGCGTTCGAGCTTGAACTGCTCCTTGGGAAACAAGGGCGTCAGGTTCTCGAACATGATCTTGTGCCGGTTCTCCTCGGGCGTGAGACCGTTCACGCGATCGACCTTGACGAGCGCGAAGTAGCGCTCGCCGTCCTTGGGCACGCGCACCTCGCCTTCGACGAGGTCGCCCGTGTGCAGGTTGAAGCGGCGGATCTGGCTGGGCGACAGGTAGATGTCGTCCGTGCTCGCCATGTAGCTGGTGTCGATGCTGCGCAGGAAGCCGAAGCCGTCGGGCAGCACCTCGAGCACGCCGTCGCCGAAGACCTGCTCGCCCGCCTTGGCGCGCTTCTTCATGATCGCGAACATGAGTTCCTGCTTGCGCAGGCGGCTGACGTTCTCGATCTCCAGTGCCTCGCCCATCTCGATGAGCTGGGCAATCTGCATGGTCTTCAGTTCGGACAGGTGCATCTCGGTGGCGCCGTCGGGGCCGACCTGCCCGGGCCGCGCGGAGCATGGCGCGCGCCGGCGGGGGCGGTGGCAGGGGAAACGTGGTGCGGAACGGGGACCGCGGCGGCCGCGGGTCCCGCGACGCGCCGTTCGTCCAGCCGGAGGTCCTCGGGTGCAGCAGGCCGGCGTTGGCGGCGCGCAGCCCTTGGCGAGGGTTCGGCGGGCTCTTCAGCTGCCGACCGTGGTGGTCAGGACCACGGCCGGAGCGGGCGGATTATAGATGACCGTCGAGGAAAGCGGTCAGCTGCGCCTTGCTCAGCGCACCGACCTTCGTGGCGGCGAGGTCGCCACCCTTGAACAGCATGAGCGTCGGGATGCCGCGGATGCCGAAGCGGGCCGGCACGTCGCGGTTCTCGTCGACGTTCATCTTCACGATCTGCACCTTGCCGTCGTAGACCTTGGCAGCCTCGTCGAGGATCGGGGCGATCATCTTGCAGGGGCCGCACCACTCGGCCCAGAAGTCGACGAGCACGGGCTTGTCGGACTTCACCACGTCATCGCCGAAGGAGTCGTCGGTGACGTGCTTGATCAGTTCACTGCTCATGTGTGGATTCTCCGGCCTGCGCCGCGGGCGGCGGCGACAGCGCGTAGGCGCACGGTCACGACAATTCTGACACAGCGGCCCCGCCCGGGCCGGGCTGTGCGGCGGCGGCGTGGCAATGGCGGCCATTGACGAAATCTGCTTGCCAAAGCCGCGCCGGACGGCGTCGCCCGGAGGAGGAGCGCGCGACGGGTGATGGGTCCCGGGCCGCGAGCGGCGCGACCCGGGTTCGGGGCGGAGCGTCACGAACAGGCCCCCGAGGCCCGTGCTGTTCGGTGCTTCCCGGTCGGCCGGGGCGCGGTGCAATCGCCAGAACCATGTCTGGATCGGCTTCCGACTCCTCGCCTCGCGCCGGCTCGGTACGCCACTTCGGCCGCTGGCAGCTGCTGCGGCTGCTCGGCAAGAGCGAGCGCACGATGAACTGGCTGGTGGCCGCGAGCGACGGCCACGAGCTGATGCTGACCATCCCCCGCGTCGCACCTGCGGGCCCGGCGCTCGAGCGCTGGCTGCAGAACGTGCGCCGCGCCACGCGCCTGGTGCACCCGCACCTCGCGCCGGTGGTGGACGTCGGCGTGCAGGATGGGTGGCCCTACGCCGCCCATGACCTGGGCGGCGGCCTGGCCACGCTGGCCGACCGGCTCACGAACAAGGGCCTGCCCGGCGCAGAGGCCGCGCCGATTGCCGCGCAACTGGCCCAAGGCCTGGCGTACGCGCACGAGGCCGGCATCGTGCACGGCGATCTGCAGCTCGCGATGTGCCTGGTCGACACCCAGGGGCAGGCGCGCCTTGCGGGCCTGGAAGTGGCCGGTGAAGGCGCGACGGTGCCAGCGGGTGGGGCTTCGGCCGCGCCCGCGCCCCCGTCGCTCGGCACGCAGCGCGCCGCGGCCGAGCGCGACGTGCTGGCCCTCGGCCTGCTGCTGCACGGCCTGCTCTCCGGCACGCCCGCCCTGGACGAGCCCGACCTGGGCCGTGCCATCACGAGGCTGCCGCCGCTCGGGCGCGAGATCGTCCGCCTGCCCTGGGCCGGTGTGCATCCCATCGCCGAGCCGCTGCGCGCCATCGTCAACCGCGCCACCGACCGCCAGGAGCGCCAGCGTTACCGGAATGCGCGTACGCTGCTGCACGCGCTGGAAGGCTGGCTGAAGACCGAATCGGCGGCCAGCGGCGGCGTGCTGGGCCTGCTCTCGGACAAGCTGCATGCGGCGGGCGTGCTGCCCGCGTCCGCCGGCGCCGGCGCGCGCGCCGCGCGCCTGGCCATGATGGAGCGCGAGCGCACGAACGAACTCGCCGAGGTCGTGCTCGAGGACCTCGCCCTGTCGTTCGAACTGTTGCGCACGGTGAACACGGCCCAGGTGCGCGGTGCGCAGGTCTCGGGCAGCGGCCCCGTGCTGACGGTGCGCCGCGCCATCGCCATGATCGGCCTGGACGGCGTGCGCCGCGCTGCGTTGTCGTTGCGCAGCTGGCCGGGGCCGCTCGACGAGGCCGGCGCCGCCGAGCTCGACCGCACGATGGAACGCTGCAAGAGGGCGGCGCGCCTTGCGATGGCGCTGCGCCCGGCGGCGTACGACGGCGAGGTCGTCTACCTGGTGACGCTGCTGCAGAACCTCGGTCGCCTCGTCGTCCAGTACCACTTCGCCGACGACGCGGCGCAGATCCGCCGGCTGATGCAACCCGGCCCGCCGCCGCGCGACGGCGAGCCGCCCGAACCCGGCATGAGCGAGGAGGGGGCCGCCTACGCCGTGCTCGGTGCGGACATCGACGCCATCGGCCACGCCGTGGCGCGCTGGTGGGGCCTGGAGGAGAGCGTGCTCGGCATGATCCGCCGGCTCCCTCTGGCCGGCACCGTGCACCTGCCCGACTCCGACGACGACGTGCTGCGCGCGGCAGCGAGCTGCGGCAACGAGGTCGTCGACGCGCTGGCACTGCCCGCGGCCAAGGTGCAGGCCGCGCTGCAGCGCGTGGTGCAGCGCTTCGGCCGCATCCTCGACTTCTCGATGCGCGACCTGCAGGAGGTGCTGCAGGGCGTGTCGGGGGCGCCGGGCACCCGCGGCGCCGAGCCCGCACGCGGCGCGGCGACGGCGCCGATGCCCCTCGAAGCCGCCGGCGGCGGCGTCACCAGCTCGGCCTCGCCAGGCAGCCTGCGCGCCGCGGCGGGCCTGCGGGCCCGCGCCGGCGGCGCACCCGGCAGGCCCGGCGCCATCCGCTGAGGTCGATGCACGAGGCGCGGCAGGCCATGAGCACGCCACGAACCGGCGACCGGCTGGGCCGCTTCGAGCTCAAGCGCGAGCTCGGCCGCGGCGCGCAAGCGACCGTGTGGCTGGCCCACGACGCGCTGCTGCAGCGCGACGTGGCGCTGAAGCTGCTCGATCCGGCCTGCAGCGACGCGGCCGAACGCGACCACTGGCTGCACGAGGCGCGCGCCGTCAGTGCGCTCAGCCATCCGCACATCGTGCCGGTCTTCGAGGCTGTCGACGCCGCCGGCCAGGCCGTGGGGAACGGCCGTCCCTGCCTCGTGTTCGAGTACGTCGAGGGTCCGACGCTGGCGCAGGCGCGCCGCGGCCGCGGTGCCTGGCCGGCGCGCGAGGCCGTGACGCTGATGCTCGGCGTGCTCGATGCGCTCGCGGCCGCGCACGCGGTGGGCCTGGTGCATCGCGACCTCAAGCGGAGCAACGTGCTGCTCGGCCGCGACGGCCGGGCGCGCGTGATGGACTTCGGCATCGCCGCGCGCGTGGCCGGCGGCGGCGACGGCTGCATCGTCGGCAGCCCCGGCTACATCTCGCCCGAGGCGGCGCGCGGAGAGGCGCCCGCACCGGCGATGGACGTCTTCGCCGCGGGCGTGATGCTGGGCGAGCTGCTGGCCGGCGAACCGCTGCTGAAGGAGCGCGACCCGATGCGCGCGCTGGCGCGGGTGCAGGCCGAGGACTTGTCGCTGCCGCCCGCCGCGGGCGTCGACGACGCGCTGCGCGGCATTGCGCAGCGGGCGCTGGCGCGCGACCCTGCGTGCCGCTACGCCGACGCGCGGGCGCTGCACGACGCACTGGCCGCCTGGCTGGCGCCGGAACAGGCGGCCGGGTCCGCCGACGGCGTGGAAGGCACGCACGCGACGCTCGAGTTCCTGTTGCGCCGCATGCGCCACAAGACCGACTTTCCGGCCTTGTCTGACGCGGTGCTGCGCATCCAGCGCCTCGCCACCTCGGAAACAGCGCGGCTGACGAGCCTTGCCGACGAGGTGCTCAACGACGTGGCGCTGACGAACAAGCTGCTGCGCATGGTGAACTCGGTGCACTTCGCCTCGGCCGGGTCGGGGCAGGTGGCCACCGTGTCGCGCGCCGTGGCGCTGGTGGGCTTCGCCGGCATCCGCAACATGGCGATGGCCGTGCTGCTGCTCGAGCACATGAAGGACAAGGTGCAGGCCGGCTTGCTGCGCCAGGAGTTCGTTCGCGCGCTGACGGCGGGGGTGCTGGCCGCCGAGCTCGAGCCGCGGGCACGCGAGAGCGAGGAGGCCTTCCTCGGCTCGATGCTGCAGAACCTCGGCCGGCTGCTCGCCGAGTTCTACTTCCCCGAGGAGGCCGAGCGCGTCCGCGCGCTGGCCGGCCCGCGCGCCGCCGGCGACGTCTCGGCCGACGAGGCCGCCGAGGACGCGGCGACGCGCCAGGTCCTCGGCCTCACCTTCGACGAGCTCGGGGCCGGTGTCGCCCGTGCCTGGGGTCTGCCGGAAGGCCTGCGCAAGGCAATGCGCCGGCCCGCGGGCGAACCCCCACCCCGTGCGGTGACCGACCGCGTCGATCGACTGCGCTGGCTCGGTCGGGCGGCCAACGTGCTGGCCGAGGCCGTGGTGGCCGGGCACGAGGAAGCGCTTCCGACGGCGCTCGAGCGTTTCGCCGCGCGCTACGCGCAGCCACTGGGCCTCACTGCCACGCAGGCGCGCGAGGCCGCGCGGGCGGCGGGCGAGAAGGTGGCGACGCTCGCCAGCGCGATGGGGCTGGCGCCGGCCACGAGGCCCGCCACGGCGCCGCCGAGGCTCACGGCCGCGGCGGCATCGCAGCAGCCGGCAGGCGCGATCGGGACCGCACCGGCCGGTCTGGCGGGCGCGGCGCTCGGCACGCTGACCCAGGGGCGCATGGAGATCGAACGCGGGCTGGCCGAACGGCGCCTCAAGTTCAACGACGTGCTGCAGCTCGGCCTGGCCACGCTGCAGCAGGCACTGGCCTGCCGGGCGGTCGTCTTCTGCCTGCGCGACGCCGCGAGCGGGCCATCCCAGGCACCGCCGCTGCGGGGTGCGCCACGAATGCGCGGCCGGCTGGCGATCGGCCCCTTGCCCGCCGATGTGTTCGTCGTGCAGCCGGCCGCCAGCGGGGACCTGCTGGCCGTGGTCACGGCGCGGGCCGTCGACACGCTGATCGCCGACGCCGCGACGGTCGCCGCGCGCATGCCGCCCTGGTGGCAGCAGCGGGTGCGCGCCGGCACGTTCCTGGCACTGCCGCTGGCACTGAACGGCAGCCCGTTGGGGCTGATCTATGCCGACCGCGCCGAAGCCGGCAGCCTCAAGCCGACCGATACCGAGCTGGCGGCCGTGCGCTCGCTGCGCGACGTGGTGGTGGGCGCCCTGGCCGGCGCCGTGCGCTGAACGGAACCTGCAGCCGATGCGACGGCAGGCGACGAGGGGCGCGGGGCGGGGCGAAGGTGACGAGCCTGACCCCGGCACTGGTGGCAACGCTTAGGGCTGCTTGGTTCCCCACCTGACCCGGTTGGGCGCGCTCCCATGCGAGGAGGCCCGTCACCGGCGATTGTAGGCGACGGGCGGAGCGCCTCTTGCCGATGCGGCGAGCCCGGCCTCAGCGCCGGTACATGTAGTCGCGCCGGAACGGGTAGACGCACTGGCTGCCGCGCAGCTGGCCTTCGTCGAAGCGGCCGCTCGGGCGCGACGCGAGCATCTGGTGCAGCGCCATCCAGCCCCGCTCGAAGCCGAGCGCGCTGCCGGCCAGGTACAGGCGGTAGGCCCGCACCGTGCGTTCGTCGGTGTGCTTGCGCGCCGACTCCAGCCGCGCCTCCAGCGCGTCCGACCAGGCCCACAGCGTGCGCGCGTAGTGCGGGCGCAGGTTCTCGGTGTCGAGCCCCTCGAGGCCCTGCTCGGCCATCGCCTCGAGCACGTGCGAGACGTGAAGCAGCTCGCCGCCGGGGAAGATCCAGCGCTCGATGAAGTCGCCGATGCCGCCGCCGAGCTGCGTGTGGCGCGTGCCGCCGGCGGTGATGCCGTGGTTCAGCAGCAGCCCGCCTGGTGCGAGCAGGCGCCGGATCTTCGCGAAGTAGGTCGGCAGCCGCGCGCGGCCCACGTGCTCGAACATGCCGATCGAGGCGATCTTGTCGTACGGCTCGTCCTCGGGCAGGTCGCGATAGTCCAGCAGCAGCATGCGCACGCGGTCCGACAGGCCACGCTCGGCGATGAGGTGGTTGACGTGCGCGTGCTGGTTCCTCGACAGCGTGATGCCGGTGGCGCGCACGCCGTGGTGCTCGGCCGCCCACAGCAGCAGGCCGCCCCAACCGGCGCCGATGTCGAGGAAGCGGTCGCCGGGGCGCAGCATCAGCTTGCGGCAGACGTGCTCGAGCTTGGCTTCCTGCGCCGCCGCGAGCGTCATGCCGGGCTCGGGCCAGTAGGCGCATGAGTAGACGCGCCGGGGGTCGAGCCAGAGGGCGTAGAAGTCGTCCGAGACGTCGTAATGGTGCTGGATCTGGCGCGCATCGGCGGCCTTGCGGTGCCGCCAGCGCGACAGCATCGTGCGCCCGACGCGCCGGCCTGCACCGCCCTCGGTGGGGTCGGCGTGCAGCAGGCCGGCGGCGACCTCGACCACGCGGCGCATCGGGCCCTCGATCTCGACCAGGCCTTCGACGCAGTCGCTGGCCAGGCCACCGATGTTGCCGGTGACCAAGTGGCGCAGCGGGGCCAGGCTGGCCAGCTTCAGCACCACGTCGGCTCCGGCCGGCCCGATGCGGCGCCCGCCGGGCAGCACCACCGCCAACGCCCGGGCTTCCTTGGCCCCGTCACCCTTGTCAGCCCCGAGCCGGCTGATCCTTTCCTCGACCAGCGATTCGATCATGACACTCCGTCCTCCGCGGACGCCCGGCCGACACCGGCGCGCCGCTCGTTCATGGCGGCACGGCAGCCGGTCCGGACACGACCCGCCGCGCGCCGCTCGCCTTTTTCCGCACGAATGCGGCCAATGTACGGACGCAGGCCATCCCGAGCAAGGGTGGGGAATCCTCGGCCGTGCGCGCCGACAACAACCGGCCGATCGGCGTGGCCCCGGAGGGCGGCAGTTCAGCGCAGCGTCAGCGCGTCGGCGTCGAACTGCAGCGACAGTGGCTCGATCAGGAGGCGTTTGGGGCCGTCGTGCACTCCGCCGGCCACCCAGGCGGGCACGCCGCAGGCCGCCGCCACCTCGACCGTGCGCGCCGCCTGCGCCGCCGGCACGAAGAGCCCGAAGCCGGCGCCCATGTTCAGCGTGCCGTAGGCTTGCTCCGCGTCGTGCCCGGCCTCGCGGGCGACGAACTCCAGCACTGGCGGCACCGGGGGCAGGGTGTGGATGCGGTACGTGAAGCGCCCGGGGTGGCGCAGCAGCTTGCGCCAGCCGTGACCGGTGATGTTGGCCGCATAGTGCACGCGCACGCCGGCCGCCCAGAGGGCCTCGGTCACCGGCGAGTAGAGGGTCGTCGGCGCGAGCAGCGCCTCGCCATAGCTGCAGCCGGGTGCCACTTCGGTGAGATAGCCGCGCGGCAGCCGCTCGGCGAGCTTGCGCGCCAGGCTCAGCCCGTTGGCGTGGATGCCGCTGGAGGCCAGCAGCACGATCGCGTCGCCCGGCGCGAGGTGCTCGCCCAGGCTCAAGCGCTCCTTCGGGTTGACGATGCCGGTGCACGAGGCGGCCAGGTCGATGCGGCCGCCCTCGACGATGCCGGCCAGGGCCGGCGTCTCGCCGCCGCCCCAGGCCACCCTGCACCGGTCGCAGGCGACCTTCCAGCCGGCCACGAGCGCCTGGGCGCGTTCGTGGTCCTCGAACCACTCGCTGCCGCCGGCGGCCCAGTAGGCCTGCACGACGAGCGGCGTGGCGCCGACCGTGACGAGGTCGTTGATGGCCATCGCGATCGTGTCCTGCGCGATGGCGGCATAGAAGCTGCGGCCGGTGAGCGCCTTCATCGCGTCGGCGACGAGGACCTTGCTGCCCAGGCATTCGACGATGCTCGCGAGATGGAACGGCCCGACGTCGACGACGTAGGCCGACTCGCCGCGCGACGCCGCGACCTCCGTGAAGCCGTGCGTGGCAAGGTGCGTGCCGGTGGCCGCGGCGGCGCGTTGCGCGGCCACCTTCAACGGGTCGATGAGCTCGTAGCGCACGCCGGCCTGCTCGTAGCTCAGCGTGCCGGACGAGGACGGCGAGGCGGGTGAGGGTTGCGTGGCCGGCGCGGACATGCGCTCGATTATCCCCGTGGGGCGAGGCGCCTTCGCTGCGTGCGCGCGGCCGAGTGCGCCGCGAGGCGGCCCCTAGAATGCCCCGATGAGCACCGTCGTCCTCGCCCGCAAGTACCGGCCGCGAACCTTCGCGCAGATGGTCGGGCAGGAGCACGTGGTGACGGCGCTCACGCATGCGCTGCAGCAGAACCGGCTGCACCACGCCTATCTGTTCACCGGCACGCGCGGCATCGGCAAGACGACCGTCTCGCGCATCCTCGCCAAGAGCCTGAACTGCACCGGGCCCGACGGCAGCGGCGGCATCACCGCCACGCCGTGCGGCCAGTGCCAGGCCTGCCGTGAGATCGACGCCGACCGCTACATCGACTACATCGAGCTCGACGCGGCGAGCAACCGCAGCATCGACGAGATCCGCGACCTCATCGAGCGCGCCGCCTACAAGCCCGGCATCGGCCGCTTCAAGGTCTTCATGATCGACGAGGCGCACCAGCTGACGAAGGACGCGTTCAACGCGCTTCTGAAGACGCTCGAGGAGCCGCCCGAGTACCTCAAGTTCGTGCTGGCGACGACCGACCCGGAGAAGATGCTGCCGACGGTGCTGTCGCGCTGCCTGCAGTTCAACCTGCGGCCGATGGCGCCCGACACCGTGCGTGAGCACTTGGCGCAGGTGCTGGCGGCCGAAGGCGTGCCGCACGACGAGGGTTCGTTGCGCCTGCTCGGCCGCGCGGCGCGCGGTTCGATGCGCGACGGCCTGTCGCTCGCCGACCAGGCCATCGCCTACGGCGGCGGGCGGCTCGACGAGGCGGTGGTGCGCACGATGCTCGGCAGCGTCGAGCGCGGCCGGGCGCGCGAGATCGTCGCGGCGCTGGCTTCGCGTGACGGCGCCGGCGTGCTGGCGCTCGTCGACGGGCTGCGCCAGCGGGGGCAGTCCGCCGCCGGTACGCTCGAGGAACTGGCGCTGCTGCTGCAGCAGGCGGCCGTCGAGCAGGTGGCACCGGGCACGCTGGAGGCCGGGGACCTCGACGCGGACGACGCGCGGGCGGTCGCGCCGCTGCTGGCACCCGACGAGGTGCAGCTGCTCTACGGCATGGCGCTGCACGGCCGCGAGGAGCTGGCGCTGATGCCCGACGAACACGCGGCGCTGGCGATGGTGCTGCTGCGGTTCCTGGCATTCCCGAGCGAGAGCCGTGCCGCCGAGGCCGCGCCGGCGCGGGAGGCACGCAGCGCGCCATTGCGCTCGCCGTCGCTGCCGGCCCGCAGCGTGGCCGCGACGCCCGCGCCGGCGGCCGGGCGGGCTTCGGCCGGTGCTGGCGGGGTCGCGCGCGTTGCGCCAACCGAGCCTGCACGACAGCAGGGGGCCAGCGACGCGCCCGTCGGGCAGGCCACGCTGGATGTTCCCGCCGGCCCGGCCGTGCCGCGCGCGCTCGGCGACCGGTGGTGCGCGCTCGTCACTTCCCTGGTCGAGCGCGGCAGCATCACGGCGCTGGCGCGCGAGTTGGCCTGGTCGTCGGCGCTGGTCGCCATCGACGAGGCGCGCACGCCACCGGTGTGGCAGCTCGTCGTCGAGCGCGAAGCGCTGCGCCAGAAGGCGCTGGCCGACAAGCTCGCCTCGGCGATGGCCGCGCTCGTCGGTGGCGAGATCCGGCTCGAACTGACGGCCGGCACGCCCGAAGACTCGCCCGCGCGCCGCGACGCCGCCGAACGCGCGCGCCGTCAGGCCGAGGCCGAGGCGACGATCCACGCCGACCCGGCCGTGCGCGAGCTGCTCGCCACGTTCAAGGGCGCACGCATCGTGCCCGGCTCGATCAAGCCCGCCTGAGGCGCGCGAGGCCGGCCGCTGCGCCTTCCGGTCACCCCTTCCTTCCCCCACCCGAGGACACCACCATGATGAAAGGCCAGCTGGCCGGCCTGATGAAGCAGGCGCAGGCGATGCAGGAGAACATGAAGCGCGCGCAGGAGGAGCTTGCCAACACCGAGGTGGAAGGCAGCTCGGGTGCGGGCCTCGTGAAGGTGACGATGACCTGCCGCCACGACGTGAAGCGCGTGGCCATCGATCCGAGCCTGCTGGCCGACGACAAGGACATGCTCGAGGACCTCGTCGCCGCGGCCTTCAACGACGCCGTGCGCCGGGCAGAGACGGTGAGCACCGAGCGCATGGGCAAGCTCACGGCCGGGCTGCCGCTGCCGCCGGGCATGAAGTTCCCGTTCTGAGCGGCCGCGGCACATCGGCTGCCGGGCGAGGCAGGAGCGCGTGATGACCACGGGTGGCCCGCCGCCGGCGTCGCGGGATGCGCTCGAAGCGCTGGTCGAGGCGCTGCGACGGCTGCCCGGCGTCGGCGTGAAGTCGGCGCAGCGCATGGCCTACCACCTGCTGCAGCACGACCGGCCCGGCGCCGAGGCGCTGGCCGCGGCGCTGGTGCACGCCGTGCGCGCCGTGCGCCACTGCGCGCGCTGCCACACCTTCACCGAAGGCGAGCTGTGCCGCACCTGCGCCGACCCGAAGCGCGACGCGAAGCTGCTGGCCGTGGTGGAGACGCCCGCCGACCAGGCCGCGCTCGAGCGCAGCGGCGGCTACCGCGGCCTGTACTTCGTGCTGATGGGCCGCCTGTCGCCGCTGGACGGCGTGGGCACGCGCGAGATCGGCATCGAGCCGCTGCTCGCGCGCGCCGGCGACGGCACGGTCGAGGAGGTGGTGCTGGCCACCGGCTTCACCGCCGAGGGCGAGCTGACGGCGCAGGCGATCGCCGCGGCCTTGAAGGCCCGCGGCCTGAAGGTGACGCGCCTGGCGCGCGGCGTGCCGGTGGGCAGCGACCTCGAGTACGTGGACCTGAGCACGATCGCCTACGCGCTGCACGACCGGCGCTGAGGCCGCAGGCAGTCCTCAATCCGCCACCGCGGCCCGGTAGGCATGCCACGACGCATGCCCGATCACCGGCCCCACCACCAGCAGGCCGGCGAACCACGGCAGCATCGCCAGCGTCACCGTCACGGCGATGACCGCGCCCCACCACAGCATCACGCCGGTCTGCGTGAAGACGAGGCGCAGGCTCGTCAGCCCGGCCGTCACGGCATCGGTCTGGCGGTGCAGGATCATCGGGATCGACACCACGCTCACCGCGTAGATGAGGCCGGCGAACACCGCGCCCACCGCGGCCCAGGCGACGATGAAGGCCAGGTTCTGCGGGTCGAGCAGCGCCAGCAGCGAGCCCTTGAAGTCGGGCATGCCGTCGAAGGTGACGGCGAAGACGACGAGCGTCGCGCGCCCCCACAGCATCTCCAGCACCAGCAGCACGAAGCCGAAGATGCCCAGCTGCGCCGTGCGCGTGTCCCAGGCCAGCAGCGAGTCGCCGAAGTCCGGCCGCTCGCCCGCCTCCAGCCGCTGGCTGGTGCGATACAGGCCCAGGCACAGGAACGGCCCCATCAGCAGGAAGCCGGCCGACAACGCCAGCGTGTACGCGGGCGCATGTTCGAACACCTTCAGCAGCGCCCAGCCCATGACCATGAAGCAGGCGCCGTAGAACAGGCCGATCCACGGCGCGCGGCGGAAGTCGCCCCAGCCGCGCGCCAGCCAGCGCAGCGGATCGGCGAAGCCGAGCGGGCGCAGCACGATCGGCGCAGGGGCCGGGGCCGCCGGCGGCGCGGCGCTCTCGCTGCGCGGCGGCGTCGAAGGAGGCGGCGCGGCATCGGCGGTCATGGGGGCGAGCCTAGGCAGCACCGGTCGCCGCGTCCAGTGGGTGCTGCCCGGAGGCCCGCGCACCGCGGCCGCGCTGCGGCAGCGCTTGTGGTGCAATGGCTGAACCGTCGCCCGCTGCCTGTCGACGCACTGCCCACCGCCGATGACCCGCGCACTCGCCCTGCTGCTGAACGTGGCCCACGCGCTGGACCACCTGTTCCTGCTGATCTTTGCCACCGCCGTGGCGGCCATCGCCGCCGAGTTCGGCTTCGCGCGCTGGGAGGACCTGATGCCCTTCGGCGTCGGCGCCTTCGTCATGTTCGGCCTCGCCTCGCTGCCGGCCGGGCGCCTGGGCGACACCTGGGGCCGCCGGCGCATGATGCTCGTCTTCTTCTTCGGCATCGGCCTCGCCTCGCTGCTCGTGGCGCTGACGCGCAACGCCTGGCAGATGGCGGCGGCGCTGACGCTGCTGGGCGTGTTCTCCGCCATCTACCACCCGGTGGGCATCCCGATGCTCGTGCAGCGCGCGAAGAACCCGGGCGCGACGATCGGCGTCAACGGCCTCGCCGGCAACCTCGGCATCGCCGGCGCGGCCATCGTCACCGGCTTCCTCGTCAAGTGGATCGACTGGCGCGCCGCGTTCGTCGTGCCGGGGCTGGTGTCGATCGCCTGCGGCTTCGTCTTCATGCGCATCGCGCCGCACGAGAGCGAGCCACCGGCAGCGCGGCCGCGCAAGGCCGGCACCGGGCTGCCGGCGGCGCTGCTGGCGCGCGTGTTCGCGGTGATGACGGCCGCCGCCGCCTCGGGCGGGCTGCTGTTCAACATGACGACCAACGGCAACGCGCAGCTGCTGGCCGAACGCATGCGTGGCGTGGTCGAGGACCCGGCGACGCTCGGCATGCTGCTGGCGGCCGTCTACGCCACGGCGTCGTTCGCGCAAGTGGTGGTGGGCCGCCTCATCGACCGCATGTCGCTCAAGCGCCTGTACCTGACGGTGGTGCTGTCGCAGGTGCCGCTGCTGCTGCTGGCGGCGCAGGCGCAGGGCTGGTGGCTGTACGTGGCCCTGATCGGCGTGATGGTGCTCGTCTTCGGCGCCATCCCGTTCACCGACGCGATGATCGTGCGCTACGTCGACGACCGCATGCGCTCGCGCGTGGCCGGCATGCGGCTGACGGTGTCGATCGGCATCAGCTCGCTGGCGGTGTGGCTGCTCGGGCCGCTGGTCAAGGCGGCGGGCTTCTCGACGATGCTGTTCGTGCTGGCCGGCGTGGCGCTCCTGACGAGCGCCATCGTGTCGTGGCTGCCGGGCGAGGCCACGGTCGCCCGGGCGCAGGCGGCGCCGGCCGGGGCGGCGGACTGACGCCTCACCCGCGGAGGCCATGGCCGCCTGGCCCCGCCGCGTGGCCTTTCAGCCCGGCGCTCGCCGCACGCGCACCAGCTCGTCGGCGATGAGGCAGACGGCGCCCAGCGTGATGGCGCTGTCGGCGAGGTTGAAGCTCGGGAAGTAACCCCCGGCGAAGATCGGCTCGAGGAAGCCGAAGCGGAACTGCAGGAAGTCGACGACGTAGCCGTGCAGCAGGCGGTCGAGCACGTTGCCGAGCGCACCGCCCATGATCATCGTCACCGCGAAGCAGAAGAGCTTCTGTTGCGGGTGGGCGCGGATCATCCACACGATGAAGCCCGAGACGACGAGGCCGAGCACGACGAAGAACCAGCGCTGCCAGCCCGACGCCTCGGCCAGGAAGTTGAACGCCGCGCCGGTGTTGTGCACGCGCACGAGGTTGAAGAACGACGTGACGGGGCTCACCTCGCCGTAGCGGAAGTGCTGCAGCACGAGCTGCTTGGTCACCTGGTCGGCGGCGATGACGAGCACCGCCAGGCCGAGCCAGAAGCCGAGCCCCGGCCCGCTGCCGCGGCCGCGGAACAACGCCACCTCGGCCATCAGGCGAAACGGCGCGTCTCGCCGGCGCCGAAGAGGTTGCTCGTGCAGCGGCCGCACAGGCCCGGATGCGCCGGGTCGTGCCCGACGTCGGCGCGCCAGTGCCAGCAGCGCTCGCACTTGCGGTCGGGGCTGGGCTGCACCTCCACCTTCGCCTCGGCGCCCTCGCGGGACGCGGCCTTCGACGTGATGAAGACGAACTTCAGGTCGTCGCCGAGGCTCGCGAGCAGCGCGTGGTCGGCGGCCGGCAGCGTCACGGTGACGTTGGCCTGCAGCGACGAACCCACGGCACCCGCGGCGCGCAGCGCCTCGATCTCCTTGTTGACGGTGGCACGCAGCTCGCGGATGCGCGCCCAGCGCGCGAGCAGCGGCGGGCCGCCGTCGGCGAGGTCGGGGAAGGTCCAGAACGTCTCGCGGAAGATCGACTCGCCGCGCGCCTCGGCCGGCCCGAACACCTGCCAGGCCTCCTCGGCCGTGAAGCTGAGGAAGGGCGCCATCCAGCGCAGCATCGCGTGGGTGACGTGCCACAGCGCCGTCTGGGCCGAGCGGCGAGCCAGGGAGTCCGCCGCCGTCGTGTAGAGGCGATCCTTCAGCACGTCGAGGTAGAACGCGCCCAGGTCCTCGGCGCAGAAGACCTGCAGCTTCGCCACCACGGGGTGGAACTCGTACACGTCGTAGTGCCTCAGGATCTCGGCCTGCAGGTCGGCGGTGCGCGCCAGCGCCCAGCGGTCGATCTCGAGCAGCTGTGCGGCCGGCACGCCGTTCGCGTCGGCGTCGAAGTCCGAGGTGTTGGCGAGCAGGAAGCGCAGCGTGTTGCGGATGCGCCGGTAGCTGTCGACGACGCGCGCCAGCACCTTGTCGTCGACGCTGAGGTCGCCCGAGTAATCGGTCGCTGCGGTCCACAGGCGGATGATCTCGGCACCGCTTTGCCTGGCCACCTCGCGCATCTCGACGAAGTTGCCGAGGCTCTTGCTCATCTTGCGGCCCTGGCTGTCGACGGTGAAGCCATGCGTGAGCAGCGCGCGGTAGGGCGCACGGCCTTCGAGCGCGCAACCGATGAGCAGCGAGCTGTGGAACCAGCCGCGGTGCTGGTCGTGGCCCTCGAGATAGAGGTCCGCCTCGGGCCCGGTGGTGTGGTAGCCGGGGTCGCCCGGCGGGCCCCTGTGCGAGCCGCGGAGCACATGGTTGAAGGTCGAGCCGGAGTCGAACCAGACGTCGAGGATGTCGTTGCTCTTGGCGTAGGCGTCGGCTTCGTCGCCGAGCCACTCGCGCGCATCGAACTGGCTCCAGGCCTCGACGCCGCCTTTCTCGACCAGCGCCGCGGCACGCTCCATGAATTCGAGTGTCTTCGGATGCGGCTCGCCGCTCACCTTGTGCAGGAAGAGCGGCAGCGGCACGCCCCAGTTGCGCTGGCGGCTGATGCACCAGTCGGGGCGGTTGGCGATCATGTCGCGCAGGCGGGCGCGGCCGTTCTCGGGGTAGAAGGCAGTCTGCTCGATCGCTTCGAGCGCCATCTGGCGCAGCGTCTTCGGCGCCTTGTCGACGGTGAAGACACCTTCACCTTCGTCCATGCGCACGAACCATTGCGCCGCGGCGCGGTAGATCACCGGCGTCTTGTGCCGCCAGCAGTGCGGGTAGCTGTGCACCAGCGGCCCGCTGGCGAGCAGGCGATCGCTCTGCGCAAGCACTTCGACGATGCGGTCGTTGGCCTTCCAGATGTCGAGCCCGCCAAAGAGCGGCAGCGCGGCGTCGTAGCGGCCGTCGCCCTGCACCGGGTTGAGGATGTCGTCGTGCCTGAGCCCGTGCGCGATGCACGAGTTGAAGTCGTCCACGCCATAGGCGGGCGAGCTGTGCACGATGCCGGTGCCCTCCTCCGCGGTGGCGTAGTCGGCGAGGTAGACGGGCGACGTGCGCGCATAGCCGGCGTCGGCCTTGGCCAGCGGGTGCTCGAACGGCAGGCCGGCCAGCTTCTCGCCGCGCGTCGTCGCGATCGCATGGCCTTCGAGACTCCAGCGAGCGAGGCACTTCTCGACCAGCGCCGCGGCGACGAGCATCACGCCGCGCTTCGTCTGCACCAGCGCGTAGTCGAGCGCCGGGTTGAGGTTGAGCGCCTGGTTCGCCGGCAGCGTCCACGGCGTCGTGGTCCAGATCACCGCGAAGGCCGGGCCGGGCAGGGCGGGAAGGCCGAACGCCTTCGCCAGCGCTGCCGTGTCGGCTGCGGGAAAGGCGACGTCGACCGCGGTGCTCTTCTTGTCCGCGTACTCGATCTCGAACTCGGCCAGCGAGCTGCCGCAGTCGAAGCACCAGTACACCGGCTTGCTGCCGCGGTAGACGAAGCCGCGCTCGAACAGGCGCTTGAGCACGCGGATCTCGCCGGCCTCGTTGGCGAAGTTCATCGTCAGGTAGCGGTGCTCCCAGTCGCCGAGCACGCCCAGGCGCTGGAAGTCGGCCATCTGCTGGCCGATCTGCTCGGTGGCATAGGCGCGCGAGAGCGCCTGCACCTTGTCGCGCGGCAGGCCGCGACCATGCTGCTTCTCGATCTGGTTCTCGATCGGCAGGCCGTGACAGTCCCAGCCCGGGATGTAGCGTGCATCGAAGCCGGCCAGCTGCCGGCTCTTGACGATCATGTCCTTGAGGATCTTGTTGCTGGCGTGGCCGATGTGCAGCGTGCCGTTGGCGTAGGGCGGGCCGTCGTGCAGCACGAAGAGCGGCGCGCCACGGCGCGCGGCGCGCAGCCGCTGGTAGACGCCCTGCTCGTTCCACTGCCTGATCCAGCCGGGCTCGCGCTTGCCGAGGTCGCCACGCATCGGGAACGGCGTGTCGGGCAGGTTCAGCGTCGTCTTGGGGTCGGTGGCCGTGGCAGTGCTCATCGGGTCGGCGCGCTCGCTGCGGGCGCGTCTCGTTGGGGGTCACTCGGAGGCGCCGTGCCGCGCGGGCAACGGGCGGCAGGCGGTGCGTGAGGAGGCACCCGGCGCGGCCAGGGCAGGGCGGCCGGTGCGCGGGCCGCCGTCAGCGGCCCGGGCGAATAATTCGGTCGCGCGTCGCCTGCCGGCGCGTGGTGGCGTGCCAGCGCTGGCGCATCGGGATCGGACGACGGCGTTGCATGGGGAGCGATTCTATCGAGGCACTTCGAGCATGCGAGCAAGCTGGGCGGCGGCGGGATGGATGGCGGTCCTGGTCGGCCTGCCCGGGGCCGCGCCCGCCGCGGAGACCGCCCCGGCGCCGGCGCCCGTCGCCGAGCCGGGCAAGGAAGCCGGCGAGGACGACGAGCCGTCGCGCGCGCCCGGGCGCGCCTGGGATGCCGCGATCGGCTTCATCGCCAGCTACGCGCCGGAATACGCCGGCGCGAGCCGCAGGACGCTCGGCATCAAGCCGGGCGGCTGGGTGCGCTTCGGGCGCGTGAGCATCGCCACGCGCAGCTCGTTCGTCGTGCGCACGGGCGAGGCCGTCACGGGCGGCGGCGTGCGCGTCGATCTGTCGCGCGGCGGCAAGCTGCGCATGGGCCTCGGCCTGCGGCAGGACAGCGGCCGGCAGGAGTCCGACAGCCCCGACCTGCGCGGCCTGGGCGACGTGCGCCGCACGGTGCGGCTGCGGCTGGCGGCCTCGTACCCGCTCGAGGCAGGGTGGCGCCTCGGCGCCGCCCTCACCGCCGACCTGCTCGGCCGCGGTGGCGGCGAGCTGGCGGACTTCCGTCTCAGCCGCGGCTTCGTGCTCGCGCCGCGCGTGTCGGGCAGTGTCGATGCCACGCTCACCTTCGGCAGCCGCCGCTACATGCAGGCCTGGTACGGCATCGACGAGGCGCAGGCGGCGCGCAGCGGCTACCCCACCTACTTCCCGTCGGCGGGGCTGCGGGACGTCACGCTCGGCGCCGGGCTGCGCCACGAGACCCCGGTGGACTGGGTGCTGTTCGCCGGCGTCAGCGCCACGCGCCTGGTCGGGCCGGCGGCGGCGAGCCCGCTCACGCGCGAGCGCAACAGCTGGGCGCTCTCCGCGGGCATCGGTTACCGCTTCTAGCACTCTCGCCGCCGCGTTCAGGGGGCCTTCAGGCCACCCGACGATGCTTCGCGCAGTCCATGCCGGCGACTCAGAAGCTGTGAATGAACCGGCCGCGCCCGAGCGGCACGCCAAACGGCGCCCGATCTAGGCGCAAAGCGCAGCCATAGCTCGGGCTATGGCGAGCATTTGCAACGACGAGCGGGCGTCGTTTGGCGTGACGAGCGGGCGTGGAGGGTTCGTTCACAGCTTCTCAGGCCGCCGGCGCCACAAAGTTCCCTTCGATGACGCCGCCTTGCAGGATGGCGGTCGGCGGTTTCCTGCTCGCGCTCTCGTGCGCGAGCCTCTCGCCTGCCGCCGCCGACGAAACCGCCCGGGCCACGCCGACCGCCGCGGCCCCGCGCCGCGCCTGGGACGCGGCCATCGGCGGCGTGCTCACCTACGCGCCCGACTTCGCCGGCTCCGACCGCACGCGCACGCGCCTCAACCCGGGCTTCTACCTTCGCTACGGCCGCCTGAGCATCGCCACGCGCAGCGGCTTTCGCAGCGCCGGCGACCCCGGCGAGCGCGCCGGGTTGCGGCTCGACCTGTCACCCGGCGAACGGCTGCGCTTCGCCATCGGGCTGCGCTACGACGCCGGTCGCCAGGAGTCGAGCAGCGAGGCGCTGCGCGGCATGGGCGACGTGCCGAGCACGGTGCGCGTGCGCCTGATGGGCTCGTACCGCCTGGACGACGGGTGGAGCGTGGGCAGCGCCGTCCTGCTCGATGCCCTGGCGCGCGGCGGCGGCTGGCAGGCCGACGTCTCGCTCGGTCGCCAGATGCGCTTCAGCGCCGACACCAAGTGGGCGGTCGGCGGCGCGCTTGCCTTCGCAGGCGACCGGCACATGCAGACCTACTTCGGCGTCACCGAGGAGCAGGCGGCGCGCACGGTCTACCCGGCCTACGAGCCGCGCTCGGGCTTGCGCGACCTGTCGGTCTTCGTCAACGCCCGCACCGAGATCGGCGGGGCGTGGCACATGTTCTACGGCGCGAACGCCTCGCGGCTGCTCGGTCCGGCGGCGGCCAGCCCGCTCACGAAGCAGCCGAACGCGTGGGGGCTCCACGCGGGCCTGGCCCACCGGTTCTGACGAACCAGCGGCATGCCGCCAGCGCGTCGGCCTCGATGCCGGCGCGCAGTGCAGCCATCGTGTCGTAGCGCAGCTCGTCGTGCAGCTTGTGCAGCAGCTGCACCTGCACGAGGCGGCCGTAACCGCCTTCGCTGCCGAGCGCGGCCGGCCAGTCGAAGACGTGGGCCTCCAGAAGCACGCGGCCGCCGTCCTCGACGCTCGGCCGCACGCCGAGGCTCGCGACAGCGGGCAGCGGCGCTTCGCCGAGCCCATGCACCTGCGCCACGAAGATGCCGCTGGCAGCCGGTCGCGGGTGGCCGAAGCGCAGGTTGAGCGTCGGAAAGCCGAGCTCGCGTCCGAGCTTGCGCCCGTGCTGCACGTGGCCGCTGACGGCGTAGGGCCGACCCAGCAGCGCCTCGGCGCGCGCGAGGTCGCCAGCGGCGAGCGCCTCGCGCACCGCCGAGCTGCTGACGCGCAGGCCGTGCACCTCGTAGCTCATCATGCGGGCCACGTCGAAGCCGGCGCGCTGTCCTGATTCGTCCAGCGTCGCGTAGTTGCCGGCGCGTCTTGCACCGTAGCTGAAGTCGTCGCCGACGAGCACGTAGCGCGCGCGCAGGCCCCGCACCAGCACACGCTCGACGAAGTCGTCGGGCGGCATCGCCGCCAGGGCCGCGTCGAAGCGCATGACGACGACGCGGTCGACGCCGCAGCGCTCGATCTCGGCCAGCTTGTCGCGCAGCGTGCTGATGCGCCGCGGCGCCGCGTCGGGCTTGCCGGCGCGTACGGCGAAGAAGTCGCGCGGGTGCGGCTCGAAAGTGAGCACGCAGGAGAGCAGCCCGCGGTGGCGGGCCTCGTTCTGCAGCAGCGCGAGCATCGCCTGGTGGCCGCGGTGCACGCCGTCGAAGTTGCCGATGGTGATGGCGTGGCCCGCAGCGACGCCAGCGGCGCCATCGGCGACGCCCGCAGCGGCACCGGACCCGAGCGCACGGTGGCCGAAGCCGCGGAAGACCTGCATGCGCGCGATTATCCGGGGCGGGCCGTGGCCGGCTCCAGCACCCGAGGCACGGCCTGCGGCGCATCGGTCAGCCCGAGCCAGCGTGCGTACAGCGCGAGATAGTCTTCGGCCGCGCGGTCCCAGTCGAAGCGCGCGGCGTGGGCGCGGATCGCGTCGGCGCGTCCGGGCTCGCCGGCACGGGCCAGTCCCGCTTCGACGACACGGCGCATCGCCTGCGGGGCGAAGTCGTCGAAGTAGTCGGCGACCTCGCCGCCGATCTCCGGCAGGCTGGTGCGGCGCGCCAGGAACACCGGCTTGCCGAAGTGCATGGCCTCGATGGGCGGCAGGCCGAAGCCCTCGGCCAGCGAAGGGAAGAGGAAGCCGGCGCAGTGCGCGTAGGCCCAGGCCTTCTGCGCGTCGTCGATGCCGAGGTGGAACTGCACGTTCGGCAGCTGCGTCGCGTCGCGCAGCGCGCGCGAGTCGTCGCCGGGGGGACCGCAGAGCACGAACTGCATCTCGGGCCAGGCGCGGGCCAGGCCGACGATCGCCGCCGGGTTCTTCGACGGCGACATGCGGCTCAGGTGCAGCAGGAAGGGGCGCGGCGGGGCGCCGGCGCCGTCGGGCTGCAGCCGCGCGTCGTCGGTCCAGCCGGCGAGCGGCCGCTGCGGCGTGCCGACGAACGAGCGCGCGCCGTTCAGCACCACGGTGACCGGCCCCTGCCACCCGAGGTGGCGGCGCACGTCGGCCGCGGTGTACTCGCTGATGGCGACGATCTGGTCGGTGCGCGCCAGCAGCGCCCGCGTGCGCCGGTGGTGCCGCCAGGTGGAGAAGGCGTTGCGCCCGTAGAGGTAGTTCAGGTCGTGCACCGTCACGGCGCGCACGGCCGCGCCGGCCGGCGGCAGCGTCTTGTTCAGCTGGTGCAGCGAGTGCCACAGCGCAAAGTGCTGCGGCTGCACATGGCGCACGCGCTGCCAGCGCGTCACCGGGAGGTAGGCCACGTCGGGCCCGAACAGGCCGAACAGCTTCTCGCGCGCGTGGAAGTGGAACTGCACGCGGTGGCGCTCGCGCCAGGCCGGCGCGGCACGCGCGATGCGCGTGCCGATCTGCAGCGCAAACTCGCCCAGTCCATCCTGCAGGCCGCCGATACCCCCCAGGCTGATGCCCACGTGCAAGTCGGTCACGCTCATTCCGAGGCAGTGTAGCCACGGGGGGTAGGGCGAAACGGGCGCGCTGGCACAATGCCCGTCATGACGCGCTTGGCCCTGCCGCAGGTGACGTTGGTGGCGGTGGACACCCGGGCACCGCTGCTGGCCACGCAGGCCCTGCTTCGCTCGATGGCCGGCATCGACTTCGCGCGCGCCCTGCTGTTCACGCACGCGTGGACTCCGCGCCGGCCGCTGCCCGGCATCGAGATCGTCGACATCGAGCCGATCAGCTCTTCGGCCGAGTACTCGCACTTCATCCTGCGCCTGATGCCCGGCTGGGTGCGCACGTCGCACGTGCTCGTCACGCAGTGGGACGGTTTCGTCGTCGAGCCCTGGGCCTGGACCAACACCTTCCTCGCCTACGACTACGTGGGCGCGCCGTGGCCCGACCAGCCCGAGTCGCGCGCGGTGGGCAACGGCGGCTTCTCGCTGCGCTCGCGCCGGCTGCTGGCCGCCGGCATGGACCTGCGCATCGACGACGAGCACCCGGAAGACGTCGCGCTGTGCCGCACCTACCGCCAGCTGCTCGAGCGCGAGCATGGCGTGACCTTCGCGCCGCTGTCGCTGGCGCGCCGCTTCGCGTACGAGAACGAGGATTCGCACGGGCCGACCTTCGGCTTCCACGGCGCCTACAACCTGCCGCGCGTGCTCGACGAGCCGACGCTCGCGACCTGGCTCGACATCCTGCCCGACGACTTCTTCAAGACCCGCGACGCGCGCCGCCTGGCGCGCGCGATGGTCACGCGCATGCCGGCACTGGCCAAGCGCGTCATCGACCGGCGCCTGCGCGTGGGCCGCGACGAGCCGAGCACGCGCCTGCTCGACGCCGCCGCCAGCGTGATGGGCCTGCTCGGCCCGCGCCAGGACCGGCCTCGCACCGTCTGAGCGCCTCCAGGGCCGGGCCTTGCCCGGGCCGCCGCCCGAGGGGGTTCAAGTCCCCCGGCAAAGCCGTATCAACTCGAGAGCATCCGAGGCCATGACTGCGCCTGGCGTTCGCGAAGAGGCTGTGGGCGTCTCCCGATCACGGCGCGCCGGGCCGACGCCGTGGGGCCGCTCAGGGCATGGCACCCGAACACACGACGAAAGGCCGAGCGAACGTCACCGTCGCCGCCGCGCCTCGGGTGCCATGCCCCTGAGCGGCCCCACGGCATCGGCCCTCGACGTACGTGCGTGGCATCCGTGCGGGCGGAGATCCGCTGCGCCTGCCGCAAATGACTGTCCGCGCCCGAAGACCACGATCGCCTCGAGCAAGTCCGAGGTCGTGGGGCCGCTCAGGGCTTGGCACCCGAGGCGCGGCCACCGACCTTCGAGCGCCGGCAGCGGTAGTCCGTGTGTTCGGGTGCCAAGCCCTGAGCGGCCCCCCGCGGCCTCGGACTTGCGCGCCGCGATCCCCATAAAGAGAGCTTCAGCCCCTTGCGAGCCGGCGCCCAGCTCGCAGGCGCGTGCGCTGCCGCGTCCCCCCGGGCGGTATAACCCCGCCCCGGAGGAAACCAGCCGATGACGACGCGCCACCTCGACCTGGGGTGCGGCCCCGTGCCGCGCAACCCGTACGGGCGCGACGAGCTCTACGGCGTGGACCTCGGCGCGAAGGCCGACGACGACGGGCGCATCCGCCGCGCCAACCTGGCGATCGAGCCGATCCCCTGGCCCGACGACAGCTTCGAGTCGGCGTCGGCCTACGACTTCCTCGAGCACGTGCCGCGCGTGCTGCCCACGGCCGACGGGCGCGGCACGCGCTTTCCGTTCATCGAGCTGATGAACGAGATCTGGCGCGTGCTGAAGCCGGGCGGATGGCTGTACGCGAGCACGCCCGCGTATCCGCACGCCGCGGTGTTCCAGGACCCGACACACGTCAACGTGATGACGCTCGAGACGCACCACTACTTCACGCGCCCGCAGCGGCTGGCGGCCATGTACGGCTTCACCGGCGACTTCGAGCTGCGGCGCGTGCAGCTCACCAAGTCCAACGCCGCGCTCGCCTTCGTCCCGCCGCCGGCCAACTGGTGGCAGCGGGCGCGGCTCGCCAACCGCATCAAGCGCGGCAAGTGCAGCCACATGATCTGGGAGTTCGAGGCCGTCAAGCCGCGCGGTTGAGCCTCGCCGCGCCCGCACGCCGCTGCCGATGCGCATCCTCGCCACCGCCGGCGACATCCACTCGCTGATCGCCGGGATCCGGCTGCGCACGCCGCTGGCGGCGCTGGCGCGCGAGCAGGGCTGGAGCGTCGAGTGGCGTTCGTTCCACGAGTGCCGCGTGGCCGACCTCGAGGCGACCGACGTGCTCGTCGTGCAACGAGGCGCCTCGCGGCGCGCGCTGCGGCTGGAGGAGAGGGCGTTGCAGGCGGGCGCCGCGGTCGTCTACGAGATCGACGACCTGCTGACCGAGATCGCGCCGCACATCTCGCAGCACGACGCGGTGCGGGCCAGCCTGCCGTGGCTGCGCGCGGGCCTCGCGCTGGCCGATCTCGTGACGGTGAGCACGCCACGGCTGCAGCGCGAGGTCGCGCCGCTGTCGCGGGCCACGGCGCTGGTGCCGAACCACGCGTACTTCGACGAGGACCGGCCGCTGCCACCGCAGTGGCCCGGCGCGCCGGTGCATCTGCTCGTCGCGTCGTCAGACCACTTGCTGGCCGGCCCGCTGTCGGCGGCGCTGCGCGAGGTGGTCGGGCCGCGCGCTCGCCTCGTCGCGGTCGGCCCGCCCGGCGACGCCCTGGCGGCGCAGGGCCTCCGCCTGGAGCGCCACCCGCTGCTGCCGCGGCACGAGTTCATGGCGCTGGCGCGCCGGCTGCCGAACGCCGTGGCCCTGATCCCGCTGGAGGCGTCGCGCTTCGCGGCATGCAAGAGCGCGGTCAAGTGGTACGACTACGCCGAGGCCGGCATCCCCACCATCGCTTCGGCGGTGCCCCCGTATGTCGACGCCATCGAGCCCGGCCGCACCGGTCGGCTCGTCGACGACAGCCGCGCCCAGTGGCTCGAGGCGCTGCGTGTGGCCATCGACGACGTGGACTGGCGCCGCCGCATCGCGGTGCAGGCGCGCCAGGTGGTGCGCGAGCGTCACACCTTCGCCCAGACCGTTGCGGCGTGGCACACGGCGTTGCTGCTGGCGCGGCAGTTGCGCCGAGCGCGTGTCGTCAAGAGGCCGGGCGCGGTGGCGACGTGGTGGCGCGCCCTCGGCGACGCGACCGGCGAGTGGGCCGTGGCGCTGCGTCGATGGAACCGCGAGCGGCTGGCGCGGCGGAACGTCCCACCGGCCTGAGGCGCCGTCGACGCGGTGGGGCTTGCCGCCGCGCGTCCGCTCGACGGCTGCGCCGACTCAGGCGCCTCTCAGCTGCCTTGCGGCCGGCAGTGGCGGATCCACCAGGCTCTCGGCCGCGCGCACCGCGTTGCGGATCGCCCGCGCCACCACCTCGGCGGCGAGTGCGCCGAGCGTCGTCGCGTCGCCAGTGACGCCGCTGCCGCCGGTGGCCAGCGCGAAGAGCGTGTCGCCGTCGCTCGCGGTGATCGGGTTGACCGTGCGGCTGAGCCCATGGTGCGCCAGCGCCGCAAGCTGCGTCGCGCCAGCCTTGTCGAGTCTCGCGTCGGTGGCGACGACGCCGATCGTCGTGGCCGTGCCGGCCATGCGCTGCATCACCGGCAACGGCGCCGCTCCCGCGAGCAGCGAGGGCAGCGTGCCGGCGAAGCCCCGGCCGTCTTCGTTGCGCGCGCCCGCCAGCACGTCGCCTCGTTCGTCGAGCACGTCGCCGATGGCGTTGACGGCCACGAGCGCGCCCACGGTCAATGCGCCGAGCCTCAGCGAGGCCGTGCCGATGCCACCCTTGCAGGCGCGCGCGATGCCGAAGTGCTTGCCCACGGTGGCGCCGAGGCCGGCGCCGTGGTTGCCTTGCGCCGGCGGCGCCGTGCCGGCGGCGACGCAGGCGGCGTAGCCCTCGGCCGCGCCGGGGCGCAGGCGCGCGTCGCCGACCCAGAGATCGAACAGCACGGCCGCCGGCACGATCGGCACACGGGCGGGGCCGACGCTCAGGCCACGCCCTTGTTCCTCGAGCCAGCGCATCACGCCGCCGGCGGCGTCGAGGCCGAAGGCGCTGCCGCCGGTCAGCAGCACGGCGTGCACGCGGCCCACGGTGTTCTCGGGGCGCAGCAGGTCGGTCTCGCGCGTGCCTGGGGCGCTGCCGCGCACCACCACGCCGCCCACCGTGCCGTGTGGCGTGTCCGGGCACAACACGACGGTGCAGCCGCTCGGCCGGCCGGCCAGCGCGGCGTGACCGACGGCGATGCCGGGCACGTCGGTGATGGCGCCCGCCGCCAGCACGGGGGGCGCCGCGCCGCCCGAGGCCGGGCCGGCGCCGGCGGGAACGGATCGGCCGGTCAGGCGAACACCCCGGCCGAGTCCTGCATGCGCGCGGCCACCTCGCCCAGGTGGTGCTGCGTGTCGCCGAACACCATCTCGAGCGCCGTCAGCCGCTTGAAGTAGTGGCTGCCCTGGTACTCGTCGGTGACGCCGATGCCGCCGTGCATCTGCACGCACTGCTGGCCGACGAAGCGCATGCTCTGGCCGAGCTGTACCCGCGCCTGCGACACGGCGCGCCGCCGCTGCGCCGCCGGCTCGCCGAGCTTCAGCGTGGCGTAGTAGCTCATCGAGCGGCCGAGCTCGAGCTGCATCTTCACGTCGGCCATGCGGTGGCGCAGCGCCTGGAAGCTGGCGATCGGCACGCCGAACTGCTTGCGCGTGTTCATGTACTCGGCCGTCAGCACGACGAGCTTGTCCATCACCCCCACCGCCTCGGCGCAGAAGCCGGCGATGCCGATGTCGACGGCGCGCTCGAGCGTGGCGTGCCCATCTTCGGTGACGAGCTCGGCCGGCGCCGCGGCCAGCTTCAGCTCGGCGGCGCGGGCGCCGTCGACGGTCGGGTAGCCGCGCAGCGTGTCGGCGGGGAGCTTGGCGCGTTCCACGAGGAACAGGCCGATGCCGGCCGGAGAGTCCACGTCGCCGCTCAGCCGAGCCGGCACGACGAACGCGTCGGCCTCGTCGCCGGCCGGCACGACGCTCTTCGCGCCGTCGAGCACCCAGGTGTCGCCCTTCTTCGTCGCGCGCGTGCCCACGTGCGCCAGGCGGTACCGCGCTGCGCGTTCCTGGTGCGCCAGCACGACGAGCGCCTCGCCGCCGGCCATGCGCGGCAGCCACGCCTCCTGCAGCGCCGCGGGCGCGGCAGCCAGCAGCGCCGGCGCGACGAGCGCGCCGTGCGTGAAGGGCGCGTTGACGAGCCCTCGGCCGAGCTCCTCGTTGACGACCATCGCCTCGACGGCGCCGAAGCCCATGCCGCCTTGCGCCTCGGGGACGGCCAGGCCGGTGAGGCCGAGCTCGGCCAGCTCGCCGTACACCGCGCGCGTCGCACCGCCGGCCTTGGCCAGGCCATGCCGCCGCTCGAAGCCGAAACCCTTGTCCACCCAGCGCCGCACGGCGTCGCGCAGCGACTGCTGGTCGTCGGTGAAGTCGAAATCCATGTCTGTCGTCTCCTGCTTCGCCGCGGTTCAGCCGAGCACCGTCTGCGCGACGATGTTGCGCTGCACCTCGTTGCTGCCGCCGTAGATCGTCGTCTTGCGGTAGTTGAGGTAGCCCGCGGTGGCGGTGGCGCAGTGCGCCGCACCGACGTGGTCGCCCTGCCAGCCCGCCTCCATCGCCTCCTTGACGAAGGGCAGGGCATAGGGGCCGCAGGCGAGCATCGTCAGCTCCGTGTAGCGCTGCTGGATCTCGCTGCCCTTGATCTTCAGCAGGCCGGCGATGTCGAGGTCGGCGCGCCCCTTGTTGGCCGACTGCTCGGCCGACAGCACGCGCAGCACCAGCATCTCCAGCGCCACGATGTCCACCTCGAGCAGCGCGATCTGGTCGCGGAAGCGCAGGTCGTCGTACACGCCCTCGGCCCTGGCGATGCGCTTCAGCCGCTCGAGCTCGCGCTTGGCGCGGTTGACGTCGGCGATGTTCGTGCGCTCGTGCGCCAGCAGGTACTTGGCGTAGGTCCAGCCCTTGTTCTCCTCGCCGACGAGGTTCTCGGCGGGCACCTCGACGTTGTCGAAGAAGACCTCGTTGACCTCGGCGCCGCCGTCCATCAGCACGATCGGGCGCACCTTCACGCCCGGGCTCTTCATGTCGATCAGCAGGAAGCTGATGCCCGTCTGCGGCTTGCCTTCGGTGCTCGTGCGCACGAGGCAGAAGATCCACTCGCCGTACTGGCCGAGCGTGGTCCAGGTCTTCTGGCCGTTGACGATGTACTTGTCGCCCGAACTTGTCCGGACTCGCTCGGCACGGGTCTTGAGCGACGCGAGGTCGCTGCCCGAACCCGGCTCGCTGTAGCCCTGGCTCCACCACACCTCGCCGCTGGCGATGCCGGGCAGGAAGCGCTTCTGCTGCTCGGGGCTGCCGAAGGCCATGATGACCGGCGCCACCATGATCGGCCCGAAGGGCACCACGCGCGGCGCGCCGGCCCGCGCGCACTCCTCTTCGAACAGGTGCTTCTGCACGGCCGTCCAGCCCGGCCCGCCGAACTGCTTGGGCCAGCCCCAGCCGAGCCAGCCCTGCTTGCCGAGGATCTTCGCCCAGCGCTGCATGTCGTCGCGCGTGAGGTGCTGCGCGGCCATGACCTTCTGGCTGATGTCGCGCGGCAGGTTCTCGCCGACCCAGGCGCGGATGCGCTCGCGGAAGGCCAGTTCCTCGGAGGTGAAGTTCAGGTCCATGGCGGTGGGCCGGCGGCCGGTGGGAGAGGGGGAGGAGAGGAGGGCGCGCAGGTGTTTTAGCACGATCGTTCGCTGGCGCCGCGTCGCCGCGGGGACAAGTGCGCGATCCCGCCAGGTGCAGGCCCGGTCCTGGGCGCCGGTGCGCGGTGGCGGCGTCACCACGCTCGGCGTCGATAGGGATGGATGCGCGGCGCGGCGCCCGGCATGATCGGCCGATGCTGAGCCTGAAGATCGTGCGCGGCGCCGAGAACGCGCAAGGTGTGCGCGCCGCCGTCCACGTGCCGCCGGAGCAGGCGCGCTTCGTCGTCGGCCGCGACCCGAGCTGCGACTGGCCGATCCCCGACAAGCAGCTCGCGCTGTCGGCGCGCCACTGCGAGATCGTGCGCATCGAGGGGCGCCAGGTGCTGCGCGACACCTCCACCAACGGCACCTTCCTCAACAACTCGCGCGAGCGGCTGCCGGCCGACCATGTGCTGCGGCACGGCGACCTGGTGAAGATCGGCAACTACGTCATCGAGGTGGCCGTGGTGCCCGACGCGCAGGCCGGGCCGGCCGCGGCCAGGCCGGCGGCGCAGGCGGCGCCGCCGGCGCCCCGGCGCGGCGGCGACCCGGCCGCGATGGTCGGCTCCGACTGGGAGAGGGCTTCGTCGGTGTCGCGCGGCGCTGCCGTGCCGGCCGACGTGAAGACCGGCCTCACGCGCATCAGCAAGCCGCCCACCAAGGAGGCGCTGCAGGAGATGCTCGCGGCGGCGCCCCCGGTCGAGGTCGCGGTACCGCCGGGTGCCGCTGCCGACACGGGGGACGCCCCGGCGCGCGAGGCGGTGCGGCGCGCGCCGCCGGGCACGGCCGACGTGCTGCAGCGCATCGCCGGCGGCTTGGGGGTGCCGCTCGAGGCCCTCGGCACGGCCGACCCGGGAGTTGCTGCGGACCGCGTGGCGCGCCTCCTGCGCATGACGGTGCTGGCCCTGCACCGGCAGCTCGGCCTGCAGGCGCGGCAGCTGGACAAGCTCGGTTGCCGGCTCCCGGCCGCCGCGGCGCAGTCGGAAGCGGCCTCGTTCCGCAGCGCCGCGGGCCCCGATGCGGCGCTGGCAGCCCTGCTGGGCGCCGGCGACGACGGCGTGGCCGTGCTGGTGCAGGCGAACAAGGAGCTCGGGTTGCACTCGGCCCGGCTGGCCGCCGCGTTCGAGGCCGCCGGCAAGCGCCTGTGCGAGCAGCTCGCCCCGGCAGCGGTGGAGCGCCTCGCGGAAGGGGCGGACGACGCCGTGCGGCTGTGGAAGATCTACAGCAGCCTGTGGACCTCGCTGGGCATCGGCGTGGGCAAGCCGTGGAGCGAAGGCTACGCGGACGCTGCCGCGTCCTATCTCGCTGCGGCGTACGATGACCCCAAGCTCGTCGTCGACTCGATGGTGACCGACAAGCCCGCGGGCTGACGGTGCCTTGGCACACGCCAGCGTGCTTGCGGTGCCCGAGCGGCGGCGCGCTTGCCGGTGCAGGCGGCGCGGCAGCGCCACACGACGCGGAGGGACTGCGATGCCCAACGACTTCTTCCAGTACGGCCCGGCGCCTTCGGCGCCTCCGACACCGGCCCCGGCCCGGGAGATGCGCGACAGCCGCGACGCGGGCGAAGGCGCCCGCGCCATCCTCGGCGACCTCAGCGACGAGGACTGGGAGAAGTTCATCGGCTTCGCCTCCCGCCGGCGTTATCCGGACGGCGCCGTGATCCTCGACGTGGGGCAGCGGGCCACGGCGCTCGGCTTCATCGCCAGCGGCGGCATCGAGGTGCTGTCGGCCTCGGACGGCCAGGCGCGCAGCGAACTGCGCGAGGAGGGCGACGTCTTCGGCCTGCTCGGTTTCCTGGACGGCGCGGCGGCCACCGTGCGGGTGCGCGCCCGCGGCAGCACCGAGGTGCTGCTGCTCACGCGCGAGGCGCTGCTGCAGCTGGCGGCGTGGCAGCCGCGCATCGCGGTGGCGCTGCTGCGCGACGCCGGTGCGGCCGTGGCGACGCGGCTGCGCCGCGTGCAGGGCGGCGACTGAGGCCACGGCGCCCGATGCCCCGAACCATTCCGATCGTCAACGCAGAGGCCTCGGGCCCTTCCAGCCCCCCGGCGCCCGGGGCCGGGCCGGAGGTGGACGTGCCGTCGGGCCCGCTGGCGGCGACGGTGGTGTCGGGGCCGCAGGCGGTGCGGCGCCCGCGCGCGGAGCCGACCTCGACGACACGC
>JAHCKS010000241.1 GCA_026125665.1 Rubrivivax sp.
GTGCGCAGCTTCGCCGCCAGCCTGCACGCGCCGTACTGCGGCGCCAACTCCGGCTTCGAGGCCTGCGGCTGGCTCGAAGAGCCCGAGACGGTGGCGTCGCTGGCCATGATCCCGCTGCGACACGGCGCGGCAGAATCGACGCAGGCGTTCGGCCTGCTGGTGCTGGGCTCGCCGGACCCCACGCGTTACAGCGCCGACATGGGCACCGAGTTCCTGGCGCGCCTGGGCGAAGTCTCGAGCGCGGGCCTGACGCGCCTGCTGCCGGTGTTCTAACCCTTTTCTCGAGCGCACATGGCGGCCGAGCGCATGCTGCCCGACGACCTCGAGCGCTACCTGCAGCATCTGGCGGTCGAGCGGCACCTCGCGGCGCGCACGCTGGCGCTGTACCGCGACGCCCTCGGCCGCCTGCAGGCCAGCGCCGAGCGCGAAGGCGTGTCGCTGCAAGGCGCCGGCGCACACCACCTGCGCGCCTGGGTCGCGGCGCTGCGCGGCAGCGGCCTGGCGCCGCGCAGCATCGCGCTCGTGCTGTCGGCGTGGCGGGGGCTGTGGCGCCACTGGGGCCGGCGCGGCGACGTGGCCTTCAACCCGGTCGAGGGGCTGCGTGCGCCGAAGGTCGGCAAGCCGCTGCCGAAGGCGCTGTCGGTCGAGCAGGCGGTGCAGCTGGCCGAGCACGCGCGCGCGCAGGCCGAGGCACCCGAGCCGGACACCGATCCGCGGCTCGCGCTGCGCGACCACGCCATCGTCGAGCTGCTCTACGGCGGCGGCCTGCGCGTGGCCGAGATCCTCGGCCTCGACCTGCGGCCGACCGGCGCCGGCGAACTCGCCGGCCGCGGCTGGGTGGACACCGCCGACGGCACGGCGCACGTGCTCGGCAAGGGCAGCAAGCGCCGCAGCGTGCCCGTCGGCCGCACGGCCGTGGCGGCCGTGCAGGCGTGGATCGGCGTGCGCGCGCAGCTGGCTGGCGGCGACGAGCCGGCGCTCTTCGTCAGCCGCCGCGGCACGCGCCTGTCGGTGGCGCAACTGCGGTTGCGCCTGAAGCGCCAGTCGCACGCGAGCGGGCTGGCGACACCGGTGCATCCGCACATGTTGCGCCACAGCTTCGCCAGCCACCTGCTGCAGTCCAGCGGCGACCTGCGCGCCGTGCAGGAACTGCTCGGCCACGCCAGCATCGCCACGACGCAGGTGTACACGCGGCTGGACCACCAGCACCTGGCGCGCGTGTACGACGCGGCGCACCCGCGCGCGCGGCGCAAGACCCCGTGACCCGCGCTGGCGGCAGCGCATGAAGTCCATCCGCCTGCATGAAGGCAAGGAGCGCTCGCTGCTGCGCCGGCACCCGTGGGTGTTCGAGGGCAGCATCGCGCGCGGCCGCGCCGACCCCGGCGAGACGGTGCGCGTCGAGGCGCACGACGGCCGCTTCCTCGCCTGGGGCGCCTGCAGCCCGAGCTCGTCGATCCGCGTGCGCGCCTGGAGCTTCGACGAGGCCGAGCGCATCGACCACGCGTTCTTCAAGCGGCGCATCGCGCGGGCGCTGGCGCTGCGCCAGCGTCTGGCCATTCACCCGCAGGCGAGCACCGGCGTGCGCCTCGTGCACGGCGAGGCCGACGGCCTGCCCGGGCTCATCGTCGACCGCTACGGCGACGTGCTCTCGGCGCAGTTCCTCTCCGCCGGCAGCGAGCGCTGGAAGGCGGCCATCGCCGACGCGTTGCTCGGCGCCACCGGTCTCGCGCGCCTGTACGAACGCAGCGACTCCGGCGTGCGCGAGCTCGAGGGCCTGCCGGCGGCCACCGGCTGGCTGCGCGGCGACGGCGCCACCGAGGTCGAGATCACCGAGCACGACTGGCGCCTCGCCGTCGACGTGGCCAGCGGCCACAAGACCGGCTTCTACCTCGACCAGCGCGACAACCGCTTGCACTTCGCGCGGTGGCTGCGCCGGCTCGGGCTGAACACGGTGCTCAACTGCTATTGCTACACGGGCGGCTTCACGGTGGCGGCGCTGGCCGGCGGCGCCGGGCACGTGACGAGCGTCGACTCGTCGGCGCCGGCGCTGGCGCGCGTGCTGCAGCACGTGGCGCGCAACGGCTTCGACGTGGCCACGTGCGAGGTCGCCGACGCCGACGTCAACGCCTACCTGCGCGAGGCACTGAAGGCCGGCCGCAGCTTCGACGCCATCGTGCTCGACCCGCCGAAGTTCGCCCCGACGGCCGCGCACGCCGAGCGCGCGGCGCGCGCCTACAAGGACATCAACCGCCTGGCGCTGAAGCTGCTGGCGCCGGGCGGGCTGCTGTTCACCTTCAGCTGCTCGGGCGGCGTCGGTGCCGAGCTGTTCCACAAGATCGTCGCCGGCGCGGCCGTCGACGCCGGCGTCGACGGCGCCATCGTGCAGCGCCTCGAGGGCGCGCCGGACCACCCGACGACGCTCGTCTTTCCGGAGGGCGAGTACCTGAAGGGGCTGGCGATCCTCAAGTCGGCGGCATGAGCGGCATGAGCCCCCCCCCGGATCGCCGGGGCCCGCGCGGCCCCTGCCGCCTGTTCGCGTCGTGGCAAGATGCCGCCATGAACCATGGCTTCGGGCGCGAGGTGCCGGCGCGCCATGTCGATGCGCCGCACCGCGCAGTGACGCGTCAGCTGCTCGTCATCGACGCCGGTGGCGTCACCGTGGCGCGGCTGTACCTGCCCTCCGGCGAGCTCGTCTCCGAGATCGACGCCGGCAGCGAGGAAGTGACGAGCATGACGCACGGCCTCGTGCCCGTGCAGGGCGCCAGCGGCCCGGAGTGGGACCGCGCACTGGCCGGGCACTCCGACGAGGAGCGCCGGGCGGCGCTCGTCTACCAGCTCGACGTCTGAGCACCCCCAGGGCAGGGCTGGCCCGGCCCGCCCCCCGCGGGGGTTCAAGTCGCCCGGCGAAGCTGGATCAACTCCAGAGCATCCCAGGCGCGTGACTGCGCCCGGCGTTCGCGAAGAAGCAGTGGGCGGCCCACGATCACGGCGCGCCGGGCCGCGGTTCAAGTGTTCGCGTGCGAAGA
>JAHCKS010000242.1 GCA_026125665.1 Rubrivivax sp.
GAGGCTCACGTGCGGCATCGGGTTGGCGGCCTGCGGCTTGGCCTTCTCGGTGAAGTAGGCCATCACGCGGCGCGCGATGGAGGGCGACAGCGGCGGCTCGCCCTGGCTGATGCGCTGCAGCTGTTCGGTGATCTGCTCGCGCGGCTGCTCCTTCAGGATGTAGCCGAAGGCGCCGGCCTGCAGGGCCGGGAACAGGTGCTCGTCGTCGTCGTGGATGGTGACGATGACGCTCTGCACCTCGGGCTGCAGGTCGCGCAGCTTCGTGACCACGTCGACGCCGCTGCCGTCGGGCAGGCCGAGGTCGATGAGCGCGAGGTCGAAGCGCTGCGTGGCCACCAGCGACATCGCGTCCTGGATGCGGGCGCTCTCGCTGATCACGGCATCCGGAAAGACCTGCAGCACGAGCTTGCGCATCCAGGCGCGGATCTCGGGCAGGTCCTCGAGCAGCAGAATGTGTTTCATCGCGCGCGGCCGCGGCTTGGGCGGCCCCTGGGCAGGGGGTTGACGACGATGTTATCGGCGCACTTCAGGCGCTCATGATGCACCCGCGGCGCGATCCAGTGGAAGCGTGAGGCGTATCACGGTCCCATATCCCGGTCCGCTCTCGACCAGGCATTGTCCCTGCAGCTGCTTGGCGCGGTTCTTCATGCTCGCCAGGCCGTGCCCCTTGTCCAGCCGTGCGTCGACGTCCTGCTGCGCGATGCCGTCGCCGTTGTCCTGGATGACGAGCTGGAAGTCGCCGTCGGCGGTGCCGCAGGTGATCGAGCAGTGCGATGCGCCGCTGTGCTTGATGATGTTGCTGGTGGCCTCGCGCAGGATGCGCGTCGTCTGCACGTAGGCGCGCGAGCTCAGCATCTGCGGCGCCTCGTCGGGGCCGTGCCACTCGCCCTCGATGCCGGCCTGGTTCAGGCGCGAGACGATCTCGGCGCGCCAGTCGCCCATCGCGTCGCCCAGTCGCACCGGCCGGCCGGTGAGGCCGCGCACCGACAGGCGCATCTCCTCCAGCGCCTCGCGCGCGAGTGTCGAGATGCGGTCCGACTCGCTCGTGTGCACGATCGTCAGCAGCTTGGCGCCCAGGTCGTCGTGCAGGTCGGCGGCGATGCGTTTCCTCTCGCGCTCGGCCACCTGCTCGGCCTTCAGGTCGGTCATCTGGCGCATGTTGCGCTCGATCTCCTGCGTCGCCTCGCGCACGCGCTGCTCGAGGACCATCTTGCTCTGCTCGAGCTGCGAGCGCAAAGCCTCGGCCTCGCGGCGGGCGCGGCCGTGCTGCATCACCAGCCGCAGGCCGATGAAGATGACGAGCAGCGGCAGCCCGGCGGCGGCCAGGCGCGCGGCCACCTGCTCGCTGTTGCCCACGCCGGTCGTCGCGTCGGCCAGCACGGTGATGCCGGCGCCGGCCAGCAGCATGGCGCTGGCGCGGCGCATCTCGGGGCTGCCGTGCCGGCGCAGCAGCAGCACCGCCGCGAAGCCGATCTCCAGCACGAAGGCGGCGTACCAGACGAGCGCCACGGCATGCAGCCGCGCCGGGCCGGCGGCCATCACGCTCAGCGCCACCACGGCACACTGCACCGGCAGGCCGATGTCCGCCTGCTTCAGGCGCACGCCGCCGGAGCGCAGCAGGAACTGCACCGCCGCCCAGGTGACGAAGGCCAGCAGCACGAGCAGCATGAACTCCACGACGTGGTGCGACACCGGCAAGTCGCGCAGCCACAGCCGGGCGTCGAAGATCGCCAGCCCCACGCTGACGGCGCCGAAGTAGGCGAGCTGGCTCTCGCGCCGGTTGACGTAGCCCAGCACGAACATGAAGCCGCCCAGCAGCAGCAGCGTGGCGCTGGCGCCCTGCGCGAAGCCCACCGCCAGCGCCGTCTGCCGCGCGTGGTGCGGTGCCAGCACCGCCAGCGGCCCGACGACGAGCGCCGAGAGCCCGCCGGCGCGGTGCGCCGAACCCACCTCGGCGAGCCGATGCCCGACGAGCTTGATGTCGATCTCGTTGCGCCCCGGCACCAGCAGCGCCGCCGGCAGGTTGACGAGCTGCGGGTGGTTGCACTGGTGCGCCACCGGCTCGCGCATGCGCCCGCCGCTGGCCACCAGCTGGCCGTTCAGGTGCACCTCGTAGTTCGAGCACGCGCGTGCGATGTACAGCGCCTGCAGCTCCTGCGGCGCGCCGGCCTTCGGGCTGTGGTCCATCTCGGCGCGGTACCACAAGGCGCCCTGGAAGCCTGGCCGGCTCTTTGCCCACTCGTCGGGCAGCGTCACGGCCTGCACGGGCGCCGGCACCGCAGGGAACGACGGCCCGTCGGCCACCGCGACGACGGCCCCCTGCAGCAGCTGCGTGCCGTCGACGCTGCCGTCCAGCAGCGCGAAGGCCGGGGCACCTGCCAGCAGCAGGAGCGATGCGGCCAGGGCGCGCACCGGGCGTTCGCGACGTCCGCACCGCGCGCGGGCGCGCCGCTCGTGCAACCGGTGCGCAAGGTTGGCGAGGCGGCTCCAGGCCACGGCGAACATCCAGCGGGAAGGTCTTGGTTCCGGCGGCTCGTGCGGCCGCCTCGGACGGCGGCGATTGTTGCAGCGCGCCTTCGGCGGCGACGCGTGTGCCGGTGCGCAATTGCTGTCGTTTGTCTCTGGTCGGGCCGCGTTGAGGCCCCGGGGCCGCGCCGCCGCATGGCGCCGGGGCGCGGCGACAATGCCGGGCTCCGGCGGCGCAGCCGCGCGCCGCCGGGCACCCGTTGATCCGCCGCCACCGCCTCGCCGACGCCGACCACCACCGCCTCGCGCACCTGTGCGGTCCGCTCGATGCGCACCTGCGCGAGATCGAGGCGGTGCTCGCGGTGCGCATCCAGCGGCGCGATGCGGAGTTCCGCATCGAAGGCCCGCGCGAGGCGGTGCAGCGCACGACGCAGCTGCTGGACCGCCTGCACGAAGAGGCCGCGCGGCCGCTCGACGAGGAGCGCCTTCGCCTGGCGCTCGTCGAGGCGGCGGGTGCCGGGGCGACCGCCGGCGGCCCCGCGT
>JAHCKS010000243.1 GCA_026125665.1 Rubrivivax sp.
CAGCCACTGCCGCGCGCGGACCGAGCGCGCGAGCCGCGGCGCGTCGTCCGACACGCACAGCAGCAGGTCGCGCTGCGCATACCACTGCGTCGCGCCGTCCTGCCGCGCGAGCGGGACCGTGCGCGCGCCGGCGGGCGCGCGGCGCGCGCGCCCGGCCGGCCTGAGCGAGCGCGAGGTCGACGTGCTGCTCGCCGTGGCGCGCGGCCTGACGAACAAGCAGATCGCGCGCGAGCTCGGGCTGTCGCCGCGCACGGTACAGACGCACCTGGAGCACTGCTACGACAAGACCGGTGCGCGCACGCGCAGTGCGGCCGCCATCTTCGCCGCGCGCCACGGCCTCGTGCCCGGTACGCCCGGGCCGTAGCGCCCGCCCCCATCCGCCATCCGGCCGATGGTGGGCGGCGCGGGCGCTGCCGATCATGCGCGCCCGTCACCTGTTGATCGCCGCGACGCGCGGCGCCGGAGGGCCCAACTGATGGTCACGCTGTACAAGTTCCCGCGCGTGTGGGGCCTGCCCTGCATGAGCCCTTTCTGCATGAAGGTGGAGGCCTACCTGCGGCTGCGCGGCATCACGCACGAGGTGCGCATGGGCGACCTGCGCCGCGCGCCGCGCGGCCAGCTGCCATGGGTGCAGGATGGCGGGCACGCCATCGGCGACTCCACGCTCATCATCGACCATTTCGAGGCGCGCCAGGCCGAGCCGCTGGATGGCTGGCTCGACGATCGCCAGCGCGCCAGCGGCTGGGCACTCGCGCGCACCCTCGAGGAATCGACGGTGTGGGCGCTGCGCCACCAGCGCTTCGCCGAGCCGGCCGCCTGGCCGCACACGCGCGAAGTCGTGCGTGGCATCCTGCCGGCGCCGCTGCGCTCGTTCGGCCCGGCCATCGTGCGCCGGCAGATGATCGGCGCGCTGCGCGCGCAGGGCCAGGGACGCTTCGACGCCGCCACGCTCTACGCCTTCGCGATCCGCGACTTCGAGGCGGCCGCGGCGCTGCTCGGCGACGAGCCCTACCTCTTCGGCGGCCAGCCGAGCCGCTTCGACCTGACGCTGTTCGGCTTCGTCGCGTCGTTCTCGGCCGAAACCTGCCGTTCGCCGGTGACCGAGCGGCTGCTTACCCTGCCCAGCCTGCTGGCGCACCACGACCGACTGCGCCGCCGCCTCTACCCCGAGATCGCCGACTGGGTGGCACAGCCGCGCGCGCAGCCGCCCGGCCACGCCGCTGCGGAGGTTCCGGCGCTGGCCGCCTGAGGCGGCTCGCCGCGGCGCGGCGGCGGGCGCTCGAAGCCGGCGACAATCGCCGGCAATGGCGGCCACACGGCGGATGCGGTTCACGAAGATGCAGGGCGCGGGCAACGACTTCGTCGTGCTCGACGGCACGCACGCGCCGGTGGAGCTCGACGCTTCGCAGGCCCGCCGGCTCGCCGACCGCCGCTTCGGCATCGGCGCCGACCAGATCCTCGTCGTCGAGAGGAGCACGACGCCGGGCGTGGACTTCCGCTACCGCATCTTCAACTCCAGCGGCGACGAGGTCGAGCACTGCGGCAACGGCGCGCGCTGCTTCGTGCGCTACGTGCACGAGCGCGGGCTGACGGATGCGCGCCGCATCCGGGTCGAGACGGTGAACAACCTGCTCGAGCTCGAGCTGCAGGCCGATGGCCAGGTCACCGTGGACATGAACCGGCCGATCTTCGGCCACGCCGACATCCCGTTCGACGGCGCCGGCCTCGTGCCGCGGCGCGAGGGCCCGGGCGGCGGCTTCGAGCTGTGGCCGCTGGCCGACCCACGCGGCCGCGCGCTCGGCGAGGTGGCCGTGCTGTCGATGGGCAACCCGCACGCGGTGATGCGCGTGGCCGACGTGGCCACGGCGCCGGTGGCCGAGCTGGGGCCGCTGATCGAGAAACACCTGCGCTTCCCGAAGCGCGTGAACGCCGGCTTCGTGCAGGTGCTGGCACCCGACGAGATCGACCTGCGCGTGCACGAGCGCGGCGCCGGCGAGACGCTCGCTTGCGGCACCGGCGCCTGCGCCGCGGTGGTGGCCGGCATCCGCCTGGGCTGGCTCGGCCAGCGCACGCGGCGCGTGCGCGTGCACACGCGCGGCGGCGACCTGACGATCGAGTGGCCCGCCGACGATGCCACGGTGCGCATGACCGGGCCGGCCGAGTTCGTCTTCGAAGGAGAGATCGAGCTGTGAACAAGGATGCGGGCCACGAGAGCGCCGCCGGGCGCGGCCGGGCGGAGACGGGCTCGGCGGCCGAGACCGCCGCCGCGGCGCCGTCCGGCGAGGCCGAGATCGCCGCCTACCTGGCGCGCTCGCCCGGGTTCTTCGAGCGCCATGCCGAGCTGCTGGCCAGCATCCGCCTGACCAGCCCGCACGGCCAGCGCGCCGTCACGCTGTCGGAGCGGCAGATGGAGATGCTGCGCGAGCGCATCAGGGGCCTGGAGCTGAAGATCGTGGAGATGATCCGCGCCGGCCAGGAGAACATGGCGCTCGTCGACCGGCTGCACCGCTTCACGCGCGCGCTGATGCGCACGGCCGACCCGGTGTCGCTGCCCGGCACCATCGTCGCGACCCTGCAGCACGAGTTCCTCGTTCCGCAGGTGGCGGTGCGCCTGTGGGCGCTGGCACCCGGTTTCGCCGCCAGCCCCTTCGCCGGCGAAGTGAGCGACGACGTGAAGGCCTTCGCCGGCAGCCTGAGCGTGCCGTACTGCGGCGTCAACGCCGGCTTCGAGGCCGTGGGCTGGCTGGACGAGCCGGGCACGGTGGCGAGCGTGGCGATGATCCCGCTGCGTCAGGGCCGGCCCGGCGAGGATGACACCTTCGGGCTGCTCGTGCTGGGCTCCCCCGACCCGACGCGCTACTCGGCCGAGATGGGCACCGAGTTCCTCGTGCGCGTGGGCGAGCTCGCCGCGGCGGCGCTGGCGCGCCTGCGCCTGCCCGGGGGTGCGCCGGCGTGACCGCGACGG
>JAHCKS010000244.1 GCA_026125665.1 Rubrivivax sp.
CCGGCGCCGGTGGCGGCACCTTCGCCGGCGCCGGCGCCGCAGGCGACGTCCACGGCCTCGTCCGGCGCCGGCAGCGCGGTGAGCGCCGCCAGCGCGCTGGCCGACATCGCCGCCGCCGCCGACCGCAGCTACCAGGTGCGCATCGCCACCACCAAGGACAGCATGCGCGTCGGCCAGGACCTGCTCGACTTCACCGTCACCACCAACCGCGAGGGCTACCTCTACATCCTCCAGGTGGGCAGCGACGGCAAGACCTTCAACCTGCTGTTCCCGAACAAGCTCGACGGCAACAACCAGGTCGCCGCCGGCACGCACCGCTTCCCGCGCCCGAACTGGCGCGTGCGCTCCGGCGGCCCGGCCGGCACGAGCTACCTGCTGGCCATCGTGTCGCCCGACAAGAAGGACCTCGGCCGCGAGATGGACGCGGGCTCGGTCTTCGCCTCCGCGGCGGCGAACAACGCCACCACGCGCAACCTCATCGTCGAGGCCACGGGCGCCAGCGGCGGCAGCAACGGGCGCTACGGCGCGAGCGCCGTCGTCGCCATCCGGGAAGTGCAGTGAGGTTGTCGTCGCGGCGCGGCGTCTGCGCGATGCCGGGCCGGAGTGCTGCCGCGGGCGCGGCACGGGTGCCTGCGCTGGCCCTGGTGCCGCCGCTGGTGCTGGCCGCGGCAGCCGGCTGGAGCACGGCGCGTGGTGCGCCGCCGGCACCGGCTGCCGATGCAGCCCTCGCCGGCACGACGGCCGCGCTCGGCGATCTCGGCCTGGCGCTGCTGCGCGAGATGCCCGGCACCAACGCCGTGGTCTCGCCGCTGGCGGTGGCCACGGTGCTCGGCATGGTGCAGTCCGGCGCGAGCGGCGTCACCGAAGACGAGATCGAGGCCTTGTTCGGTGCCGGGCGCACCGGGGCCGCCGCGATGCGGCAGTCACTGCCCGCACTGTCGGCGCAGATGCGCGCCGTGCAAGGAGCGGCCGGGCGCGCCACTTCGGCAACTCCGTCCGCTTCGCCGGCACCGGCGGGAACGCCCGCCGCGGCATCGGCCGCCGCATCGGCCGCCACATCGGCGTCCGCAAGCCCGGCCCCATCGCCGGCGCTGCGCTTGGCGGCGCGCGCCTGGATCGACGACACCGTGGCCAAGGCCGTGCCGCCCGCCTACACGCGCCGGCTGGCTGCCCGCCACGGCGCCGACGCGGTGGTGCTGTCCTTCGCCGACCCCGACACGGCGCGCGCGAGCATCAATGCCTGGACCGCCGAGCACACGGGCGGGCGCATCGGCGAGCTGCTGCCCGCCGGCAGCGTCGGCAAGTCGACGCAGGTCACGCTCACGGCCGCCGCGCACTTCCGCTCGCCGTGGGCGCGGCCCTTCGACGCCGGGCAGACCGAGCCGCGGCCGTTCACCACCGCCGCGGGTGCGCAGGCCACGGTGCCGACACTGCACGACGAACGCGCCGTGGCGCAGGCCGTGGTCGACGGCCGCCAGCTCTATGCGCTGCCTTTCGCCGGCGGCTACGACCTCGTGCTGGCACTGCCGGCCGCGGACGCGCCGAAGGCGCCTGGCGCCGGTGACGGTGTCGAAGCCTTGTTGAAGAACCTCAGCGGCGAAGGCCTCGCCCGCTGGCGCGCGGCGCTCGTTGCCGGGCAGCCGGTGCGATGCAGCCTGGCGCTGCCGAAGTTCGCCTTTGCCCCGAAGCCCGGGTCGATCAAGCCCGCTCTCGAGAAGCTGGGCGTGAAGCGGGCCTTCACGGCCCGGGCCGAGCTGGCGCCGATGCTCGGCCGCGCCTCGCGCGGCGCGCATGTCGACGACGTGCACCACGCCGCCGGCATCGCCGTCGACGAGCAGGGCGGCGAGGCGGTGGCCGCCGCGGCGGCCACGGTGAAGCCGAAGACGCTGGCAGCCCCCCCGCCGTGCGTGGTGGACCGGCCGTTCGCCTTCGTCGTGATGCACCGCGCCAGCGGGGCGCCGCTGTTCATCGGGCGCGTCGGCGACCCCACGCGCAGCGAGTAGGCAGGCGCACCGCCGAAGCGGCGCGCCCGGTCGGCCGGCTCAGCGCTGGTCCGCGACCTTGCGGCGGTACTTGTCGTACGCCGTGTCCATGGCGCGCAGCAGGCGCGACAGGTGCGTCTTGAAGTCGCCCGGCACGATGAGGAACATCTCGCAGGCGAAGTTGGGGTCGCCGTCGTTGTCGACGTAGGCCTTCACCACCTTCGTCTCGTTGGTGGCGAGGTTCGTGCCTTCCAGGCGGCGCTGCCTCGCCTGGGCGCTCTTGTCGTCGGCGCTGAACGAGAGCACGAGGCGGAAGTACTCCGGATCGCGCTCGTCGACATAGATGATGTAGTACTTGCCCTCGCGCCGGAAACGGACGTTGCCCTGCTGCGTGATGTTCGGGTTGAAGCCCTCGGCCTGCAGGTAGTCCATGTAGGTCTGCTGCAGCTGCTCCTTCGTGTAGGTCTGCGCCAGCGCGGGGCTGCCGGCGGCGAACAGCAGGGCGCCGGCGAGCGCGGCCTGGGCGAGGACGGATCGGATCTTCATGGTCGTGCAGGGGTCGTCCTGGGTGTCGGGGAATCGGTGCGGGCGCGCCGGCCGTGCCTTCAGCGCGCCTTCGGCAGCGCGGCGCGTGCGCGCGCGGCGTAGCGGCCGTTGGGGTACTCGCGCAGGTAGGCCTCGTAGTCGGCGCGCGCGTTGCTCGTCTGCGCGCGGTCCCACAGCTCGTACTCGGCCAGCGTGCGGCTGGCGCCCGTCGGTGCGGGCGGCGCGGCCGGCGACGCCGCCGCCGGCGCGGCCGACGGCGGCGCACCGAACTCGGCCACGCGGGCCCGCGCACGGTCGGAGTAGCGGCCGTTCGGATAGGCGCGCAGGAAGGTCTCGAACGACGCGCGCGTGTTGGCGCGCATCGCCACGTCCCAGGCCTCGAACTCGCGCCGCGGGTC
>JAHCKS010000245.1 GCA_026125665.1 Rubrivivax sp.
AACACTCGAACGGCGGCACGGCGCCGCGATCGTCGCTCGCCCGTGTGCCACCCACGGCATCGGCCCGGCGCGCCGCGATCGTGGGCCGCCCACAGCATCTTCGCGAACGCCGAGCGCAGTCACGGGCCCGGGATGCTCAGAAGGTTTGAAGGAGCCGTCGCAGCAGCTTCATTCACGTCACACCAGCTTCAGTCCGCCAGCGCGGCGGTGGCCGCGTCGATGCGCGCCAGCACCTCGGGCGTGAGCTTGTCCACGAGCGCCAGCGCGCCGAGGTTGGACTGCAGCTGCGTCAGGTTGGAAGCGCCGGTGATCACCGTGCTCACGTGCGGGTTTCGCGCCGCCCACGCGATGGCCAGCTGCGCGAGCGAGCCGCCCAGTTCGGCGGCGATCGGCGCCAGCAGCGCCACCGCGGCGTTGCGCGCCGGGTGCGTGAGCCCCTCGCGCAGGAAGGCCATGTTCTCCATCGCGCCACGGCTGCCCGGCGGGATGCCGGCGCGGTACTTGCCCGACAGCAGCCCCGAGGCGAGCGGGCTCCACGTCGTGAGGCCGAGCCCGATGTCGCGGTAGAGCAGCGCGTACTCCTCCTCGACGCGCTTGCGGTGGAACAGGTGGTACTGCGGCTGCTCCATCAGCGGCCGGTGCCAGCCGTGGCGGTCGGCCACCTGCCACGCCGCGTGGATGGCCTCGGCCGGCCACTCGCTCGTGCCCCAGTACAGCGCCTTGCCGGCGACGATGATGTCGTTCATCGCGCGCACGGTCTCCTCGATCGGCGTCGCCGGATCGGGGCGGTGGCAGTAGACGAGGTCGATGTGCTCCAGGCCGAAGCGCCTCAAGCTGCCGTCGATGGCCTGCATCAGGTACTTGCGGTTCAGCGTGTCGCGGCGGTTGACGGCCTTCTCCACCGGCACGCTGCGGTCCAGGCCCCAGAAGAACTTGGTCGAGACGATGTAGTTCAGGCGCGGCCAGCCGAGCTTCTTCAGCGCCGCGCCCATGATCTCCTCGCTCTTGCCGAGCGCGTAGGCCTCGGCGTTGTCGAAGAAGTTGACGCCGGCGTCGCAGGCCGCGGCAAGCATCTCGGCGGCCTCGGCCGCGTCGACCTGGTTGTGGTAGGTGATCCAGGAGCCGAGCGACAGCGCGCTGACGCGCAGGCCGCTGCGGCCGAGATGGCGGTATTGCATGGTGCTTTGGGGTTGGGTTCAGGCGGGCGGCGGCAGCGTAGCGCAATCGGCGCGGCGGTGATTGAGTCTCGGACGCCGTCGAAGCAGCGTCGTGGCGCGCCAAGGCCGCCGGGTGGTCGGAGCAGGGCACCCCGCCGGCCCGATCCCGCCACTGCCGTCGAAAGTGCGATCTCCGGGATCTTCGGCGCGAATCCGGTTGTTCGATCGCGTAGCCGATTCAAAGCCTGGTGCGGCGCATGCCCGGCGCGGCCGATTCCGTGCCGGCAATGAACGCTTCCTCGAACACCGAGTAGCCGGCGAGGTCGCTGTGCGCGAAGCGCAACCGCCCGCGCGCGCCGCGCAGCGCCGCCAGCGCGGGGTGGCGTTGCAGCCCGGGCCGCGGCACGGCCATCGCGTGGCCGTAGCGCATGAGGTCGATGCGCTGCACGCGCTGGCGCAGGTCGGGGTGCGCCGCTTCGAGGTCGGCGAACACGCGCTCGGCCCACGGCCGTGCATGGTCACTCAGCAGTGCAGCACGCTCGCTCGCCGGCAGCGCGTGGTAGGCGGTGAGCACCGGCGTCGCAGCCGGCAGCACGCTCAGCCGCTGGTGCGTGGCGTCGACGTAGCCGAGACCGCGCGCCCCGTGCACGACGTTGTCCCACGCCGCCGGTGTGCCGATGCCCCGGTCGAGCAGCGGCTTGTCGAGCAACAGATTGGCGACGAGCCAGGGTGCGTAGGTGATGGTGCCGGCGGCGGCCTCGATGGCCGAGCGCAGCTCGGCGGCAGCTGGTTGCACGATGCGACGCGCCACGAACAGCGGCAAGGCGACGACGGCGACCGGCGCTTCCCAAGCCTGCAACGAGCCGCTTCGCGCGTCCATCGCGAGCACGGCGACGCGGTGCCGCTCCTCGCGCACCGCGAGCGCCACCTGGCCTGGGTGCAGGCGGTCGGTGCCCAGACCCTCGGCGAGCCGGCGCGTCAGCCACGCGTTGCCTTCGGGCCAGGTGAGCACGGCTTCGCGGTCACCCTCGCGCGCCTCGGCGGCGCCGTGCATGTCGCCTTCGCCCGGCGCGGCGAAGCCATGCCGGCTGGCGAAGTAGTGCAGCCCGGCCCAGGCCGAGACGACGCCGGGGCCGGCGCCGTAGTCGTCGCGGCAGCAGTAGTCGAGGTAGGCGAGCAGCGCGGGTTCATGCAGGCCCTCGCGTGCCAGCCACTGCGCAAAGGTCAGCGTGTCGAGTGCGGCGAGCTCAGGGGTCCAGGCCGAGCGGTGCGCGGGCAGGCTGAAGGCCGGCCGGCCGGCCGGGCCGCGACCGGCACTGCCCGCCAGCCGGCGTGCACTCGCCACCCGCGCTGCGAAGCGCTGGTACTGCGCCAGCCGCGGCGAGCCCGGCGCTGCCGGCGGCAGCAGCCCCTCGACCCACTGCCCTTCGAAGAACAACCGCTCCTGCGGGCTGTGCGCGAGATGCCGCTCGTCGGCGCGCACGCGGCCCGCGGCGTCGGTGGCGAGCAGGCCGATCTCGTGCAGCCATTCGCGCACCTCGTGCGCCTGCGGCCCCGGCAGCGGCAGGTAGTGCGCGCCGAGCGGGCAGGCCGTGCCGCCCAGTGCGTGTGCGCGCGCGTTGCCGCCGGCCGTGTCCTCGAGCTCGAGCACGTGCACGTCGTCGACGCCGGCGCGACGGAACGCGCGCGCCGCGGCGAGGCCGGCGACGCCGGCGCCGAGC
>JAHCKS010000246.1 GCA_026125665.1 Rubrivivax sp.
CGCAGCGAGTGCGGCCGGGGCGGCCGGGGCGGCCGGCGCCGCCGCCACACCACCGCGGTGCAGCGTCTCGAAGGCCGCGGCCATCGCGTCGGCGCGGTGCAGCAGCGGCTCGACATCGCCGGCCAGCACCTCGTCGCGCGCCGCCAGGTGCTCGACCGCGGTCTCCAGCCGGTGCGCCATCTCGCCCAGGCGCATCGCGCCGGCCAGCCGGGCGCCGCCCTTGAAGGTGTGCAGCGTGCGCATGCAGGCCGAGGCCGCGGCGCGTTCGCCCGGCCGCTGCAGCCAGTCGCGCAGGCGGGACTGCAGCTGCGGCAGCAGTTCCTCGGCCTCTTCCTCGAAGATCGGGAACAGGTCGGCATCGACCGCGTCGACGGCGTCGATGTCCTCGTCGTCGTCGAAGGCGTCGCGCGGCGCGCTGACCAGTTCGCCCGGCTCGGTCAGCGGCGTGAAGCCGGTGACGCGCACCGCCGAGACCTCGGGCGGCAGCGCCGCCGGTACCGTGGGCTGCGCCTCGGCCGCCGCCTCCTCGGGCGGCAGCTCGCGCGGCGCGAAGGGCTGGCGCTCGTGCTCGGCCAGGCGCTCCAGCAGCGCCGGCGCCACCGGGCGCAGGAAGCCGGCGGCAAACTGGTGCAGCAGGCGGCGGATCTCCTCGGCCGCGTCGACGAACAGCGCCGCCTCGTCGGCGCTGCCCGGACCGGCCTCGCGCGAGCGCGCCAGCGCATGCTCCAGCGCGCGCGCCAGCGCCGACAGCTCGGCATAGCCGACGGTCGCCGAGTTGCCGGCCAGCGAATGCGCCAGCGCCACCGCGCTGTCGGGCGCCGGATGGCGGTCGTGCTCGTGCGCCCACTCGGCCAGCTCGGTGCCCAGGCGGCGCGACAGCTCGTCGGCCTCGTTGAGGAAGATGTTGAACAGCGGGATGCCGATGCGCAGCGGGCCGATGACCTTGACCTGCTCGGCCTCGACCTCGTCGAGTTGCGACGGCGCGGTGTCCACCAGAGGCATCGGCACGCTCTCGGGGGCGAGCAGCGGCGGCGCGGGCAGCTCGAGCGGCGCCGCGGTGGTGTCCTGGACCAGCTGGTCGTCGGCCAGCGGTGCCTCGGCCTCGGGCGTGGTCCCGGTCTCCGCGGTGGCCGCGCCGTCGGCCAGGGCCCCGAATTCGGGCTCGGCGGCCGCTTCGGCCACCGGCTCGGCGACCTGTTCACCCGCCGGCTCGGGCGTCTGCTCGAACGTCTGCCCCGGCCCGGCGGCCGGCGGCGCCTCCGCCGTGAAGTCGCCGAAGTCGGCCAGCGCCTGCCCCAGCTCGGGCAGCGCGTGCAGCGGCGGGCGCGGCGGCACGTCGCCCGGCGCCGGCCGCGTGCGCGTGGCGAAGACCTCCTCGAGGGCGTCGAGGTCCAGCTCCAGGGCCTCGACCTCGGGCCCGGGCGGCAGGCGCTCGGGCTGCGGCGCGTCCAGCGGCAGCTCCAGCACCGTGTCCAGCGGCGGTTCGCCGACCCCGCCTTCGTCCGGCGCCGCGGTGGCCTCGGTCACCGGTTCGATGATCTGCGGCGGTGCGAGCGGCCCTGCCGCCGGCGCCAGTTCGTCGGCCAGCGTGCCGAAGTCGAGCTCGAACTCGGGCTCGGCCAGCGGCTCCGGCGCCGCGGGCGTCGCCGGTGTCGGCAGCCCGAGGTCCAGATCGGCGGCGCTCGGCAGGTCGGGCACGCGCGCCGTCAGCGGCGACGCCGGCGCCGGCGCGCCGGGCGCCTCCCCGGCGGCGAGGTCGAACTCGAAGTCCAGCACCGGCAGTTCGGCCTCGGCCTGGGCCAGCGCGGCGGCAAACTCGTCGGCCGGGATCTCGGTCGCCTCGGCCGGCTCGATGGTCTCCACCGTCTCCGGCAGCGGCAGCGGCTCGGTCAGGAATTCGGTCGCCGGCGACTCGGTATCGGCGGACTGGGCCGCGGCGTCGGCCGCTTCGGCCGCTTCGGCCGCTTCGGCCGCTTCGGCCGCTTCGCCAGCGTCTGCCGGCTCGAACGCTTCGACCGCTTCGACGGCTTCGACCGCGTCGATCGCCGCGCTCGGCACGGCCCCCTCGACCGCTTCCGCCGGCTCGACCGCGTGGACTTCCTCCGCAGCCTCTGCAGCCGGTGCCCCCTCTTCGGCTTTGACGGCTTCGGCGGCTTCGACGGCCTCGCCAGGCAGCGCCTCGGCTTCCGGCAGGACCGGCAGGGCGGGCGGTTCGGCCGCGGTCGCCGCGGGAACGGCCTCGGGGGCCGCTTCGGGCGCCGCGGCGACGGCCGGCTCAGGCAGCGGCCGTGCGGTCGCGGCGTCTGCAGGCACCGGCTCGGCGACCACGGCCGGCGCAGTCGGCGGCTCGATGCCGAGGCGGCGGCCTTCCAGCCGCAGCGCATCGGCGGCGCGCGCCACGGCCGGCGTGCGGTGACCGTCGTCGCGACCGGCGGCGATGGCTTCGGTCCAGCCGGCCAGGTAGTCCAGCGCCTCGGCGGTGAACTGGCGCAGCGGCTGGTCCATGCGCGGCGCCGATGCGAGGCGCGCGTTGTACAGCTGCTCGCAGGCCCAGGCGGCCTCGCCGAAGTCGCGCAGCCCGACCATGCGCGAGCTGCCCTTCAGCGTGTGGAAGGCACGCCGCACCGCGGTCATGTCCGCGGCACTCTCCGGCGCGTCGGCCAGCCGCTCGAGCGCGGCGCCGGCGTCGGCGACGACCTCGCGCGCCTCCTCGATGAAGATCTCGCGCATCTCGGCGTCGTCCTCGAGGCCGGTGCCCCCGGGGGCGACGGTCTCGGGCGGCCGCGCCGGCGGCACCGGCGCACT
>JAHCKS010000247.1 GCA_026125665.1 Rubrivivax sp.
GCAAGACCGAGGTGGCCAAGGTGCTGGCCGCGGTGCGCCGCACGCGGTTGATCCGCCTGCAGTGCTACGAAGGGCTCGACGCGCACGCGGCGATGTACGAGTGGAACTACCAGCGCCAGCTGCTGGCGATCAAGCTCTTCGAGCAGCAGCGCGACGGCGCCACGCACGACGCGCGGGCCGTCGCGGCGAAGGAGGAGGACATCTTCTCCGAGCGCTACCTGCTCAAGCGCCCGCTGCTCGAGGCCATCACCTGCACCGACGCCGCCCCGGTGCTGCTGATCGACGAGATCGACCGCGCCGATGCCGCGTTCGAGGCCTACCTGCTCGAGCTGCTGAGCGACTTCCAGCTGTCGATCCCCGAGCTCGGCACGATCGTCGCCACGCACCGCCCGCACGTCGTCATCACGAGCAACGGCACGCGCGAGCTCTCCGACGCGCTGCGCCGGCGCTGCCTGTACCAGTTCGTCGACCACCCGAGCGCCGAGAAGGAGCTCGCCATCGTGCGCGCCCGCGCGCCCGAAGCGGGCGAGGCGCTGGCGCGCCAGGTCGTCGCCTTCGTGCAGGCGGTGCGGCGCATGGAACTGCAGAAGCGGCCGGGCATCGCCGAGACGCTCGACTGGGCGGCGGCGCTGATGCGGCTTGGCATCACCACGCTGGACAAGGACGGCGCCGAGCGCATCGTCGAGACGCTCGGCGCGCTGGTGAAGACGCGCGAGGACCGGCGCGCCATGCCGCCCGAGGTGGTGGCACGGCTCGCGGCAGCGGCATGATCGACGTCCCCGGGTCGGCCGACAAGGCGGTGCAGCGGCTCGCCCGCTTCCCCGCGTTCCTGCACGCCAACGGCTTCGCCCTCGGTGCCGGCGATGCGGTGCAGGCGCTGCAGGCCGCCGTGCACGTGGGCGTCCTGGAACAGGCGACGCTGCGGGCGAGCCTGAAGGCGATGTTGTGCAGCCGTGCCGACGAGTGGCGCCGCTTCGATGCGCTGTTCGACGCCTGGTTCCTGCCGGCCAACCGATGGCAACGTCCGGTGGCACGCGAGGTGGAGGAGCAGCGGCGCCCCGGCACGCTCGCGACGGGTGCGCGAGCGCGGCCGGGCGCCGGCGCGGACGACGACGACTCGCCGGCGCGGCGCCCGCGCGAGGCCGCCAGCCCGCACGAGGCGCTGCACTCGGCCGACTTCCGCACGCTGACGGCGCGCGAGCACCTGCTCGACATCGAGGCGGCGATGCGCCGCTTCGCGCGAGCGCTCGTCCCCTGGCCCGAGCGGCGCCTCGCGCGCGCCGCCACGGGCCGGCGCCTGGCGATGGGGGCGACGCTGCGCGCCAGCCTCACCCACGGCGGCACGCCGTTCGAGCTGGCGTGGAAAGACCGCCGGCGCGTGCGGCCGCGCCTCGTGCTGCTCGTCGACGTCAGCCGCTCGATGGCTGCCTACAGCTTCTTCCACCTGCGGCTGGCGCGCGCGCTGGCCACGCAGCTCGCGCAAGGCACGGCGGACGTGCGCACGTTCATCTTCCACACGCGGCTGACCGCCGTGACGCGCGCGCTGCACGACCCCGACCCGTGGCGCGCGCAGGAGCAGCTGCACTTCCTGGCGCAGGGTTTCGGCGGCGGCACGCGCATCGGCGAATGCCTCGCGCAGTTCCTGCGCGAGGAGGCCGGCCGCCTCGTGCATTCGCGCACCGCGGTGCTCGTCTTCAGCGACGGCTACGACACCGGCGAGCCGGCGCAGCTGGGTGCGGCGCTGGCGGCGCTGGCGCGCCAGGCGCGGCGCATCGTCTGGCTGAACCCGCTGGCGGCACAGCCCGGCTTCGCGCCGCTGAGCCAGGGGCTCGTCGCCGCGCTGCCGCACGTGCACCTGCACGCGCCGGCACACGATCTGGCGAGCCTCGAGGCGGTGCTGCCGCGCGTGCTGGCGGCGTTGCGCTGAACGTTGCGCACGCGCCGGGGTCCACGGAAGAAGCCCGCGCAAGGAACGCACGAGGAGGCCCGATGGGATGCCCGTTCAAGGCCAACGGCCTGTACAGCCGCATGTCGGTGGGCGCGGTGCTGCTCGCCGCCGGTGCCGGGCGGCGCCTGGGCGGACGGCCGAAGGCGCTGCTGCAACTCGGCGGCGTGCCGCTCGTCATGCGGCAGCTCGTCGCACTGTCGGGTGCCGGCGTCGACGAGGTCGCCGTCGTGCTCGGCCACCACGCCGACGCGGTGGAGGCGGCGATCGGCCCGTTCCCGATCACGCTCGTGCGCAACCCGGCGCCGGACGACGGCCAGGCCTCGTCGGTGCGCCTGGGCCTGCAGGCGCTGTCGCCGCGGCTGGACGCCGTCATCGTGGCGCCGGTGGACCTGCCGCTGATCGACGCGCAGGACGTCGTGGCGCTGATCGCCGCCTACCGCAAGCGCGGCACGGCATCGATGGTCGTGCCGCGCGTGCACGCCGGCGACGGCGAGGGCGCGCTGCCGGGCAACCCGGTGATCTTCGACGCGGCGTTGCGCGAGACGTGGCTCGCCGGCGAGGCCGACCTCGCCTGCCGGCAGTGGCGCGAGCGCCACCCCGGGCAGGTGGCCTGGTTCGACACCGACAACACGCGCTACCACCTCGACATCGACACGCCCGAGGACCTGCGGCGCTTTGCGGAGCGCACCGGGCACGAACTCGGCTGGCCCGAGGCGTGGGCCGCGGAGGCCGTGCGCGCATGACCGACGCGCCCGAGGCGATGCCGCCCGCCGCCGCGCTGC
>JAHCKS010000248.1 GCA_026125665.1 Rubrivivax sp.
CCCCCGCCCCCCCCCCCCCCCCCCCCCCCCCCCCCCCCCCCCCCCCCGCCCGATCCCGCCACGACCTGCACAGGTTTCACCTCAGCCTTCACCTCGGCGCCTCCGTACGTGGCGCGGCCGCGCCGGGCAGCGGTGCAGACACCGGGGCCTGCGGCGGCGGCACGGCCGCGGCCTCGGCGGGGGCGGCAAGGGCGGCAGGCACCGGCGCGGCGGCCTCCGCCTCGCGTCCATCGGCGCGGCGAACCGCCAGCTGCGCGCGATCGTGCAACTGGGCGATGCCCAGCCGCGCCTGCGTCTTGTAGACCTCCAGCCGATCCTGCTGCTCGCGCAGCGCGGCGATGGCGATCTCCTGCAGCTGCGCCGCCTGCTCGCCGCGCAGCGCCGCCACCTGCGGCACGAGGCCGGCGATGCGCTGCTCGAGCGCCGCGATGCGTGCGGCGAAGCGGTCGAAGCGCGCCGGCTCCTCGGCCGCGGCGCGCACGAGCGCAGCGTCGCGAGCGCGCGCCTCGGCCACCGCCTCGGCGCTGCCGCGCAGCGCCTTCTGTGCTTCCCACAGGCGCGCCGGGTACTGCTGCGTCTGCTGCCAGACGAGCGCACCGGCCACGCGGCGCAGGCGCTCGCGCGCCAGCTCGGCCTCGGCGGCGTCCAGCTCCTTGGCGGAGGCGGCGCGCTGCAGCGTGTGCTCGCCGGCGCGGACACGCTCGCGGTGCGCACGTTCGCGCTCGTCGGCGAAGGCCTCGATGTCGGTCTCGGCCTCGGCCCGGGCCAGCTCGGCGGCGATGGTGGCGCGGCGCTTCTCGAGGCCGTCGATGTCGAGTGCGCCGGCGCGCTCGCGCATCTTCGGCAGCCGCTCGGCGAAGGCCTGGCGGCGGTTGGCGAGCATGTCCTGGAAAGTGCCGAGCTTGCCCTGCCAGCCTTCGAGGTTGCGGCCGATGAAGACGAGGTCGTGCAGGTTCTTGAACGCCTCCTGGAACTCGTGCCCGGCCATCAGCGGCGCCAGATGGCCGGCGTGCGGCATGCGCTGCAGCGCCGGCAGGCGGTCGAGCCCGCCGTACCAGCCCATGCCGGCGCGCGGGTTGCTCTCGAGCATGGCCGCCACCAGCGTGCCGCTCTTGATGGCCTCGATCGACTGGTCGATCGCGCTGCGTTCGGCATCGAACGCCGCGACGGCCTTCTGGTAGCCCTGCAGCGCGGCACCCGAAGCCCCCGCCTCGGCCAGCGCGTAGGGCCGGGCGATGTGCGCTTCCACCGACGCCGGGTCGCTCACCGGCCGCTCGGCGAGCTCGCCGAAAGGCACGAGCGCGTGTTTCGGGTCGCCGAGCTCGAGCGCGGCCCAGCCGTAGCCGAGCAGCGCCTTGCCCGAATCCGGGCCGGCCAGGCGCACGCGCTCGAAGTAGCGGCGCGCGTCGGCGCCGAGCTTGCTGCCGAGCGCCGCATAACCGAGCGCGACGTTGGCGCGGTCGCGCAGCGCGCGCTGTTCTTCGTCGGCCGCGCCCTGCTGGCCGAGCGTGTCGAGCAGCGCCATGCCCTGCGGCAGGTCGCCCGACTTGACGAGTGCCACGCCGAGGTTGAAGCGGGCCACGGCGCTGGCCTCGGGCGGCAGCGTGCGCAGCAGCTCGGCGGCGGTGGCGTGCTCTGCGCGCGCCATCGCCAGCCGCGCCTGCAGCAGCACGCGCTCTTCCTGCAGCGCCGCGGGCAGCGGCTGCTCGATGCGCGCCAGCGCCGCTTGCGACCCCTCGGGCAGGCCGCGCTGGTAGCGGATCTTCGCCAGGTAGAACCAGGCGCGGTCGCGCACCGAGACCGGCAGGTTCTCGGCGGCGAGGCGCTCGAACACCTGGCCGGCTTCCTGGTGCAGTCCCCAGCTGAGCAGCAGGCCGCCGCGCAGCAGCTCGCCCTCGTCGTCGTGCGGGCTGATGCGCTTGAAGTGCTGCGAGACCATGAGGCCGGTGACGGCCTCGAAGTGCTTGTCCTGGAAGAACTCGAACAGCGTGTCGCCGTAGTGTGGCGCCTGCACCGGCTGCGGCGCGAAGTTGCGCTCGGCCGGCGTGGCGGGCGTCTGGGCAGAAACCGGCAGCACGACGCAGAGCGCCGCCGCCGCAGCCAGCCGAGCGACGGCAGCGGTTCCGGCTCGGCCGGTCCGCTGGCGGTGCCCCCCGTCCCGGATGCCGGGGGAGGCGGCCGCAGGGCACATCGGGGGGGAGCTCTTCACCACACCTTCACTTCGAACTCGGGTTGCAGCTTCGCCAGGCTGTCCCTGATGCGCAGCTCGATGTACTTCGGCTCGGTGCCCTTGTCGAACTTCAGCGTCACGCCGCGCTTGTAGTCGCGCGTGTGCGGGCCGCGGCCGGTGAAGAAGGCGTCGATCGCGTGCTCGCCGGCCTTCAGGTTGCCCACGTAGATGCGCTGCACGCCGCCGCGGTGCAGTGCCTGCACCTCCAGCGGCGTGTACAGGTGCGCCGCGACGACCTTGTCGTCGAGCTTGATCTGCACCGACTCGAGCTCGAACAGCTTGCCCACGTCCATGCTGACGAACAGCGCCACCTGCGTGCCGGCCGGGAACAGCAGCTCTTCCTCGAGCATGAGCAGGTCGCGGTTCAGGCGGATGACCTCGGCCTTGATCTCCTGCACGCGCCGGTCGAGCGCGGCCGGCGCGGCCGCCGGCGCGGGCACGGCCGG
>JAHCKS010000249.1 GCA_026125665.1 Rubrivivax sp.
GCCCGATCCCGCCGCTTCCCGTCGGAGTGCACCCTCGAAGCCCTCGTCCCTCTGGTGCGTGCCCGCGCAGAGCGCAGCAGGCGACCGCTCGGCGACGCGGCGGAGTGGCCGGCCGAGGTGGCCGGAGGCTGAACGGTCATACTCGGTCAGGGCGCAAGCCGGCGCGGATGCCACGCGACATCGAGCAAGGCTTCTTCCGAGGGCGTAGATTCCCTGGCGCCGCACGATGGAAAACTCACCCCTGGCGTGTCGCTCGCCAGATCCACGGAAGGAGCAGATGCCCACGGCAACGACGACCCCGGCAGCCAGGCTGTTGCTGATCGCGCTGCTGCTCCTGCTGGCGCTGCTCGGGCTGGCGCCGGCGCAGGAGAAACGGCCGGAGCCGCCGGCGCAGCGCCCGGTGGTCTACGTCGCGCCCGTCGAGGGCATCATCGACCTCGGGCTGGCGCCGTTCATCACGCGCACGCTCGACGAGGCCACGGCGGCCGGTGCGGCCGCGGTCGTGCTGAGGATCAACACCTTCGGCGGCCGCGTCGACGCGGCGGTGCAGATCCGCGACGCGCTGCTCGGCGCGAAGGTGCGCACCATCGCCTACATCGACAAGCGCGCCATCTCGGCCGGTGCGCTCATCGCGCTGGCGGCGGAGAACATCGTCATGGCCGGTGGCAGCACCATCGGCGCGGCCACGCCGGTGCAGGTGGGGGGCGCCGGCGAGGCCTCGAAGGCCGTCGGCGAGAAGACGGTGTCCTACGTGCGCAAGGAGTTCCGCGCCACGGCCGAGAGCCGCAAGCGCCCGCCGTTGCTGGCCGAGGCGATGGTCGACGCGGACGTCGAGATCAAGGACGTCATCGAGAAGGGCAAGCTGCTGACGCTGACCACCGACGAGGCGCTGAAGCTGAAGCTCGTCGACCACCGTGCCGACACGCTCGAGGCCGCGCTCGAGAAGCTCGGCCTCGCCTCGCCCGAGCTGCGCACGCTCGGCACCAACTGGGCCGAGAACGTGGTGCGGTTCCTCACCCACCCCGTGGTGAGCTCGCTGCTCATCACGGTCGCGATGCTCGGCATCATCCTCGAGATGCGCACGCCGGGCTTCGGGCTGCCCGGCGGCCTCGGCATCACGAGCCTCGTGCTCTTCTTCTGGGGTCACTGGCTGGTGCAGCTGGCGGGCTGGGAAGAGCTGCTGCTCGCGCTGGCCGGCATCGTGTTGCTGGCGCTGGAGGTGCTCGTGATCCCGGGCTTCGGCATCGCCGGCGTGCTGGGCATCGCCGCCCTCGTAGGCAGCCTCGTGCTGAGCCTCGTCGGGCCCGGGTTCACGATGAGCTTCCTGCTCGCCGCCGCCGGGCGGGTGGTGCTGGCGCTGGTCTTCGCGCTGGTGGCGAGCCTGGTGCTGCTGCGGTTCCTGCCGCGCCTGCCGTTCGGGCGCCGGCTGATCCTGCAAGGCGGGCTGTCCGCGGCGGAGGGCTATGCCTCGGCGCCCGTGAGCGACGCGTTGTGGCTCGGCAAGACGGGGCGCGCGACCTCGCCGCTGCGACCGGCGGGCATCGCCGACATCGACGGGCGCCGCGTCGACGTGGTGTCCGACGGCGAACACGTCGACGCCGGCGAGTCCATCCGCGTGGTGCGCGTCGACGGCAACCGCGTCGTCGTGCGCCGCGTGCACGATCTGCCGCAGAACCAAGAAAGGAGCGAGACATGAGTGAAATCATCGGCCTGGTCGGCGGCCTCGGCCTGCTGCTGCCGCTGATCGCGGGCCTGGCGCTGCTGCTGTACCTGGTGCCGATCCCGCTGTGGATCGCCGCCTGGGCCTCCGGTGCCTACGTCGGCCTGCTGACGCTCATCGGCATGCGCCTGCGCCGCGTGCCGCCGACGACCGTGATCACCGCGCGCATCAGCGCCGTGAAGGCGGGCCTCGAGATCGCGCTCAACGACCTCGAGGCGCACTTCCTCGCCGGCGGCAACGTCGTGCGTGTCGTCAACGCGATGATCTCGGCCGACAAGGCCAACATCCCGCTGCCGTTCAAGCGCGCCGCGGCCATCGACCTGGCGGGGCGCAACGTGCTCGAGGCGGTGCAGATGTCGGTGCTGCCGAAGGTCATCGAAACGCCGAAGATCGCTGCCGTGGCGAAGGACGGCATCCAGCTCATCGCCGTGTGCCGCGTGACGGTGCGCACGAACATCGACCGGCTCGTCGGCGGCGCGGGCGAGGAGACGATCATCGCGCGTGTCGGCGAGGGCATGGTCAGCACGATCGGCTCCGCGTCGAGCCACAAGAACGTGCTCGAGAACCCCGACCACATCTCCAAGCACGTGCTGAGCAAGGGGCTCGACGCGGGCACCGCCTACGAGATCCTGTCGATCGACATCGCCGACGTGGACGTGGGCGCGAACATCGGCGCCAAGCTGCAGATCGACCAGGCCAACGCCGACAAGCAGATCGCGCAGGCCAAGGCCGAGGAGCGCCGCGCCATGGCCGTGGCGCTGGAGCAGGAGATGCAGGCGCGTGTCGTCGAAGCCGAAGCCGAGGTGCCGCGCGCGATGGCCGACGCCTTCCGCCAGGGCAACATGGGCATCATGGACTACTACCGCATGAAGAACCTGCAGGCCGACAC
>JAHCKS010000250.1 GCA_026125665.1 Rubrivivax sp.
CGCCGCGCCCGGCGGCACCCGGCCCGCTGCCGCGCGCAGCGCGGTGCGCAGATCGTGCATGTCGCTCATGTCCTCATTGCCGCTTCCGCACGCGACCGCCGCGCCCGTCGTCCTGCACGTCATCCTTGAAGCAGCATTGTCCTGCCCCATCTGGCGCCGCGGGTACGATGCGCCGCCGGCGCCCGGCCGAAGGCGCGCGGAGAAAGTGCATGCAGGAGGATCCGATGATCGTGGTTCGTGCATCTCGCGGCGGCTGGCGCCGCCTCGCGAGCGGTGGCCTGCTCGCGCTGGCCCTCTCGCTCGGTGGCTGCGGCTACAACGACTTCCAGCGGCTGGACGAGCAGGTCAAGGCCTCGTGGTCGGAGGTGCTGAACCAGTACCAGCGGCGCGCCGACCTGATCCCCAACATCGTCAACACGGTGCGCGGCGAAGCCAACTTCGAGCAGGAAACGCTGACCCGCGTGATCGACGCGCGGGCCAAGGCCACCGGCATCCAGGCCACGCCCGAGCTCGTCAACAACCCCGAGGCGTTCGCGAAGTTCCAGGCCGCGCAGGGCGAGCTGACGAGCGCGCTGTCGCGCCTGATGGTGGTGGTGGAGCAGTACCCGAACCTGAAGACCAACCAGGGTTTCCAGGACCTGCGCGTGCAGCTCGAGGGCACAGAGAACCGCATCACCGTGGCGCGCAACCGCTACATCAAGGCCGTGGCCGACTACAACGTGCTGGCGCGCCAGTTCCCCACCAACCTCACGGCGATGGTCTTCGGCTACGACGTGAAGCCGAGCTTCACGGTGCAGAACGAGGCGCAGATCGCGACGCCGCCCGTGGTGAACTTCGACAGCAAGCCCGGCGCCGCGCCGGCGGCGGCCTCGAAGTAGGCGCCGGCCGAGCGCGCCGAGGAGGGGGCGGCGGCCCGTGACACGCTGGCTAGCCGCTGCCACGGCCCGGGCGCGGCTGCTCGGCGCGTTGCTGCTCGGTGCCGCGGCCGCGGTGCACGCGCAGCAGCCCGTGCCGGAGCTCGCGGCGCGGGTCATCGACCGCACCGCCACGCTCAGCGACGCGCAGCGCAACGCGCTCGAGGCCAAGCTTGCCGCCTTCGAAGCCGAGGCCGGGCCGCAGATCGTCGTGCTGCTCGTGCCGGGCACGGCTCCGGAAGACATCGCCGCCTATGCGCAGCGCGTCGCCGACACGTGGAAGATCGGCCGCCGCGACCAGGGGGACGGGCTGCTCGTCGTCGTCGCGAAGGACGAGCGGCGCGTGCGCATCGAGGTCGCCAAGGCGCTCGAGGGCGCCATCCCCGACCTCGTCGCGCGGCAGATCATCGACAGCGCCATCCGCCCGGCCTTTCGTGCCGGCGACTATGCCGGCGGCCTGAACGCGGCGGTCGACGCGCTGATGGCGCGCATCCGCGGCGAGGGGCTGCCGGCGCCGACACCGTTGCCGTCGCGCCAGGGTGCCCAGCCCGGGCTCCAGCTCGACGAGCTGGCGATGTTCCTCTTCGTCGCCGTGCCCATCGTGGCGACGGTGCTGACGCGGCTGTTCGGCCGCAAGCTCGGTTCGCTGCTGGCCGCCGGCGGGGCCGGGGCCGCCGGCTGGTGGTTCACCGCAAGCTTGGCCGTGGCCATCGGGGTGGGACTGGCGGCGCTGGTGCTGGTGGGCATCATCGGCTTCGGCGCCGCCGCCGGCCAAGCCGCGCGCCGTGCCGGGCGCGGCCGCTCGCTGCCGCACGTCGGCGGCTGGGACGGCGGCGGCTGGGGCGGAGGCTGGGGCGGAGGCGGCGGCTTCGGCGGTTCCGGCGGCGGCTTCTCCTCCGGAGGGGGCGGCGACTTCGGCGGCGGCGGCGCCTCCGGCGACTGGTGAGCAAGGGCAGCGATAGCGAGGGCGACGGCGCTTCTGGCATGGACGACAGCGACCACCGCGGGGCTGGCAACGACCAGCGTGCACCGTTGCGCACGGGCGAGGCCGGCGCGGGCAACGGCGTGTCGCGCGCGCGGCCGCTTCACGCCGGCAACCGCTGGCTGCGCATCCTGCGCCACCGCTGGTTCGACGAGCGCGACGCCGCGCGGGCCCTCGGCCCCGAGGCGCTCGCGCGGCTGGAGCGGCAGGTGGCGGCAAGCGAGCACGCGCACAGCGGCGAGATCCGCCTGTGCGTCGAGGCCGGGCTGCCGCTGTCCTACCTGTGGCGGCGCGCCACGGCGCGCGAGCGCGCCATCGCGCTCTTCGGCAAGCTGCGCGTGTGGGACACCGAGCTCAACAACGGCGTGCTCATCTACCTGCTGCTGGCCGAACACGCGATCGAGATCGTCGCCGACCGCGGCCTCGCCCGCGTCGTGCCGCAGGCCCACTGGGAGGCCGTGCTCGCCGGCATGCGCGAGGCATTCCGCGCCGGCCGCTTCGAGCAGGGTCTGCAAGCGGCGGTGCAGGCCGTGGACACGATGCTGGCCACGCACTTCCCGCTGGCCGAGGGCCAGGCCAACCCGAACGAACTGCCCGACGCACCCGACGTGCGCTGAAGGAGGATTGGCTGCGCCCGGCGTTCGCGAAGGGAACTCGCGGCGCCACGCCGCGGTTCGAGTGTTCGCG
>JAHCKS010000026.1 GCA_026125665.1 Rubrivivax sp.
GCGCCTCGTCACCGTCACCGGGCCGGGCGGCATCGGCAAGACGCGCCTGGCGCAGGCCTGGTGCGAAGGCCCGGGCGCGGGCGAGCGCATCGTCTGGGTCGACCTGTCGGGCATCGACGACGCGGCGCAGCTGCCGGCGCTGCTGCTGACGCGGCTGGGCGCCGCGGGCCGGCCCGGCGCGCCGGGGGCGGCGAAGACGATGCAGCCCGGTGCCGCACCCGCGCCGTCGGACCAGCTTGCCGCGATGCTCGCCCCGCTCGTGCTGACGCTCGTGCTCGACAACGCCGAGCCGATCGCCGCCGACGTGGCCGCGCTCGTGCAGCCGCTGCTCGAGGCGGCGCCGCGCCTGCGCCTGCTCGTCACGAGCCAGGTGCCGCTGCGGCTGCACGCCGAGCAGGTGTACCGGCTCGGCACGCTGCCGGTGCCGCCGCCGCGCGCCACGCCGGCCGAGGCGATGGCCCATGCGGCGGTGGCGCTCTTCGTCGAGCGCGCGCGTGCCGCCGACCCGCTGTTCGAGCTGGCGGCGGGCAACGTCACGTCGGTGGTCGAGATCTGCCGGCGCCTGGACGGGCTGCCGCTGGCGCTGGAGCTGGCCGCGGCACGCGTGGCGACGATCGGCGTCAACGCGCTCGCCGCGGCGCTCGGCGCGGCCCTCGATGCCGCGGTCGACGCGGCGCGAAGCGACCCCGGCCTCGGCGTGCTCGGCGAAGGCCCGCGCGACGCGCCGCAGCGCCAGCGCACGCTGCACGCGGCGCTGGCGTGGAGCCACCAGCTGCTCGACGCGCCGGCGCGTCGCGTCTTCCGCCGCCTCGGCGTCTTCAGCGGCGGCTTCACGCTGGCGGCGGCGCAGGCGGTGGCGGGCGACGACGATGCGGCCGGCGATGCCGGCGCCGCGGCCGGCGCCGGAGCCGATGGCTCGGCGCCCACGCAGGCGGCGCCCGGCCGCGGCACGCTCGACGCGTGGGGCGTGATGAACACGCTCGGCCGCCTCGTCGAGCACTCGCTGGTGGCCAAGGACGGCGCCGAGCCGCCGCGCTTCGGCCTGCTCGAATCGGCGCGGCGCTTCGCGCTCGAGCAGCTCGAACGGGCGGGCGAGACCGCGGCGACACGTGCGCGCCATCTGGCGTGGTGCCGCACTCTCGTGCACGACGTGCTCGGCGACGGCCGCGCGCCGCCCGGCGCGGCGGCCGCCGCGACCCTCGCGCTCGAATACGCGAACCTGCGCGCCGCGCTCGAGCACGCGCTCGCGCCCGGCAGCGCACGGCGCCTGAGCCAGTTACGGCGCTGGCCGTCATTTTTGCTGCCGTATGGCGCGGCGTCGACGACGACGGCGAGCGCCTGCGCTGGAGCGCCCGCGCGGGCCGCACGGGCGCGGCGGCGGCCGCCGCCGGCGAGGCGGCTGCCGAGGCGCCAGACGAGACGTCCGACGAGGCTGTGAACGAGGCTGGTGACGAAGCGGCTGACGAAGCTGCGAAGGGGGCTGCGAAGGGGGCTGCGAGGGGGGCTGCGAGGGAGGCCGCGAACAAGGCCGCCAACAAGGCCGCCAACAAGGCCGCCAACAAGGCCGCGACCGAGGCACCGCGGGTGACAAGGGCGGCCACCGGCGGGCCGACAGGCGGGCCGGCCGCGCGGGCCGATGCAGCCGATGCGCCCGATGCCGCCGAGGCGGCGGCGCGGCGCGTGCTCGAGCGCCTGCGTGCCGACGACCTGCTGACGAGCGGCGCCGGCCTCGGCGCCGATGCGGTGGTGGCGCTCGCCCGGCGCGCCGGACCGACGGCGTGCTGGGCCTCGAGCGAGGCGGTGCACGAACTGCAGCGCGCGGCGATCGCCGCCGCGGTGCGCGGTGGCGCGGCCGACGACGACGACGAGGGCGACCCCGCGGCCGCGGCGGGCCGGCTGCCGCGCGCTCGACGCCTTCGTTGCCGACGCGCTGGATGGCGCGGCGCTCGCGCGCAGGCGACCCCGAGCGTGCCGGCGCGCAGCTCGACGCGGCGCTCGTGCAGCTCGAGCGGCGTGCGGCCCGGCAGCACGAGCGGCTGACGCAGGCGCGCCGTACGCTGCACGAAGCGGCGCTGCAGGCAGCGCTGGGGCGCGGCGAACCGGCCGCGGCGGTGCGGCACGTCGAGGCACTGGCCGCGCTGGAGCACCCCGCGGCGCCGACGCGGGCCAACGTGTACCGCGAGCGCGCCGCGGCCCTGCTCGCCGAGGGCGTGGAGAAGAACTCGGCGACAGCACTCGCCGTGGCCGTGCGCCTGCTGCGGCGGCGGCTGGCGCACGCCGCGCCGCCGCAGCCCGCGCCCGATGGGGCGATGCCGGAGGTTGCCGCCGGCACGCCCGCCGCCGCGCCGGCGGCGCAGGAGGACTGGCGCGACATCGCGCTGTCGCTGGTGCGAGGCCTGAACCAGCTGAGCCTGCTCGACACCGACGACGCCGTCCTGCACGAAGCCGGCGAGGTGGCCGAGCGTGCCCTTGCGGCCACCGCCCGCGAGGCGCAGCCGCGCCTGTGGGCTGCGCTGCATCAGGAGCGGTCGCGCGCGCTCGGGCGCGAGGGGACGCGCCGCGGCGCCGCGGCGCAGATCGACCAGGCGCTGGCGCACTGCCGCCTGGCGCTGCAGGTGCGCCGCCGCGAGCAGCTGCCGGCCGAGTGGGCCGAATCGATGTTCCTGCTGGCGAGCCTGGAGGGCCGCGCGGGGGCGCTGGCCAGCGACACCACACACCTGCAGGCGGCCGTGCAGGCGGGGCGTGAGTGCCTGCTCGAGCTGACGCGCGAGCGCTCGCCGCTGCGCTGGGCCCGCGTGCAGAGCACGATCGGCGCCGCGCTCGGCCTGTGGGCGCGGCGCGAGGGCTCGATGGCGCGGCGGCACGAGGCGGTGGCCGCCAGTCGCGCGGCGCTGGGCGAGCTCTCGCCCGAGCGCTCGCCGCACGAGTGGGCGGCGGAGCAGTGCAACCTCGGCATCGTGCTGGCGGAGATCGGCGGGCAGCAGCCGGGCGCCGAAGGCAGCGAGACGCTGCAGGCGGCGGTCGATGCGTATCGCGCGGCGCTTCAGGTGTTCTCGCGCGATGCCGCGCCGGCGCGTCGGGCGGCGGTGCTGCACAACCTGGGCGGCGCGCTGCGTCTTCTTGGCGAGCGCGAGAGCGGCACGCAGAGCCTGCGCGAGGCGGCGCTTGCCTTCGCCGAGGCGCTGCAGCACCACACGCGCGAGAACGCGCCCATGCACTGGGCGGCGGGCCAGAACGACCGCGCGCTGGCGCTGCTGGCCATCGGCCGCCGCGAGCGGCGGCGCGAGCCGGTCGAGGAGGCCGTGGCGGCGCTGCGCGAGGCCCTGCAGGTGCGCCGGCGCGACGCGGCGCCGCTCGACTGGGCCACGACGCAGACGAGCCTCGCCGAGTCGCTGGTCGCGCTGGGCGAACTGGCCGGCGAGGCGGCCGCGATGTGCGGCCGCCGCCGCGGCACCTTCGCCGCGCTGGAGGAGCTGACGCCGCAGACGCTGCCGGAGCACGCGCTGGCGGCGGCGTGCCTGGCGCAGGCGCGCGCCTGGCTGGAGGCGCGCGGCCAGGCCGCCTGAGCGGCCCCGCTCAGAAGCTGTGAATGAACCGGCCGCGCCCGAGCGGCACGCCAAACGGCGCCCGATCTAGGCGCAAAGCGCAGCCATAGCTCGGGCTATGGCGAGCATTTGCAACGACGAGCGGGCGTCGTTTGGCGTGACGAGCGGGCGTGGAGGGTTCGTTCACAGCTTCTCAGAGCAGCCCGCGCGCTGCCAGGCTGCGCATCAGTGCCGAAACGCCGAAGGTCCACGGCGCGATCTCGTCGCTGTGCCCGACCCAGTTGACGAGCGTGCCGAGCCGCTCGCTGGCAATCGCCACGCGGTCGCCGAGGTGGTGCGTGAAGCCCGCACCCGGCGCGTCGCGGTCCTGGATCGGCGCGAACATCGTGCCGCAGAACAGCACCATGCCGTCGGGGTATTGGTGGGTGCGGCCCATCGCCGCCTGCACCAGCTCCAGCGGGTCGCGGCTGATCTTCGACATCGAGCTCGTGCCGTCGAGCACGAAGCCGTCGTCGCCCTCGACCTTCAGCGTGATCTCGGCGCGGCGGATGTCGCCGAGGCCGAATTGCGCGTCGCACAGGCGGATGAACGGGCCGATGGCGCACGAGCCGTTGTTGTCCTTCGCCTTGCCGAGCAGCAAGGCGCTGCGGCCTTCGAAGTCGCGCAGGTTGACGTCGTTGCCGAGCGCCGCGCCGACGATCTGTGCACGCGAGTTCACGGCCAGCACGACCTCGGGTTCCGGGTTGTTCCAGGTCGAGCCGGGGTGCAGGCCGACCGGCACGCCGGTGCCCACCGAAGCCATCGGCGCGGTCTTCGTGAAGATCTCGGCGTCGGGCCCGATGCCCACCTCGAGATACTGCGACCACAGCTTCTGCTCGATCAGCACGGCCTTCAGCCGCATCGCCTCGGGCGAGCCGGGGCGGATGGCGGCGAAGTCCTCGCCGACCTCGGCGACGACGCGCTCGCGCACCGCCTGTGCACGCGCCGGGTCGCCGCGCGCCTGCTCCTCGATGACGCGCTCGACCATGCTCGTCGCGAAGGTCACGCCGGCGGCCTTCACGGCCTGCAGGTCGACCGGCGCGAGGAGATGACGATGCGCCGGGTCGGGGCCGTGCTGCACGGTGCTGGCGAGCCACTCTGCCAGCGGCCCGAGCGGCGCCCCGGCGTGGCCGCGCACGGCCTCGGCCGCATCGGCCCGCTCCAGCAGCGCGGCCATCGTCGGCGCGAGGGTGCTCATGTCGACGAGCGTGCCGTCGCGCACCGTGACGAGCGTCGGCCCGCCGCGTTCGCCGGGCTGCCAGGCGCGGCCGACGAGCAGTGCCTGCGCCGCGTCGCGCGGCAAGGTCTCTTCCAACGTCAGGGTGCGCGGCCTCATCGTGCGGGTCTCCTCGTTCGTGTTCGCGGGTCTTCGGTCGGCGGCGCGGCGTCGCGCCACCGGCGGGTTCACTTTGCCAGCAGCTTCGGCGCCAGCTGCACCAGCGCCGCCTCGCCGGCGTCGATCAACGCATCGACGTCGAGCTGCCGGCGCATCAGGTGGTGCACGTCGAGCTTGATCACGTGTTCGGCCTGCCGCGTCTGCTCGCGCGCCAGCGCGTTGGTCAGGATGTGCATCGCCTGGAAGGCGTAGTCCGACGCGGACGTCGGCGCTTCCTCGTAAGGCCGGTAGGCCACGTCGACGGCGACGATGCGCCGGGCGCCGAGCTTGCGTGCGGCGGCCACCGGCACCGGCGCGGTCAGGCTGCCATCGAGCAGCCGGCGGTTGGCGATGGGCACCGGTTCGTTCCACACCGGCGCGGCACACGAGGCCTCCACGGCCAGGGCCACCGGGCCGGCGTCGACGACGACGCTGTCGCCCGAGAGCGCGTCGCTGGCCGCCGTGGCGAACGGGATCGGCAGCTCGGCGATGCGGCGGCCGCCGACGGCGCGCTCGATCTCCTCGCGCAGCGCGTCGTTGCGGCGGCGCGCGCCGAGCAGCGCCGAGATCGCACCGCTGCCCGACTCCCACTTCAGCCGGCGTGCGACCTCGACGATCTCCGCCGCGCCCAGCCCCGCGGCCCACAGTGCGCCGATGGCCGCGCCGACGTTGCTGCCGGCGATCGCCGCGGGCTTCAGGCCGATGCGTGCGCAGCCGCGCACGATGCCCACGTGGGCCCAGCCGTGCAGCGCGCCGCTACCGAGCGCGAAGCCGATCGGCGCGCCGTCGGCCGCCTGCGGCGAGGGGGCTGCGGAGGTGACGGCAGCCGCGGTGATGAAGTCGCGTCGGCGCATGATGCTCGAGGCTGCGGACCATAGTCGCCCCGGCGGCCTGTTTCAAGCCGGCGCCGGTGAACGCCGGGCGAGCCGGTCGTCGGCGGGGTTCAGTCCACCGGGTCGGCGGCCCGCGGCCGGTACTTCGCGACGAGCTCCGGCGTGAAGTCGAAGCGCTCGGCGGCGAAGACGGCCGAGAAGCACAGCCCCGCGTCGCCGCCACGCCACAGCGTCACGTACAGCCACTGGCCCTGGCGGCGCAGCAGCAGCACCTGCGTCGGCACGAGCGCCCCGCGCTGGTAGAGCGGGTAGCGGGCCTCGGCCGCCGCGTGCATGCGCCGGCGGTCGCCGGCATCGAGCACGGCGCGCTCGGCAGCGGCCGGCAGGCGCAGCGCCGGGCTGCCGCTCACGCAGCTGGGCAGCTCCATCTCTGCCGCGGGCGCCGCGACCGCGCCGGCCGCCCACCCGGCGAGGCCGGCAACCCAGGCGATGCACCGCTGGCGTGTGCCCATCCGAGCTTCTCCCGTCGGCCGGGTCGGCGACCCGTCGGCGGCAGTCTCGCGCACCGCGGGGGCCGGCGCAAAGCCCCCGGGTTGCGCGGGCCTCAGGCCACGGCGAGCTCGGCCGAGCGAAAGGCGTGCGCGGAAGCCTTCATCAGGTCGTCGAGCATCTGCTCGCGCGGCTCGACGCTCTCCTGCTGGCACACGCCACAGCGAAAGGTGGGCAGGTCGACCTGCACGTCGAAGGCGTGCAGGCCGTCGATCTCGACGGTGCGATGGGCCTCGACGCGGCCACTGGCGCCGCCTTCGAGCACGGCCCCGCAGGCCGGGCAGGCGTAGCGCTTGCGCAGCAGGCCGCGGCGGGCGGCCGGGTCGAGCGGCACCAGCGGCTGCCCGGTCACCAGCGCGTCGAGCAGGGCGCTGGCGAAGGTCGGCGCGACGAAGCGGCGGTGGCCCTTCGGGCAGGTCATCGACGGCATGTGCTTGATGCTGAGGTGCACGCCGTGCTCCTCGCCCTCGATGCGCTCGAGGTCGGCCAGCGTCATCTCGCCTTCGCATTGGCGGCAGCGGGTGGTGTTGGGCGTCATCGGCTCCTCCGTCACGGGTGGACCACGCACGCCGGCCTTCACTGCATTCAGGCCGGCGCGCCCTGACCTCGTGTGACATCCAGGCCTGCCCTGGGTTCCCGTGTTGCGGCGCGACAATGCCGACGCCGCGCGTCGCGGCCCGGCGTCAGGCCCGCCGCGGACCCGGCGCCTCGGACTTCCTTCCGCAAGCGAGTGCTGCCCCCATGAAGCTTGGCTACACCATCCTCTACGTGCCCGACGTGGCCGCGTCGCTGGCCTTCTTCGAGCAGGCGTTCGGCCTGCCCCGCCGCTTCCTGCACGACTCGGGCATGTACGGCGAGCTGGCCACCGGCGAGACGACGCTCGCCTTCGCGAACCACGCACTCGGCGAGGGCAACTTCCCGGGCGGGCACGTGCGCGCCAGCGAGTCGAAGCAGCCGCTCGGCATGGAGATCGGCCTCGTCACCGCCGACGTGGCCGCGGCGCACGCCCGGGCCGTGCAGGCGGGGGCGAAGGAACTTGCGGCGCCGTCGACCAAGCCCTGGGGGCAGGTGGTGTCGTACGTGCGTGCACCGGATGGCTGCCTGGTGGAGATCTGCTCGCCGATGGGCGCGTGAGTGCCCCGCGCGCCGGGCAGCGGGCCGCCGCGGCCGGCGCGGTGCACCCGGCCCGGCGGCTACGGCCGGTGCACCTGCCCCTGCGCGTCCACGGCCAGGAAGTCCACCGCCTGCCGCCGCAGGAAGGCGAGCGCGTCGTCGCTCTTCAGCATCGCGATCGTGCACATCGAGCCGGCCGCCAGGCACAGCGGCGCCACGACGCTGATGCTGCGCCAGGCGCGCACCGGCCAGCCCGTGCGCGGGTTCAGCACGTGGCAGTAGCGCTCGCCGTCGGGGCCGATGAAGTAGCGCTCGTAGTCGCCGCTGGTGGTGAGCGCACCGTCGGAGAGCTCGATGGTGGCCAGCGGCCGCTCGTCGTCGCGCGGGTGGCGGATGGCCATGTGCCACGGCGAGCCGTCGGGCCGCGGCCCGACGAGGCGGATGTCGCCGCCGAGGTTGACGAAGCCGTGGCCGATCGAGCGCTGCTGCAGCAGCACTGCGGCGCGGTCGGCGGCGTACTCCTTGCCGAAGCCGCCGAGGTCGATCTCCATGCCCGGGCGCAGCAGCTCGAAGGTGCTGCGCCCGCTGGCGCGTTCCAGCCGCGTCAGCGACCATCCGACGCATTGACGCAGCGAGTGCAGCGTCTCGTGCGAGGGCATGCGGCCGGCACGGAAGTCCCAGGCGCGGCTGAGCACGCCCGAAGTGATGTCGAACAGGCCGTCGCTCAGCCAGTACATGCGGTCGGCATAGGCCAGCAGGTCGGCGGTCTCGTCGTCCACCGGCACCGGCGAGCCGTTGCCGGCGGCGGCGTTGACCTGCGAGACGACGCTGTCGGCGCGGTAGCGCGAGTACTTGGCCTCGATGCGCCGCACCTCGGCGATGGCCACCTGCGCGGCGTTGCGCGCGTGGTCCTCGCTGACGCGGCCGGCGATGTGCACCTCGCAGTCGCTGCCCATGGCGCCGAACTGGAACACCCACGCTTCGGCGTGGCGAACGGCGTCCGGTGCCTGGGGGAAGGCGGCGGCGTCGCGCCGGGCCGGCCCGGCCGCACCGTTCGCGCCATTCGCGCCGCGCGGGCCGTGCCGGGGCGTGCCGGCCACGGGCGCACTCAAAACCGCCTCGTCAGGCCGATCTGTGCCGAGTACGCGCGGAACGGCGCCAGGCCCTGCGAGCCGTTGCCGTCCCAGGCCCAGCGGCCGCGCTGCTCGTAGGCCTCGACCTTGCCGTCGATGGTCCAGTCGCGGTCCACGGCCAGCGCCGCGCCGAGGCCGAGTGCGACGGCACCGAACGACGACAGGCGCTGGTCCAGCGAGATGTAGCGCGGCGGGTTGTTGCGGTCGTAGCCCACCGGGAACGGCTCGCCGAGCACCGGGTCGTAGCGCGGCGCGAGGTAGAAGTCGGCTGCCGTCTGCGTGTACAGGCGCAGCGCCGGCAGCAGCCTCACGCTGTCGCTCACCGGCACCACCCACTCCGCCTGCACCGTGTGCGACTGCACGCCGAAGCTGTCCTGCGTGGCCCGCCAGCTGCTGCGCATCGTCGTGCCGCCGCCGGTGAAGTGGTGGTTCCAGCGCAGCATCAGCACCGTCTGGCGGCGCTCGCGCGGGCGCTCGTCGAGCACCTTGTACGGGTCGCTGTAGTAGCCGCGGCCGTCGCTGTAGGCGATGCTCGCCTGCAGGATGTCGGTGCGCGAGGCCACCTTGGTGATGGCGAGCGAAAGCTGCTGCGTGCGCCGCGTCTCGTCGTTGACGACGTCGTTCACCGGGTTGATGCGGTCGTCGGAAGTGCCGAGGCCGAGCGCCACCTCGGTGTTCTGGTCCTCGCTCGACCAGCGCAGGTCGAACGACGCGGCCATCGAGCGGTAGTCGCGCTCGGTCGAGCCGGCGACGCCCGCGCCGACGGCCACGCGGTGCAGGTAGTGCATGACGCGCACCTCGCCGGCCGTGCGCTTCTCGGTCATGCGCGAGGCGCCGGAGACGGCCGTGTGGTAGCGCGGCGTGGCGCCCGAGACGCTGTCGGCCACCAGCGTGCCGTTGAGCCACCAGTCGTCGCTGACGAGCGGCGCCACCACCTGGAACGCCGGCGAGACGACGCTGATGCGGTCCAGCCCCGGCTGCGAGTCCTTGTAGGTGAGCGTGCGCAGCGTCACCGAGGCCGCATCGGGCTTGCCCTCCGCGCGTGCCGTCGTGGCGACGACGCCGGGCAGCAGCATCGCCGCGGCGACGATCGAGCCCACGGCGGTGCGGCGCGTGCGCGACGCGCCGCCTCCTTCGGGCATGCCGCCTTCGCCATCCTCTTCAGTTGCAGCCACAACCACCCCCGCCGACGCCGTAGCCGCCGGAGGCGGCCTCCTTGCTCTCGTACACCTGCTGGTCCAGCCGCGTGGCGAGCGGGTTCCACGACATCGCCATCTCGGGCCGCGCGATGAACGACTTGTCCCATGCGGCCGGGCCCGTCGGCCCGGCACAGCCGCCGAGCAGGCCGAGCGCGGCGAGCGCCGGCGGCGGCCAGTGCGCCAGCGCCGCCTCGCCGCCGCGGCGGGCGAACCACCTGCGCCGCGCTCACGGGGCGGCCCGGGGCTGCGCCACCATGGCGCCGCCGGTCAGCGCCGCGGTGGCGCGCAGCGCCTCGGCGATCGAGGCTTCGAGCTGCTCGCGGTCGCGCGCCGTGAAGCCGGCGTGCACCAGCAGCACCTTGCCCTGCGCGTCGATCAGCATCGAGGTCGGCATCGTCTTCACGTCCACCGACTTGGCGAACGCGCCTTCGCGGTCGAAGACGACGGAGAACGCTGCCGGGTGGCTGGCGAGGAAACGCTCGGCGTCGCTGCGCTTCGCGTCGACGCTGACGGCGACGATGCGCAGCCCCTGCGGGCCGAACCTGGCGTGCATCTCGTTCATCCACGGAAACGACTGCCGGCACGGCGCGCACCACGAGGCCCAGAAGTCGACGTAGGTCAGCCGCGCGCGCCCGGCCACCAGCGGCTGCGGCCCGGCGGCGGAGTCGAGCCAGCGCTGCGGCAGCGTCTCGCCCACCTGCACTGCGCCGGCCGGCACGGCGGCCACGGCGAGCAGCAGCGTCGCGGCGGCGGCCAGGCGCCGGCGCATCGCGGCGGCGGGGCGACCCGGTTGCCGGGGCGTTGCGAAGAGGCACGTGGCCAGGCACACGCGCGGGGGTTCGTTCATCGGGTGTCCTCCTGCCGGCCGCGCCGCGCGGGAGGCGCGGGCTTCGGCGTGACGAGATCGGGTGGATGCCGGGCCGGATGCCGGCGGGATGCGGGCGCGATGCTGCCGCCCCGCCAAACGCCCGACCTATAGCGAATGCGTCGCCTGTGACAGGTCGCATGCCGCGAAAGGGGCGCCGCAGGCGCGCCGCCGCGCGCCGCGGCTGCGAGTGCCGCGTGCGTGCCGGCACGCCAGCGCGGTGCGGTGCGGCGGTGTTGGCGCGCGACACGTGTGCGCTGCGTCAGTCACACGCCGTTGCGGGGAACCGCGTGCCGTGCGGCCGGTCGCGCTCGAGCGTTCCCATCTGTTTCCGTGGCGCGCCGGCTCGCGGCAACGTCGTGCGCAGCGCCTCGGCCACGCCGTGCCGATGGTGGCTCGCAGCGGCCGGGCAGGGCGCGAGAACGCTGCCCGCGCAGACGCAACTGTGTCGAGGTCTCAACACGCGGTTGCAAGTCGCCTTGCACCTGCTCGCGAGACTGGCTGCATGCACGCGGGCCATCGGTGGCCCGTCGTCGATGGAAGGACCAGGAGGCCGCATGCCCAAGAAGATTCGTGCCGCGACACGTTCGACCGCCCCGCTCGGCCCGCCTGGCGCCCGGCACGCGCCACGGCGGCGCGTGCCTTTGCTGCTCACGGCCCTGGCGGGTGCGGCGCTGCTCGCCGCCTGCGGCATCGACGGCGACGACAGCGGCTCCGGCCGCGCACGCCCCGCGGCCACCAGCGCCTGCACCACGGCACCGGCGCTCTTCACGAGCTCGGTGTGGGCCAGCTTCGAGGAGACCTGCACCACATGCCACCTGCCGGGCGGCATCGCCGGCGGCTCGGCGCTCGTCTTCGCCCTCGGCGGCGACCCGATCGCCAACTACAACATCTTGCGCGACTACACGCTCGCCTACCCGGCGATGCTGCTGTCCAAGTCGATCGGCGAGCCGAACCACGGCGGCGGCAAGCCCTTCGTCGACGCCGGCTCGCAGCGCTACCGCGACCTCGAGTCGCTGATCCCGCAGATGACGGCGCAGTCGTGCGCCACGCGCAGCGCCACCGCCGGCGGCAGCGAAGGCGGCGGCTTCTGGAAGGGCGTGGGCATGAGCAGCGACGCTGCCGTGCTGGCCAAGGCGGCGGTGCTCTTCGCTGGGCGCAACCCGAGCGGCGCCGAGAGCGCGGCCGTCGCATCGGGTGGCACCGCCGCGCTGCGCGACACGATCCGCGGCTACATGCAGGGCCCGGCGTTCGAGCGCTTCCTCGACGACGTCGGCGACACGCACTTCCTGAGCCCGGGTGCCATCGCGCGCGGCAACGGCGGCTACAACGCCGCCGACTGGCCGAGCGCCGGCAGCGTGCTCGGCGCCACCGGCGTGACGCAGGCCGACAACGCGACGATCAACCGCTTCCAGGCCAGCGTGCGCCGCGAAGGCGTCGAGCTGATGAAGCACATCGTGCGCAGCGAGCGGCCGTACACCGAGATCGTCAGCGCCAACTACACGGTCGTCAACGGCCTGCTGGCGCGGCTGCTCAACGCCACCGTCGAGGGGGCCTTCGTCAACCCCGACGACGACAACGAGTGGCGCCCGGCGACGCTGCCCGACCAGCGCCTGGGCGGCGTGCGCGAGCACGCCGGCGTGCTGTCGACGCAGGCCTGGCTGTCGCGCTTCCCGACCACCGACACCAACCGCAACCGGCACCGCGTGAACATGCTCTACAAGCAGTTCCTCGCCACCGATGCCACGGCGCTGGCGGTGCGGCCGCTGGAGAACCCCGCCACGTTCCGCGTGCCGACGGTGGAGAACCCGGCCTGCGCGGCGTGCCACAACACCATCGACGCGGTGGCCGCCGGCTTCCAGAACTGGAACGAGGCCAACCGCTACCTCTCGGTGCGCACCAACGGCATCGACCACGCGCTGCCGCAGAGCTACCGCTCGAACAACTACCCGCGCGACAGCGGCAACATGGCCTTCTTCCGGCTCGGCGACAACTGGTTCCGCGACGGCAAGGAGCCCGCCTACGGCGCGACGCTGATGCCCGGCGGCTTCACCGGCAACAGGACGGCGCTGAAGTGGCTGGGCGAGCAGGTGGCCGCCGACTCGCGCTTCGCGCTCGGCGCGGTGCACTTCTGGTACGAGGGCCTTGTTGGCCGCCCGGCGCTGAAGCCGCCGCTGGACTCCGCCTCGCCGCAGTTCGCCGCGCAGCTGGCCGCCTACAACGCGCAGAACGAGGAGCTCCGCACGCTGGCCACGCGTTTCGCCGCGGGCAACGGCCGCGGTGCGTACAACGTCAAGGACCTGCTGGTCGAGCTGATGCTGAGCCCGCTGACACGGGCCGAGAAGGCGGCCGACGCGGCCACGCGCGCCGGCGAGCTGCACGACCTGGGCAGCATGACGATGCTCTCGCCCGCGCAGCTCAACCGCAAGCTCACCGGCCTGGTGGGGCAGGGCTGGAACGAGTTCAACAACCCGTACGCCGGCTGGGCGCTGAACTACGGCGACTTCGACGGCATCTCGCGCACGACGAAGGCGCAGTCGCACACGATGATGCAGACGATCACCATCGACCGGATGCTCTCGGTGCGCAGCTGCACCTTCGCGCGCGACGACTTCGTGAAGCCGGCGGGCGAGCGGCTGCTGTTTCCCGGCGTGACGCTGCAGGACACGCCGGCCAGCGCCGCGGGCCTGGCGGCCATCACGGCCAACGTGCGCCACCTGCACAAGTGGCTGTGGAAGGAGGACGTGCCGGAGAACGACCCCGAGGTGCAGCGCACGCTGAAGCTGTTCACCGACACCTGGGCCGAACGCGCCGCGGCGCCCGCCCGGCCCGTGAACTGCGCCTTCAACAACGGCAACGACCCCACCTACAGCGGCCGTGCCTGGGCCGCGGTGCTGGCCTACATGCTCGGCGACGTGAAGTTCCTCTACGAGTGAACGCCGGCCCGACAGAGTGAACGCGGCAGCCACACCGCCATCCCCACGGAGTTCCACCATGCAACGCAGAGAGTTCCTGTCGCTGGCCGCACGTGCCGGCGTCGCCATCGCCCCCTGGGCGCTGATCCCCGAGGCGCAGGCCCAGATGTACACCGGCCGCATCCTCGTCAACATCTATGCCGACGGCGGGCTGGACCAGAGCTCGTGGGCCGACCCGCGCGAGAGCGACCGCACGCTGAACAACTACGCCGCCGCCGGCACGCCGGCCGGCGTGGCCGGCAGCATTCGCTTCGCGCCGATGGGCAACAACGCGGCGTTCTTCGGCGCGCACTTCCGCAACATGCTCGTCATCAACGGCGTGCACAGCGAAACCAACGACCACGGCGCGGGTGCCCGGGCCCATGCCGTGGGCCGGCTGGACATGGGCTACCCGAACATCTCCGAGCTCTTCGCCGCCACCTACGGCAAGGGGCTGCCGATGGCCTGGCTGGCGAGCGGCGGCTACCGCACCGGCGTCGGCCTGATGGCACCGACGCCGGTGCCCGACGCGAACTCGTTCCGCGCGCTGAGCCAGCCCAACGCCGCCTCGGCAACGAACGACTTCATGAAGCAGGCCGACGTGAGCCGCACGCAGGCCGTGCGCGCCGAGCGCATGCGTGCGATGCTGGCCCGCGGCGACCTGCTGCCGCGCCAGAAGGTGGCGGTGCAGGAGTTCATCGACGCGGCCGACTCGCGTGCGCTGCTGCAGCGCGTGGCCGCCGCCACGCCGGCCAACTTCGACCCCTTCCAGCAGGCGCACATCGCGCTCATCGCCGCTCAGATCGGCCTGACGACGACGGTGCAGCTTTCCACCGGCGGCTTCGACACGCACAGCAACCACGACAACGGCATGGCGAACGCGCTGCCGCGGCTGACCAACCTGGTGGACTACGTGTGGCAGAAGAGCGCCGAGATGGGCCTGGCCAACCGGCTCTTCGTGCGCATCTTCTCCGAGTTCGGCCGCACGCCGCTGAACAGCGGCAACGGCAAGGACCATCACGAGGTGGGCACGCAGATCCTGATGGAGGCCAACGCGCCGTGGGGCAACCGCGTCTTCGGCCAGAGCGGGCCCAGGCACCAGGCGGTGAAGATCTCCCCCACCACCGGGCGCGAGGACGCTGCCGGCTTCGTCATCCGGCCGCGCCACATCCACGCGGCGCTGCGCAGCTACCTCGGCATCCAGACCACCGACCCGCGCTTCGACCTCAAGGTGCCGGCGGGCGAGCTGTTCGACTTCTTCAACCCGGCGTTGAACACGGGGTACGCGACGATGTAGCGCGAGCCGTCTCCCGCGAGGGCGAGAGGGCCGGCGCGGGGCAGCCGCGTCAGCGCGGCATCACGTCGAAGGCCACCGTCAGCCGCTCGGCGTCGTCGTCGAACGGCAGCGTGCCGTGCCACAGGTACGACGGGAACAGCACGAGGCGGCCGACGCGCGGCTGCACGTGCCGTAGCGGCGCAAGGCCGAGGTCGCGGTCGGGCTGGCCGAATTGCAGCCAGCCGGCGTGGCCGCCGGCGTCACCGGCGGCCACCGACGGCGGCACGCTCACGTAGCAGGCCGAGCTGAGCCAGCCGTGCGGGTGCACGTGGTGCGTGTGGAAGCCGCCGCGCAAGAGGCGTGACGACCAGCTGTCGGTGAAGCGCCAGCCGCCGGAGCGCGCCTGCGCGGCGCGCGCGAGCAGCGGGTGCGTGGTGGGGTCGTCGACCGTGCCGTTGCGGGCCCGCTCGGCGAGCGCGTGCACCGTGCGCGTCACGGCCTCGGCGATGCGCTCACGCAAGGCGGCGACGAGCGGCAGCGCCGGCAGGTCGAACAGGTTGCCCAGCGTCTGCGTGCCGCCGCGCAGCGTCTGGTCCACCGGCGCTCGCCGGTCGTGGTGGTGCGCGTGCAGCTCCCCGGCCAGCGCGGCACAGAAGCCCGCCATGTCGGCGAAGCCGGGCGGCGGTTGGAGGTCGTGCACGAACACGAAGCGCTCGACGTCCAGCAGCCAGCCGGCGCGCGCGTCGCCGGCGAGCTGCCAGGCGAGCGCGCGCTGGGCCCACGCGTGCTGGTCGCGCGGCGCCAGCGTGCAGGCACGGTCGGCGGCGGCCAGCGCCTCGTCGACGCGGCCGGCGGCCAGCAGCGCCGCGGCGTGGTGTGCGTGCAGGTCGCCGTCCGCCGGCGCCAGCGCACGGCACGGGCGTGCGCGGCCAACGCTTCGTCGTGCCGCCCGAGGCGGCTCAGCGCGCGGCCGAGGCCGTCGTGGAAGCCGGCCGCGGCGGGCTCGCGCTGCAAGGCCTCGGCGAAGGCGGCGGCGGCATCGTCGTGGCGCTCGGCACGCGCCAGCATGTGGCCGCGCAGGCCGGGGCCGAGCGCCGAAGCCGGCTCGCCGGCTTCCAGCGCGCGCAGCTCGGCGTCGAAAGGCTCGTCGCCCAGCCGCCAGCGCAGCCGCGCCAGGTCGTAGTGCGCGAGCCGGTGCCGCGGCTCGGCGGCGATGGCGCGGCGATAGGCGGCCAGTGCTTCCTCGCCGCGGCCGAGCGCCTGCAGCACGTTGCCGTGGTTGTAGTGCGCGCCGGCGGCCGCTTCGCCCGCGCCGCGGCCGAGGCCGAGCGCCAGCGCCCGTTCGTGCGCCGCCAGCGCCTCGGCGTGGCGGCCCAGGCGGTGCAGCAGCACGCCGCGATTGTGGTGCAACGCCGGCTTGTCGGGCGCTTCGCGCAGCGCCGCATCGAGCGTGCGCAGTGCGTCCTCGAGCTGGCCGGCGTCCTCGTGCAGCCGGGCGGCCAGTTGCAGCATCGAGGCGCGCGGGCCGCCGGGCAGCGACAGCGCCGCCTGCAGCGCGCTGGCGGCCTCGGCGGCGCGCCCTGCGCGGTGCAGCACGCGCGCGCGGTTGTAGTGCGCCTCGGTGTAGCCGGGCGCCAGCGCGATGGCGCGCGCGAAGGCGGCGAGGGCTTCCTCGATCTTCTCGGCGCGGCCGGTGCGCGCGAGCAGGTTGCCGAGGTTGTTCCACACCGCCGGCTGCGCCTCGTGCGCGGCGAGCGAGCGGCGCCACCAGGTTTCGGCGGCGGTGTCGTCGCCGCCGGTGCGGGCGAACTCGCCCAGCCAGCGCAGCGCCTCGGGCTGGCCGGGCACGAGCGCGAGCGCGGCCTGCACGGCGGCCGTGGCGCCGGCGAGGTCGCCGCGGCGCCGCGCGACCTCGCCTTCGCGCATGCGTTCGGCGAAGGCGGCGGCGGTGTGGGCGGCGACCATGGCGGCACGCATTGTGAGGGTGCCGAAGCGCAGAGCCGGCCTCGAACCTGAACACGGCGCAAGGTGGAGAAGCCGCTCCGATGGGCGAGGACAGAGCCCGAGACGAAGGAGCAGACAGCTTGAGCCGCAGCAGGCCGGCGGCATCGGCAGGCGCGCATCGTTGCGCCCGCGGCACCTCCTTGCTCTTCACCTCGCGCGGCTGCACATGCTGCTCCTGCACGCGCCGGACGAGGTCCTCGTCACCGAGTCAGATTTGCTGCCGCAGCGCCTGCGGCCAGAGTCCCACGTCGCATGCGGCGGCCACCAGCTCGGCGTATCGGCGCGCTGCGCGGTGCGCAGACCTGACCAGGACCTGACCCCGATTCCCTGTCGAACTCATCGAAACGGATCGACGATCGTCAGCCCCTCCAAACGCTGCCCATGTTGCAGGTCCTCGCTGAGCAAGGTGCGGCAACCGGCCGCCAGCGCGGAGGCCACGATCAGCGAATCGTGGAAGCCGTACCGCCAGCGGGCCTGCACGTCCAATGCACGGTGGTAGAGCGACTCGCTGGCGGTGACCTGCATCAGCGGCAGCAGCACGGCGTCCAGGTAGCTCCTCGCGGCGTCGACCGGCAGGGCCACTTCCGCCTTGCGCAGCGCCACGTTCAGGCACTCCTGCACCACCTGATAGCTGATGCAGGCATTGCCCGTGGCCAGGCCGTCGCGCACGATGCGCTCGGCGACGCCCTGCTTGCGCCGGTCGGTGTTGTCGAGGTGATAGACGAAGACGTTGGTGTCGACGAAGAACTCAGCGCTCATTCATCGCTTCCCGGCCGAGTTTGCGACCCACCTTCAACTTGCCGCGCAGGCCGCGCATGGCCGTTTCGTAGCGCTGCAGGCGTTCGTCAGTCTTCGCGTAGCCCGCGAGCCAGCGGCGGAACTGCTCGTTCAGCGTCGTGTGCTCGGCGCGGGCGCGGGCGCGGGCGGCCTCGATCAGGGACTCATCGGCGCTGAGGGTGATGTTCTTCATGGTGGAGTGAGGTCGAGTGGCCGTGCGGACAGTGTACACGAGAGTCGTGTTCCCGACCCGGGAGGCCAATGCAGGACCTGCCCCCATTGCCACGCGAAGACCACGAGCGCCACGGCCTCGGACTTGCGCGCCGCGTGAGGTGACCGAATGCGGCGGGCCAAAGTGGTTGGCGAGGGAGTTGACGAACAACAGTCGTAGGCGGCGGTCCCCACGGGCGCCCGGTGCGTGCCGAGGCAGGGCCTGTCCCCGGGTCCGTGCCCCGGGCACAATTCCGAACACGATGCGCGCCGCACCGAGCGCCCCCTTCACCCTCCGCCGCGCCGTGCCCGACGACGCGCCCGGCATCGCCGAGGCCTACGCCGACCCCGACGTGCTGGCCAACCTGCTGCAGGTGCCGTTCATCAACGTGGCGGCGATGCGCCAGCGCCTCGCCGAGCAGGACGCACCGGGCCGCACCGACCTGCAGCTCGTGGCCGAGCTCGGCGGCCGCATCGTCGCCTGTGCCGGCCTGCACCCCGCGGGTGCGCACTTGCGCCGGCGGCACGTGATGGGCCTGGGCATCGGCGTGGCCACGCCGGCGCAGGGGCAGGGCATCGGGCATGCACTGATGCAGGCGCTGCTCGACCACGCCGACCGCTGGGGCCAGGTGCTGCGCATCGAGCTCACCGTGTTCACCGACAACACGCGTGCCATCGCGCTGTACCGCAAGTTCGGCTTCCGCATCGAAGGCACGCACCGCGGCTTCGCGCTGCGCGACGGCGTCTACGCCGACGTGCACTCGATGGCGCGGCTGCATCCGGACCCGCCGGTGCTGGCATGGCCGCCGGAGTGAGCGGCGCGGGCGGTCGTGCGGGCGCCGGCGTGGCAGCCGCCATGGTCGTGGCAGCGATGACGATCCTCGTGACCGGCCTGCCCGCGCACGCGCGGACAGGCGGGGCCGCGACGCCGCAGCCCGTGCAGGTGCCGAGCCTCGACGCACCCGGCGGCCGCGCCGTGCCGCTGCCGGCCTTCTGGATGCCGGCGGCCACGCCGGCGGGCGAAAGAGCCCCCGCGCTGCTGCTGCTGCACGGCTGCGGCGGCTTCTTCGATGCCGGCGGCCGCCTGGCCGCGCGTTACACCGGGCTCGCGGCGCGCCTGAACGCGATGGGCGTGCACGTGCTCGCCACCGACTCGCTCACGCCACGCGGCGAGAAGGAGCTGTGCACGCAGCGCACCGGCACGCGGCGCGTCACGCAGCTCAACCGGCGGCGTGACGCGCTCGGCGCTCTGCAGTGGCTGGCGCGGCAGCCGGGGGTGGACGCGGCGCGCCTGGGGCTGCTGGGCTGGAGCAACGGCGGCAGCACGGTGCTGGCGGCGACGAACGCGCGCCACCCGGAAGTGCATGGTGCGGCGGTGAAGCCGAGCCTCGCCGTCGCCTTCTATCCAGGCTGCAAGGCCGAGCTCGAGCGCGGCTACCGGCCGGTGGCGCCGCTCTTGATGCTGCTCGGCGATGCAGACGACTGGACGCCCGCGGCGGAGTGCAAGGCGCTCGCCGCGGCGGCCGAACCGGGTTCCGCGCCTGCGCGCGAGGGCGGCGGCAACGTGCCTTCGCCGCAGTTCGAGGCCTACGCCGGCGCGCACCACGGCTTCGACGGCACCGCGCCGGTGCGACTGCGGCGCGACGTGCCGAACGGCGTGAACCCCGGCCACGGCGTGCATGTCGGCGGCCAGCCCGAAGCGCGTGCCGCGGCGGCGCTGCGGCTCGAGCAGTTCCTGCGCCGCACCTGGGGGCTGGCTCCGCCATGAACAGCACATGAACAGCGCGACCGACGACGAGGTGCCGCCACCGCAGCACCCGCAGGGCGCGGCACCCGCGGCCGACGACCGCGAGTTCGAAGCCTTCGCCCGCACCTGCGGCCAGCTCGAAGGCTTCGACCGCATGCTCAACCCGTTCCACGTCGACGGCTGGCTGACGGCGATGGTGGCCGGGCCGGTGCGCCTGCCCACCGAGCAGTGGCTGGAGCTGCTGTGCGGCGACGCCTTCACGCGCGCCTTTGCCGACCCCGCGGCGCACGGCCAGGCGCTGGCGACGCTGGAAGCGCGCGTGCGCACGCTCACGCGCATGCTCGATGCCGAGGCGCTTGCGACGTGGCCCGACCAGCTGCGCCTGCGCCCGTACTTCGACGACTGGAACGAGGACGAGGCGCGCGAACTGGGCATGGCCGAGGGCACGAACCTCACGCCGGCCGAGGCGGCCGAGCAGATGATCGGCGGCTTCTGGGCCGAAGGCTTCTTCATCGGCCTGGACACCCTGCAGCGCCACTGGGGGCTGCCGGAGCGCGGCGCCGCCGGCGCGGAAGACGACATCGGCGCGGCGATCCGCGAGATCTGCGAGCCGATCGACGCGCTGATCTGGGACCCCGACGGCGACGACATGCAGCGCTACGTGGCGGCGCGCCACGGCGGCAAGCCGCCGGCGCGCGACGTGCTGCTCGACGACGCGTGCTTCGCGGTGCAGGACCTGCGCCTGTTCCTGCTCGACCACGGCCCGCGCCCCGAGCCGCGGCGCGTCGAGGCGAAACCGGGGCGCAACGACCCGTGCCCCTGCGGCAGCGGCAGGAAGTACAAGAAGTGCCACGGCCTGAACGAGTGAACACGCTCGTCGTCGCCGGCTCGCTGAACCTCGACCTCGTCGGCCGCGCGCCGCGCATCCCGGCGCCCGGCGAGACGGTGCTCGGCGGCTCGCTCGCGCGCTTCCACGGCGGCAAGGGCGGCAACCAGGCGGTGGCGGCGGCACGGCTGGGCGCCGCGGTGCGCTTCTTCGGCGCGGTGGGCCGCGACGCCGCCGGCGACGAGCTGCTCGCCGGTCTCGTGGTCGAAGGCATCGACGTGGCCGGCGTGGCGCGCGCCGAAGCCGCGGCCACGGGCGCCGCGCTCATCACCGTCAGCGACGCGGGCGAAAACGCCATCACCGTGCTGCCGGGTGCCAACCTCGAGGTGCCCGCGCCGGGCGATGGTGCACGGGCCGTCTTGCGCGGCGCACGCGGGCTGCTGCTGCAAGGCGAGATCCCGCTCGCCGCCAACCGGGCCTGGGCCGAGGCGGCACGCGCCGCGCGGGTGCCGGTGCTGCTGAACGCCGCACCGGCGAGTGCCGGGCTGGCCGCGCTGCTGCCGTGGGTGGACCTGCTGCTCGTCAACGAGACCGAGCTCGCGCAGCTCGGCGGCAGCGAGGCGGCGATCGGCACGGCCGGCGAGCGAGGGCCGGCGACGATCGTCACGACACTGGGCGCACGCGGCTGCCGCGCCTGGCACCGCGAGCGCACGTTCGCCGTGCCTGGCGTGGCGGTGCATGTCGTCGACAGCACCGGCGCCGGCGACACCTTCGCCGGGGCACTCGCCGCGGCGCTGGCCGCCGGCCGCGAGCTGAGCGCGGCCCTGGCCGAAGCCAACCTTGCCGCGGCGCTGTCGTGCCGCCGCGCCGGCGCCCGCGGCGGCATGCCCACGCGTGCCGAGCTCGACGCGGCGCTCGCCGCGACCTGAACGACCGACACCACGACACCGACGAGGAGGAACCGCCGATGAAGACGACACACGTTGCCCCGGCCGCGCGGGCGCCGATCAACCACCGCCGGCGTGCCTTCGCTGCCGCCGGCGCAGCGCTGCTCGCCGCGGCCGCGCTGCCGCCGGGCACGCCGCCGGCGCTGGCGCAGGGCAAGCGCCAGCTCGTGCTCTCGACCTACGGCCTCAACAACGACCTCTTCAAGCGCATCGTCTACGAACCGTTCGGCAAGCTGTGCCACTGCGAGCTCGTGCTGGAGACCGGCAACGCCGCCGACCGCCTGGCCAAGCTCGACGCCCGCAAGGCCAACCCGAACGTCGACGTGGTGCAGATCACCGACTTCCTGGCGCTCGATGCGTCGCAGAAGGGCCTGCTACAGCCGATCGACCACAAGAAGCTCAGGAACCTCGACCAGATCTACGACTTCGGCCGCGACCCGCTGCGCAACCAGGAGGCGATCGCCTACACGGTGTACTCGGTGGGCCTCGTGGTGCGCACCGACAAGGCGAGCAAGGACATCAAGAGCTGGAAGGACCTCTGGAAACCGGAGCTGAAAGGCCGCGTGCTGCTGGCCAACATCACCGGCAACCAGGGCCTGGCGCAGCTGTTCATGGTCGACCGCGTGTGGAACGGCTTCGGCGGCGCGATGGACGCGGGCTTCGCCAGGCTCGGCGAGCTGAAGCCCAGCGTCGTCACCTACTACACGCAGACGGCGCAGATGACGGCGCTGTTCGCGCAGGACGAGGCCTGGGTGGCGCCGGTGGGCCGTTTCGGCTGGCTGAACCTGAAGAAGACCGGCAAGCCGCTCGCGTGGGTCGTGCCCGCCGAGGGGCAGGTCGGCATGATGAACACGATCAGCATCGTCAAGGGCACGAAGAACGCCGACCTCGCGCACCAGCTGATCGACTTCTGGCTCAGCCGCGAGGTGCAGGAAGCGCTGGCCAACGAGCTGGCCGACTCGCCGGTGAACCGCACCGTGCGGCTCAAGCCCGAAGCCGCCGACGCGCTGACCTGGGGCAAGGCGCAGATCGACTCGCTCGTCTTCATGAAGCCCGAGATGGTGGTACGCGAGCGGGGCGGCTGGGTGACGCAGTGGAACCGCATGATCGCGGCGAAGTGAGCGGCCCCAGGGCCGCGCCGGCCCGGCCTGCCCCCCCAGGGGCTTCAGGTTGCCCGGCAAGGCCGGATCAACCTGAGAGCATCCCGGGCCCGTGACTGCGCCCGGCGTTGGCGAAGACGCTGTGGGCGTCCCACGATCGCGGCGCGCCGGGCCGATGCCGTGGGGCCGCTCGGGGCATGGCACCCGAACACACGACGACAGTCCGAGCGAATGCCACCGTCGCCGCCGCGCCTCGGGTGCCAGGCCCTGAGCGGCCCCACGGCATCGGCCCTCGACATGCCCGAGTGGCGCCCGGGCGGGCGGGAACTCGCAGCGCCGTGCCGCGATTCGAGTGCTCGCGCGCGAAGACCACGAGCGCCTCGAGCGAGTCCGAGGTCGTGGGGGGCCGCTCGGGGCTTGGCACCCGAGGCGCGGCTGCCGACCTTGGAGCGCAGGCGGCGGTGAGCCGTGTGTTCGGGTGCCGAGCCCTGAGCGGCCCCCCACGGCCTCGGACTCGCGCGCCGCGACTCCGCAAGCGCAGCTTGCCGGCCACGCGCGCGTTCGGGCCGAGCTCGACCCGGCCGCCGGCCGCCTCTTGCGCGCGCCGCGGCCTGCCGTTGACCTCGCGCAACCTGCCGGCTGCCGCCTCGGGCATCCTGCGGTCCCACACGAACTCGATGGAACGAACCGCCATGCCCACCCGCAAGCCCCGCAACCCCGAACTGGCGCAGGCCCTGCGCAGCCTCAACGATGCCGTCCAGCACGTGCGCAACGCCGTGCAAGGCAAGATCGAGCAGGTGCGTGGCACCGCGGCGGCCGAGATCGCCAAGGCCAAGGCCTCGCTGCTGGCGAAGACCAACCTCGCGCAGGACAAGGTCGAGTCGGTGCTGAAGAAGACCGAAGCGCGGCTGCACAAGTCGATCGTCGGCGCGCAGAAGGCGCTCGACAGGGCGGTGCGCGAGGCCGGCCGGCGCGGCGCGGCGCCGGCGAAGCCCGCGGCCGCCAAGCCGGCGGCAAGGAAGTCGGCGGCCCGCAAGGTGGTGAAGAAGGCCGCGGCGAAGAGCGCGGCGAAGAGCGCGAGGAAGACGGCGCGCTAAGACCGCGGCGGCCTGGCAGCCGCTGCCGGTGATCGTCGCGCCGACGCAAGCGCGGGCCGACGACGCGCGGCTCGAGCTCACTGGTTCGGGCCTGGCGCGCCGTTCGGCGACGCTGCACGCGGGCGTCGCGCCGGCGCACCGGCGCGCCGCCGCGCTCGCTCAGCGCGGCGGCGGCAGTGGCTCGCCGAGCGCGCGCCCAGCGAGCCAGCCGAAGAGGCGTCGCGGGTCCGGCCGGCTGCCCACCTGTTCGGGCACGGGCAGCGCCGCTGGCGCGCTGTGCCGCTCGGCCACGGCGAAGCGGAAGATGTACGCGGGTTCCTGCCCCATGCGCAGGTCGGTGATGCCGATGCGCCCGCCGTCCTCCCACACCGCCCAGAAGCCCTTGCTGAAGGCCTGGATGCGACGCACGCCGTCGATGCCCTGCAGCTGTGCGGCCAGCGCCGTGCCGCGCTCGAAGCGCTCGAACCGCATCGCCGGGCCGTCGTCGAGCAGCGAGCGGAAGCCTTCGTGGTAATGCGCGCCGTCGATGGCGACGACGCGCCACAGCAGCGAGGTGAACGGGCTCGGCGTGACCAGCACCTGCCCGGTGGCGATGCCCTGCGCCGCCAGCGCCCGGTGCGCGATGCCCGTGACGTGCGCCTGCGCCGCCACGCCCCAGCCGAGATAGGCCGTGCTGAGCGCCAGCCCGGCGATGTTGGCGAGGCGCCCGCGCCGCTCGCCCGGCCCGCCGGCGCGCGCACGCAGCGCCCAGACGACACCCACCACCAGCGGCAGCGTGTACAGCGGGTCGATGACGAACACGCTGCCCAGTCCGAACGGGTGGCTGCTGAACGGCAGCGCGAGCTGCGTGCCGTAGATCGTCATCGCGTCCAGCAGCGGGTGCGTGACGAGCACGAGCCACAGCGCCAGCCACCAGCGCTTCCATTGGTGCCACTCGCCGTGCAGCCGCGCCACCGCGGCGGCGAGAGGCAGCGAGGCGAGCGTCTGCCAGAACGGCGCGTGCGTCTCCGCCCGGTGCAGCACCATGTTGCTGATCGGGTCGCCGTGGTCGATGAAGACATCGAGGTCGGGCAGCGTGCCGGCCACGGCACCCCACAGCGCGGCCTTCCACGGCGCCGTGCGCCGGCCCATCGTGGCCACGCCGACGGCGGCGCCGAGGGCGATCTGCGAAAGCGAATCCATGGGAGCCATTCTGCGGGGCTCGGCGGGAAGGCGCGGGCGCCCGGGCCTTTGTGGAGCCATGGCGCGGCCGCTCGTGCCTGTGCACGGCGACTGCCCGGGCGCCGGCCAGAGCTTCCGCCGACCGCCGCCGCGTCGCTGACCGAGGTGCGCCGCGTGCGCGACGGGCTGCTGTCGAGCACGGCGGCCGCCCGCGAGGCGCAAGGGCAAGGGCACGGACAAGGACAAGGGCAAGCCGCGGAAGAAGGCCCCGGCGAAGAAGACCGTGGCGAACAAAGCCGCGCCGAAAGAGACATCGCGGCCGGTCGCGTCTGCCCGGCGCCCTGCCGCGGCGGGGTCAGTCGCCGGGCTTGCCGTGCGGACGGCCGGGCGAAGCCCGCGGCAGCCAGTAGCCGAGCTGCACCGCCCCGGCCAGCGCCATGAGCCCCGTCACGGCGATCGCGGCGCCGAGCGACAGCGCCGCGGCCACCGCCGAAAGCAGCGCCGGTCCGCAGGCCGCGCCGATGTCCGTCAGCAGCCGCCACACGCCGAGGAAATGCGCGCGCCCGACCCGTGGCGAGTGGTCGGCGCCGATGGTCATGATGAGCCCCGAGCTGATGCCGTTGCCGATGCCGATGAGGCACGCGGCCACGAGCAGCGTCGTCGCGCCGGAGGCGAGCGGCGTGAGCAGCAGCGCGACGCCCATCAGCACCATCGACGGCACCGCCACCCACGTGCGCCCCTTGCGGTCCATCACCCGGCCGGCCGGGTAGAACAGCAGCATCTCGATGCCGGCGGCGACGCCGAAGATCAGCGAGGCCACCGAGGGCTCGAGCGCCAGGTGGTCGGCCCACAGCGGGATGATGGCCTGGCGCGAAGAGCGCACGGCGGCCACCAGCGCCACGCCGAAGCCGAGCGTGAGCAGCACGTGCCGGTGGTCGCGCAGCGTGCCGAGCCAGGTCGGCGCCGGCGCGGCAGTGCCGGGTGCCGCGCCGCCGGCCGCCTCGTGGCCCTCGACCTGCAGGTCGGGCAGCCGCGCCGCGACCACGGCCGCGAGCAGCAGCGCGACGACACCCACGCCGTACGCACCGGCGAGGCCGAAGCGCACGATCGCCGCGGCGCCGATGAACGGGCCGACGAACATGCCGATGCGCATCACGCCGCCGAGCGTGGAGAGCGCCCGCGCCCGGTACTCCACCGGCACCGCCTCGGTGAGGTAGCTCTGCCGCGCCAGGCCGAACACGCCCTGCGCCATGCCCACCATCAGGCAGCCGATCGCGAACAGCCACAGGTGTGATGTCCAGGCGCTCATCGCCATCGCCGCGGCGCACCACAGGGCCGCGGCGACGATGGCCCAGCGCTCGCCGCGGTGCATCGTCAGCATCGATGCGGGGATGTTGCTGATCATCGCGCCGGCGCCGATCAGCATGACGAGCAAGGCCGCCGTCGGCACCGAGGCGCCGAGGTCGCGCGCGCTCAGCGCGATGACGGGCAGGATCGCCCCTTCGCCCAGCCCGAACAGCAGCGAGGGGCCGAAGGCGGCGACGGCGATGCGCCGCAGGCTGAACGCGGAAGGGGGATTCAAGCGCGGCGCGCGCCGTCTCAGGCGCCGCGTGCGAGCCGCTGCACCCCGCACCAGCGCGCGATGAACAGCGCCAGCACCGCGGTGACCTGCTGCAGCGAATCGATCGACACCCACTCGTCGATGCCGTGGATGTTGGCGCCGCGCGGGCCGTAGCAGGTGGCGGGGATGTGGCCGTAGAGGTGGAAGAAGCGCACGTCGGTGGTGGCGGTGGCGGCGCGCGTGGCCACCTCGCGGCCGGTGATGTCGCGGTGCGCCTGCATCAGCGTCCTCAGCGCCGGCTGCTCGAGGTCCACCTCCAGCCCCTCGGCCTGGAAGCCGTGGTAGCTGACGTCCACCTGCACGCTGAGCCGTGCGGGGTGTCCGGCGTGCGCGCGGCGCACCAGCGCCTCGACTTCGGCGCGCACGTCGGCCGGCTTCACGCCGGGGTAGAAGCCGAGCCGCAGGTCGACGCGGCAATGCGTGCTCACCGACGAGCTCCACTCGCCGCCCTCGATGCGCCCGAGGTTGAAGTTGATCGGGTGGTCGTGCGCGCAGTACACCGGGTGGCGGTGCGCCGGCTCGTTCCACTTCGTTTCCAGCTTGCGCAGCTCGGCCACCAGGTACTGCGCGAACTCGATCGCGCCCGTGCCCGTCTGCGCCACCGCGGCGTGCACCGGCACGCCGTACACGTCGAGCGTCAGCCACATCACGCCGAGCTGCGCGCTCAGGATCTCGTCCCACGGCTCGGGGATGATGGCCGCATCCGCCGTGTAGCCGGCCACCAGGCAGGCCAGCGCGCCGTTGCCGGTGCACTCTTCCTCGATGACGCTTTGCAGCGTGACGCGCGCCGCCGGCTCGTAGTCCAGGCGCTGCAGCACCTGCATCGCCATCGTGTAGGCGACGATGCCGGCCTTCATGTCGTTGGCGCCGCGGCCGTGCAGGCGGTCGCCGTCGATCCACGGCTCGAACGGCGGCCGTGTCCACAGCCGCTCGGCGCCCACCGGCACGACGTCGATGTGGCCGTTGAGGATGAGCGAGCGGCCACGCACGGCATTCGAGCCATCGCGCGGGGGCTTCGGCTCGTGCACGCCGATGACGTTGCGCCGGCCGTCGTACGAGACGATCGATGGCGAGTACCCCGGGTGATCGCGCAGCTTCGCTTCGTCGACGACGAGCTCGGTGACATCGAGGCCCAGCGCCTCGAAGCGCCGTTTCATCAGCGCCTGCGCCGAAGCCTCGTTTCCCAGCAGCGACGGCTCGCGCACCAGCGCCTGCAGGAACGCGACGGCCTCGTCGCGCTGCGCGGCGACGGCGGCGACGATCTCACTTTGTGTGAGCGGGTTGAGCGTGGCGGTGTCCATGGCGTGGCCCCTGAGCAGCGTCAGATGCCGTGCATGGTAAGCCGCGCGTTCACGCGACGAACTCCGCTACGCGAACGGCCGGAACCACATCGACATGCGGTGCGAGGCGGTAGGGCTTGCTGCCCGGGTAGATCACCAGCAGGCGGTCGAGCTCCAGGTCCGAAAGCGCGATCCGCATCGAAGGGGTCAGGCTGGGGGCATCCGCCCGCTTGATCTCGACGCCGACGCGTTTGCCATGCTTGAACATCAGCAGGTCGAGCTCGGCGCCCTGGTGCGTCGCCCAGAAGTACGCCTCGGAGGGGCGCGCGTGGTGCAGCGCCTGCTCGACCATGAAGCCCTCCCAGGAGGCGCCGGATTTCGGGTGGGCCATCACCGCCTCCGGCGAATCCAGCTGCAGCAAGGCATGCAGGATGCCGCTGTCGCGCACATAGACCTTGGGCGCCTTGACCTGTCGCTTGCCGAGGTTCTGGTGCCAGGGCGGCAGTTGCCGCACGAGGTAGGCGTCGGTCAGGAAGTCGAGGTACCTGCGCACCGTGTTCTCGCCGACGCCGAGCGACCGCGCGGGCTCGGCCGCGTTCCAGATCTGCCCGTGGTAGTGGGCGAGCATGCCCCAGAAGCGACGCACCGCCACGGGCGACGCACCCAGCCCCAGCACGGGCAGATCGCGCTCCACCGTCAGGCGGATGAAGCTCTCACGCCATTGCAGGCTGTCCGGCTCCGTTGCCGCCAGGAAGGAAAGCGGAAAGCCGCCGCGGCTCCACAGGGCTTCGATGTGCCGCGCGCCGACCTCGGCCAGTGACAGCGGGTCCACCTCGATGATCTCGAGGCGGCCGGCCAGCGACTCGCCCGACTGCCGCAGCAACGCCGGCGACGCGCTGCCCAGCAGCAGGAACTGCCCGGGCCGGCGCTCCCGGTCGATCAACACGCGCAGCACGTCGAACAGGTCCGGGCGGCGCTGGACCTCGTCGATCACGACCAGCCCGCGCAGCGCCTCGAGCGCGGTCATCGGTTCGTCCAGGCGCCGCAGGTCGCGCGGATCTTCCAGGTCGAAGTAGCGGGGCGAGCCGCCGGGCAGGAGCCGCCGCGCGAGCGTGGTCTTGCCGACCTGGCGCGGGCCGATCAGCGCCACGGCGCTGCTGCGCGCCAATGCGAGGCGGACACGCTCTTCGAGCGCTGCGCGGCGAAGCTGGGGTGTCATCGTGCGCCGAACAGTATCATGAAATTCCTCCATGACGTGGAGGAATTTCATGGACGGTGCGGCTCGCCGACCTTGCGCTACCCTCCCGCGCGTAACGCCGTTCCGGCGATGGCGTGGGCGCCATGCGGAGGCGAACGCGACAGGAGCCCGCCGTATGCCGACAGACCTCGACCTCGTCATCGAAGGCGGCACGGTGATCGACGGCACGAAGGCACCGCGTTTCGACGCCGACATCGGCATCGTGGGCACGCGCATCGTCGCCGTCACGCGGCCGGGCGGGCTGGCCAGGCACGCGGCGAAGCGGCGCCTGGCCGCACACGGCCGCATCGTCGCACCCGGCTTCATCGACGCGCACACGCACGACGACCTGGCGCTGCTGCGCCGCCCGGCGATGGAGTTCAAGGTCTCGCAGGGCGTGACGACGGTGGTCACGGGCAACTGCGGCATCAGCCCGGCGCCGCTGGAGGCCGACACGCCGACGCCGCAGCCGATCTCGCTGGCGGTGCACGACGGTGAAGACGATGGCGACGGCAGGAACGGCGCCGTCGGCCGCGGCCGTTTCCGCGCCTTCGGCGCCTACCTGGATGCGATGCGCGCCGCCCCGGCCGCCGTGAACGTGGCCCCGCTGCTCGGCCACACGACGCTGCGCGCCCGCTGCGTGGCCGACCTCGGCCGTGCCGCCAACGAGGCCGAGGTGCGCGCGATGCAGGCGCACGTGCGCGAGGCGCTCGAAGCCGGCGCCATCGGCGTTTCCACCGGCACCTACTACCCGCCGGCCGCGGCCGCCAGCACCGAGGAGATCATCGAGGTGTGCCGGCCCCTCAGCGGCGACGGCGGTGACGGCGGCAGCGGCCCCCGCGGCGTCTATGCCACGCACATGCGCGACGAGCAGGACGCGGTGCTGGCTTCCATCGACGAGACGCTGCGCATCGGCCGCGAGCTCGGCGTGCCGGTGGTCATCTCGCACCACAAGGTCACGGGGCAGGCGAACTGGGGCCGCAGCACGGAGACGCTGGCGAAGATCGGCGCGGCGATGCGCCACCAGTGCGTAGCGCTCGACTGCTACCCCTACACGGCCGGCAGCACGATGCTGCACAACGACCCGGTGCGCCTGCAGGGCCGCGTGCTCATCGCGCACAGCGAGCCGCACCCCGGCACGGCCGGCCGCGAGCTGGCCGACATCGCCGCCGAGTGGGGCTGCGACAAGATGGAAGCGGTGCGCCGCCTGCAGCCCGCCTCGGCCATCTACTTCATGATGAGTGAAGCCGACGTGCAGCGCGTCCTGGCCTTCGAGCCGACGATGATCGGCAGCGACGGCATCCCGCTCGGCCCGCGGCCGCACCCGCGGCTGTGGGGCACCTTCCCGCGCGTGCTGGGGCACTACAGCCGGCAGCTGAACCTCTTTCCGCTGGAGACGGCGGTGTGGAAGATGACGGGGCTCACCGCGGGCAACTTCGGGCTCGAGGGGCGAGGGCGCATCGCCGAAGGGGCGTTTGCGGACCTCGTGGTGTTCGATGCCGACGCGGTGCTCGACACCGCCACGTACGAGGAACCGCAGCGGGCATCGGCCGGCATCGATGCGGTGGTGGTGAACGGGCAGGCGGTGTGGGGCGCGGGAGGCGACACCGGGGCGCGGCCGGGGCAGGTGCTGCGGCGCGGTGGGTCGCGGATGCAGCGGGGCTGAGGCGACCTTGCGCGTTAGGCCGACTGAGGCGGTTGTGCCTGCGCACTTCGCACCGGGTGGCGGCCGTCCAGATCTCGTTGCCGCAAACCTGCCGTTCGGCCACGCCTGGAGGCACGCCCGAAGGGCACCCCTCTCGGCGGCGCAGGCCACGAGGACGGACGGCGCACGACTGGCGGCTCACATATGGTATCGTGTATGGCATGGAGAAGACCACTGTCTATGTGCCGCCCGAGGTCAAACGTGCCCTCGGCCGATTGGCCAGCGCGCGCGGCACCAGCGAGGCAGAGCTGATCCGGGAGGCCTTGCGCAAGATCGTTGCCGAGGCGCCCGCGCCGCGGCCCCGCCTGCCGCTGATCGAGAGCGGCAAGCCCTTGCTCGCCGAACGCCTGGACGAGTCGCTCGAAGGCTTCGGCAGCCCGTGATCCTGCTGGACACGAGCGGCCTTCTCGCCGCGCTGGACGCCAGCCAGCGCCAGCATCCGCCGTGCCGCGCGGCCCTGGAGGCGGCCAAAGGCCCGTTGCTGCTGTCGCCCTTTGTTCTGGCCGAACTGGACTATCTCTTGATGCGGCATGTTGGCGCGCATGCACAAGCGGCGCTGCTGGACGAGGTGGTGCGGGGCGCCTACAGGTTGGAGAGTTTCACGGCCGACGATGTTGAGCGAGCCCGTGACATCATGCGGCGCTACGGCGACTTGCAGATCGGGCTTGCCGATGCCTCGATCGTGGTGCTCGCCGAACGGCACGCAACCACGGAGGTCCTGACGCTGGACCTTCGTCACTTCCAGGCACTTCGCGTTGGTGGCCGCAAGCGGTTCCGCATCTACCCCACCGACACCTGACTCGACGCGCCGCGCGAGAGGTCCTGAATCCTCCTTGCTGACTGCCGCAGACGGCGGCTCATGGCCGAGAGCGGGCACTCGTGACGAGGGGTTTGTCCACGTCTCGTGACCCACCACCCTCCCGCAAGGCCGCGCGCGCATCCGCATCTGACTCGCCGCGGGTGTTCGAGTGGCACGAGCGAAGCGAGTGCAACGAGTTCCGCGGCGGGACCACGCGGTGCGAGCATCGCAGCGGAGTCGGGGCGCCCAGCGCCCCGACCGCCGACCTAAGCCCCGCCAGCGGCCCGGCGCGCGCGGCCTTGCGGGCGAAGTCGCATTCGGTCTCGAAACGGCACGCGAGCAGCAGCCACATCTCGTGAGCCTCGCCGCAACGTCGTTCCGCTAAGCTCCCCCGCATGCGCACCACCCCGCACGGCCCACCAACGCCCGACTTCCAGCCCCTGCTGGACGAGATCGCCGCCGCGCTGCGCCCGCAGGCCGGGCAGCAGGGCAAGGTGGCCAGCTACATCCCGGCGCTGGCGCGGGTGAACGCGGCGCAGTTCGGCATCGCGCTGCGCACCTGCGAAGGCGCCGAGGCCGCGGCCGGCGACTGCGACACGCCGTTCTCCATCCAGAGCGTCTCCAAGCTGTTCTCGCTGACGATGTGCCTGCAGCTCATCGGCGAGGCGCTGTGGCAGCGCGTCGGGCGCGAGCCTTCGGGCAACCCGTTCAACTCGCTCGTGCAGCTCGAGAGCGAACACGGCCTGCCGCGCAACCCGTTCATCAACGCCGGCGCCATCGCGGTGGCAGACCGGCTGGTCAGCCAGGGCCGCAGCGCGGGCGACCTGGCCGCGATGCTCTCCGACCTGGCCGGCACCGCCATCGAGATCGACGAGGAGGTGGCCGCGTCCGAGGCGGCCACCGGCTTTCGCAACCATGCGCTGGCCAACTTCATGAAGAGCTTCGGCAAGATCGACAACGACGTGGCGCCGGTGCTCGAGCTGTACTTCCGCCAGTGCGCGCTGCGCATGAACTGCCGGCAGCTGGCGCGCGCCGCGGGTTACCTGTGCCGCGACGGCGGCCACCCGGGCGGCGGTGCCACGCCGGTGCTCACCGAGCGGCAGGCGCGCCGCGTCAACGCGCTGATGCTCACCTGCGGCACCTACGACATGGCCGGCGAGTTCGCCTTCCTCATCGGCCTGCCGTGCAAGAGCGGCGTGGGCGGCGGCATCGTTGCCGTCGTGCCCGACCGGCTGACGCTCAGCGTATGGTCGCCCGCGCTCGATGCCAGCGGCAACTCGTGGCTCGGCATGCGCGCGCTCGAGATGTTCGTCGCGCGCACGGGGCTGTCGGTGTTCTGAGCATCCCAGGCCCATGACTGCGGCAGGCGTTCGCGAGGAAGCCGTGGGCGGCCCACGATCGCGGCGCGCCGGGCCGACGCCGTGGGGCCGCTCAGGGCATGGCACCCGAACACACGACGAAGGTCCGAGCGACCGTCACCGCCGCCGCCGCGCCCGGGTGCCATGCCCTGAGCGGCCCCACGGCATCGGCCCTCGACGTACTTGGGTGGCGCCCGGGCGGGCGGCGACTCGCAGCGCCGTGCCGTTCGAGTTCTCGCGCGCGAAGACCACGAGCGCTTCGAGCAAGTCCGAGGTCGTGGGGGGCCGCTCAGGGCTTGGCACCCGACGGCGCGGCTGCCGACCTTGGAGCGCCACCGGCGGTGCGCCGTGTGTTCGGGTGCCGAGCCCTGAGCGGCCCCCCGCGGCCTCGGACTTGCACGCCGCGATTCCGCATGAAGCTGCGCCAGCTGCGCGCCGGCGTCACCGTCGCTCGCCTGGCGAGGCGCACGCCGCTGGCCTGGTGGCCCCGGCGCCGCCCCCACTCGAAAGGGGGTGCGCGCCAAGGCATGTCCGTATCGGCGCATGCGGGTCGTTTAAGCCTCCGACGGGCCAGGCCGGCCCGCGCTCGGAGACGGTTCTTGTGCGGCGTTCACCGCACGGGCACGGCCGCGTTCGTGCGCATCCACCACCCCTGACGCCAAGGAGCCACCGATGGGACTGAACGTCGACCTCGCTCTCGAGATGCTGTGCCTGAGCGACCTGGCCGAGCGCCACCGCGGCGCGCAGTTCGAGGCGTTGGAAGAGCTCGAGGCGCCGACCTCGACCTTCCTGAACCTGAAGAGCGGCAACCCCGCGAGGCCGGTGCGCGTGCGCGACTCGCCGATCCGCGCGCCGAAGGGCGTGGTGGCGAGCACCGCCCGCGCCGACACCGAGTGCTTCGTCGCGCGCAGCGACGCCGGCGACGTGGTGGTCGCGTTTCGCAGCTCCGAGTGGCCGCCGTTCGGCAAGCAGGGCCAGTTCAAGGACTGGTTCCTCACCGACCTGCAGAGCACGCGCATCCACTACCCGCCGGCGCCGGGCTCCACCGGCGACCGCCGCTGGGTGCACTCGGGCTTCTGGCATGCCTACGAGCCGCTGGGCAAGCGCCTGCTGGCCGAGGTGGCGCGCCAGGCCGACCGCGGCGGCGCCAAGGCGCGCGCGGTCTACGTCACCGGCTTCTCGCTCGGCGGCGCGCTCGCGGTGCTGGCGGCGCTGGACATCGCCGACGCGCTGCGCTCCACCGACGTGCACCTGGTCTCCATCGCCGCACCGCGCGCCGGCGACGCGTCGCTCGGCCGGCTGCTCGAGGAGCGCACGAAGAGCGCGTGCACGATCGGCTTTCGCGGCGACCCCACGGTGCACGTGCCGCCGATCGGGCCGAACCTGCCGCTGACCTTCACGCACGCGGTGAAGATCGACCTCGGCACGGTGCAGCTCGGCCTCGGCCGGCCGGTGGTGCCGCAGTTCTTCCAGCAGTACCGCACGCCCGGCGACGTGTACTACATCGACGACGCCTACGAGCTGCACGAAGGCTGGCCGCCGCTGCAGGTGGCGCTGAACTTCCGCGACCACGACTTCGTCCGCTACCGCAACGCGCTGTACGCGGTGCGCCACGACCGGCGCGAGGCGGCCGAGGCGATTGCCGCCGCGCCGCGCGACGGCCGCCTCGAAGGCGTGCTGCAGATGATGCTGGGCGGCACGCCCGCCTGAGTCCGACCCCTCCCGCAACCCACGAACCAAGGAGCCTGCCATGACCATGCGCGTCGTCACCGGCCGCGTCACGAAGCTTTCCGTGAACGAGAGCAGCCTGCTCTTCTACCTCGGCAATGACCCGGCGCTGCTGTCGGTTTCCACCGCCGAGAAGAACTACAACGCGATGGCCTCGACGGTGTTCCTGGCCACCGCCAACAACTTCGAGATCACGGTGAAGACCGACAGCGACGGCCGCGGGGTGAGCCTGATGACGCTGGAGACTTGAGGCGGCGAGCGAGCGGGACGAGGTTGCCGCCGCGCCGCGCCCGCAGGCCGGGCAGCAGGGCCAGGTGGCCAGCTGCGCCCGGCGCTGGCGCGGGTCTCGGCCGAACTCAGTGTGCGGCTTGGCGCAGCGCATGCAGGGCAGGCAAGAGCGCGGGCACGTCGCCGGCGACGATGCTCCACAGCGTGTCGTTGTCGATGCCGAGATAGGCAAAGGCGGTTGCGCGTGGCGATGATCATGCGCCACGGTACCTGCGGGTGCGCAAGCCGGACGTCGTGCGGCACATGGGTCGCCGCCTCGCCGATCAGTTCGAGGTTTCGCAGCGTCGCGTCGTAGACGAGCGTGTTGGCAGCGAACGCCTGCTGGTCAAGCCCGGCGGTGTATGCAAGGACCCTTCTCGCCGAACCCGATCATGTCGTCCACGTAGAAGCGCCATGCGCGGGCAAGCTCAGACATGCACGGCCTCGCGTTCCACGAAGGGGCGCAGCTCCGGACGAAGCGCCTTGTCGGTGACCAGATCGACACGTCGGCCGAGCAGATCCTCGAGGAAGAACTGGACGCCGAAGTAGGGCGCCGACGTGGCTGGCCCGTCGAAGGAGACCAGGATGTCCACGTCGGAAGGGGTGCCCCGACCGGCCGGTGTTCTACGGGGCAGCCAGGACGGCCTTGCGCGAGCGCTCGCGCGCGAGGGGCGTGGGCACTGCGAACAGCGTGCGCTGCGTGTCGAAGGTCAATGCCGCCCACGATCACCCAGCCGATCTCGTGCCGGCTCTCGGCGCCTGCGCCGCTGGCGACGGCCAGGGGCAGCGCACCGGCCACCATGGCGCGCCGGTGGTCATCAGGATCTGCCGCATCGGCGCGACGGCCGCCGCGCTCGTGTTTGCGACGGCCGCCTAGCCCGGATCTTTCGCCAGCAGTAGGTCGGCAGCCTCGTGCCTGAGCCCGTTGTCATAGGTATCTGACGCCAATGACAACCGAGGACTGCCGATGCCAAAGTGTACCGATGAGACCGTTGAGTTCGGGCGGGTGGGGAGGCGCCTTGTCCAGGCCGCGTTCGATGGCGGGGACATCGTCAGCGATGGTGGCGTGCTGCTGCTCAAGCGGGTCGATGAACGGTTGGGCCTGACAAGCGCGGCGGCGCGGGCGTTGGGCGACGAGCGCCGTAGCGCCAGCATCGAGCACAGCATGCACAGTCTGCTGGCGCAGCGCGTCTATGGCCTTTGCCTGGGCTGGTCCGACGTGTGCGACCACAACGTGCTGCGCAACGACTTGGTGATGCAAACGGCCGTTGGCCGTGCTCAGGCGTTGGCCTCGGCACCGACGCTGAGCCGGCTGGAGAGCGGGGCAACGGCCGCACATGCCGCAGCACTGCACCGCGTGCTCATGCACCAGTTCATTGCGAGCCACAGCAAAGCGCCCGAGGAACTGGTGCTGGATGTGGATGCCACCCACGTGCCGCTGCACGGTGAGCAGGAGCGCGGCCACTTCCACGCCTACTACGACAACTACTGCTACTTGCCGCTGTACGTGTTCGTCGGGCAGGACATGCTGGCGTGCGTGCTGCGCCCGAGCGACCGGGATCCGGCCAGCGTGGTGAGTGCGCTGATCAAGCGGCTGCTGTTGCCGCTGCGCCAGGCGTGGCCCAAGACCAAGATCATCGTGCGGGCCGATTCGGGCTTTTGCCGCCCGCGGGTGCTGCAGCGCCTGGAGCGCTGGGGCGTGAGCTACATCATTGGTCTGCAGAAGAACTCGCGCCTGGCGCAGCAGGTGGAACTGGCTGAGCTGGCGCTGGCCGAACAGTACGCAGCCAGCAAGACCAAGCAACGCATGTTCGGCGAGTTCAAGTACGCCGCAGGGACGTGGAATAAGCCCCGCCGTGTGATCGCGCGGCTGGAACACGGCGAGCAAGGCGCCAACCCCCGCTTCATCGTCACCGATCTGCCTGGTTCTGCGCAGGCGCTATACGAACGCAGCTACTGCGCACGCGGGGAAGCGGAGAATCGGATCAAGGAAGCGCAGTTGGATCTGTTCGGCAGACGCGCCAGCTGCCACCGCTTCTGGGCCAATCAGCTGCGCCTGCTGCTGGCCGCACTGGCCTACACGCTGATGATCAACCTGCGCCGATTGGCGCTGCAGGGCACCGAGCTCGCGCAGGCGTGCACCGCAACCATCCGCACCAAGCTGCTGAAGATCGGTGCAGCGGTGCTGCGCAACACCCGCCGAGTGCGGGTGCTGCTGGCATCGGCCCACCCGATGAAGCACGTCTTCATCGTCGCGGCGCGCGCGCTCAGCCCATAGCGTTCATCCAGTGCTTGGCCCGCGCGTTGACAGCAAAACGGCCCGCATCCCAAGCCGGGGAAGGGGTAAGCACGCCCACCACCGCAGGATCACCACCTCGCAGCGCAATAAACACTGCGCCGGCGACATGAGTCGCTCAAGAAAGTCTCAACTGGGCCCCACCGTGCCATCCAGTACCGGACTGGCGAAATATCCGGGCTAGTTGCTCAGCCCGTACTTCTGCGCATTGCTCCCGACGATGGCCGCGGCCAGCACGCGCGGCACGTACTCGCGCGTTTCCTCGGGCAGCAGCTTCAGCCGGTACAGGTGCCAGAAGTCGCGCTTGTCCTTGCGGAAGCCGCCGGGCTCGCGCGCCACCTGGCGCAACGCGCGGCGCACGCCGTTCTCGCCGCGGTTGTAGCTGGCCAGCACCAGCATGAACGAGTCCTCGCCGAACTCCGACATCAGCGTTGCCAGGTAGCGCGCGGCGGCCCGTGTCTGCTTCTCGGGGTCCAGGCGCTCGTCGAGCGCGTCGTTCACCGTCAGCCCGAGCGACTGCGCGGTCGTCGTCGTCATCTGCCACAGCCCGGTGGCGCCGGCGCTGCTGCGCGCTTCGGGGTCGAAGCCCGATTCGACCCAGGCGATGTAGGCCATCTCCTCGGGCAGGCCGAGCGCGCCGAACTCCCGCATGATGGCCGGCCAGTAGCGCTGCTTGCGGCCGTACATCGACCTGCGGTTCCCGGCGCTGGCGAGCTCGTCGATGTGGAACTGCAGCCGCTCGCGGAAGATCGGCGGGATGGCGTAGGTCGAGGCGTTGAACTTGGCGAGGATCTTGCGGATCTCGCGGTCGAGCTCGTCGCTGCCCGCGGCCGAGAGCCGTGCCGCGCGCGCCTCGTCCTTGAGCTGCAGCCGCGCGAGCGTGGACTGGGCCGACCCGGTGAGCGCGATGAGGTTGTCCTCGAGGGCCGCCAGGCGCGCCGTGTCGGTCTCGGCCTGCATGCGCTCCTGCAGCGCCTGGATCTGGCGGTCGATGCTGGCCTTGGCGTTGACGAGCTGGTCGATCTCGCGCTGCTGGAAGAAGACCACGCCGCCCAGCACGCCGATGACCAGCAGCGCCGTGCCGCCCACGCCGGCGAGCACCTTGACCCACTTGCTGGTGGTGTGGCTGCGCACCGACTCGGTGGCCTGGTTCATCGCCTGGGCCAGGATGATGACCGTGTCTCCCGAGCTCTGGCCACCGGCCTTGGCGCGGCGTTCGGCCACGCGCCGCGCGGCCTGGTCGGCGACGAGGATCGTCTTCGCATCGCGGGCCCCGGCCTTCAGCGCCCTGGCCATGCGTTCGGCGTCCTGCTCGGCGTCGTAGGCCGGCACCGACCCCCTCGGTGCGCTGGCCACCGTCTTCACCCAGGTGCTGCGCGGCACCGAGGTGATCTCGCTCGCGTCGATCTCGATCTCGGCTTCGGGCCCCCCGGGGAAGCCGAAGCAGACCCGGTCGCCCGAGGCGAGCTTGTGCTTGCTGATCCTGCGGCCGTTGAGCAGCGTGCCGTTGGTGGAGCCGGTGTCCACCAGAAAGTAGGCGCCGCTTTCGTAGACGATCTGCGCGTGGTGCGTCGAGACGACGGCGTCCTGCGGTTCGCCGAAGCAGAGCTCGGCGCTGGCACTGCGTCCCACGCGCACCGGTTCGCGCCCGAAGCTCACGGTGTTGCCGCGGCGAGCTCCGGAAACGAACTTGAGGCGGATCACCGTGGCACCGTGTGGCGGGGCGGGGCGGCGATTCTATCGACGGGCCCTGCTGGGCCCAGCGGGCAAACCAGCAGGCGCCCTACTTGCGCAGCAGGTCCTGCAGCTTGTCGCCCAGGCGCCGCCTGGCGTCCTCCTTCAGCTGCTCGCGCTTGCGATCCAGCTGCGCCTCGGCCGCCTCCTTCAGCAGGCTGCCGAAGTCGATGCGCCACTGGATGGCGTCGAACGGGCCGCTCAGCTTGACGGGAACCGTCTGCCCGCGCAGTTCCTGCAGCTCGGCGCCGCCCTGCCCCTGCAGCGTGTCGACGACGGTGGCGCGCACGGTGTAGTCGAGGCGGTTGTTGCCGAGATCGATGTCGCCGGCGCCGCCGATGCGCAGCAGCGGCGAGCGGGCCGCGAGGTCGTCGTTGCGCGCCACGCCGCCGGCGATGCGCAGCGTGGCCGTGAGGTCGCTGAAGTCGGTGGCTTCGCCGCGCGCCGCGGTGCCCAGGCTCGCCGCCGTGCTGCCGCTGGTGAGCGCGGCCTTGCCACCCCGGGCCGCTTCGCGCGCCGCCTTGGCCACGCGCAGGATCTGCGCCAGGTTCACGCCGCGCACCGCGCCGTCCTTCAGCTCCAGCTTCGCGTGGCCGCCGAGCGCCTTCATCATCGCGCCCACCGTCGCACCTGCCGTGCTGACGTCGAGCGTCACGGTGCCGCGGCCGCGCACGGCGTCGTTGCCGGTGAAGTCCTTCAGCAGCGGGCCGATGGCGATGCCTTCCAGCGTCTGCTGCAAGCCCACGCGCGCCGGCACCGCGGTGGCCGTGACGCTGGCGCTGCCGGCCAGCTTGCCTTCGTACAGGTTGGCGGCCAGCGGGTTGAGCAGCACGCGGCCACCGCTGGCGCGCAGGCCGGCGCGCACCTGCGCCAGCTTCAGGTTCATCACCTGCAGCGCGCCGATGCGCAGGTTGCCGTTGGCCTCCAGGTCGCGCAGCGCCGAGAGGTCGAGCGGCTTCTCCGGGCCGCCCCCGCCCGAAGGTGCCGCGCCGCCGCCGCGGAAGTGGTCGACGTTCAGGTGCTCGAACTCGGCGTCGAAGGTGTAGGCCGCGGGTGTCAGCCGCGGCATCGTCAGCGCCACCTTGAAGGGCGCGCCGTCGAACTCGCCGCCGAGCTTGGCTTCGAGCTTGCCCTTGCCTTCGAGCTCGGCGGTGACGCCGCCCTCGAGCTTCGCCTTCAGCGGCGTGCCGTCGAGCTTCGCGTCGATGACGGCATCGAGCGCGTCGAAGACGATGCGGCCCGGCGCGGGCCCGAGCTGCAGGTTGCCCTTGATCGCGATGTCGGCGCCCAGCTTCGGCGCGTCGGTGTCCAGCCGTGTGGCCAGCGACACCGGTGTGCTGCGGCCCGGGGCGATGCGGCCGGTCTCGAGCGAGAGCTTCGAGAGCTGCACGCGGCGCGGCGCGCGCCGGTCGTCGAAGCTCACTTCGGCGTCCGTGACGGCGACCCCGGCCACGTCCAGCGCGATGGCCGAGCGGCCATCGGAAGGCTGCGGTGCCGATGCGGCCGGGGCCGCGGCCGCTGCGTCGCCGCCGAGCAGGTCGTCGATGCTCAGCTTGCCGTCGCGCGTGCGCACGACGCGCGCGCGCAGGCCGGCCACTTCCACGCGGTCGGCGACGACCCGGCCGCGCAGCAGCGGCCACAGCGCCAGCGACACGCGCGCCGATTCGATGGCCGCGAAACGTTCCTTGCCGCCGCGCTCGGAGAGCGACACCTCGCCGAGCTTGACGCCGATGTTCGGGAAGAGGCTGAGCGAGATCGGGCCGGGGATGGCGAGCGTGCGCTGGGTGCGTTTCTGCACCGTCTCGGCGAGCAGCGGCTTGTAGGCGTTGGGGTCGAACGTGGCGGCGATGAACGCGACAACCGCCACGAGCAGCAGCAGCACGCCGCCGATGGCGCCGAGCGTGATCTTCAGGGGCTTGGACATGGCGGTGCATTTTCCGGCGGGCCGGCCCGCCGCGCGGCGCGCGGGCGTATCGGGGTGTGAGTGCAGACGGCGCCGGAGGTTCGATGCGGGCCGCGTGGCCCGGCCGCCGCCCGCGGCCGCTACGAACGTGCCGGATCGATCGGTTCGACACGCCCTTCGGCCGCTTCCAGCACCTCGCCGGCGTCGAGGCACAGGTCCTCGCGGAAGCGGCCGGCCATGATCTGCACGCCGGTGCGCAGCATGCCGTGCGTGCCCACCGGCACGGCCAGGCCCGGCAGGCCGAGCAGCGGCGCGGGCAGCGCCGAGCGCATCGAGGCCAGCACGGCCCCGTGGCCATCGGGCGTGAGGTCGCTCACCTGGCGCGGCGGCAGGTCGCACAGCACCGGCAGCACGACGAGCGGCCATTGCTCGAGGAAGGCGAGCCAGCGCAGCAGCATCGCGTCGCGCGCCGTCAGCGCGGCCACGTAGGTGGGCAGGTCCACCGGCGGGTGCAGCGCCAGCCACGCGGCCATCGCGGCCTGCCCGTCGGCGTCGCCCACCTGCTGCATCAGCGGCCACAGGCCGGCGGCGGTGTCGGTGGCGAGGATGTGGTGCCACAGCTCGACGACGCGCGGCATGTCCGGCGGCAGCACTTCCTCGACGCGGTAGCCCGCGGCGGCGAGGTGCTTGCCAGCCTGGCGCACCGCCGCCGCCTGCGCCGGATGCGTGGGGCCGCCGGGCACCTCGGGCACCAGCGCGACGCGCAGCGGCCGCGGTGGCGCGGGGCCGACGAGCGGCGCGTCGGCCCACTTCCAGTCGCGCCGGTCGCCACGCGACATGACGGACAGCGCCAGCCGCGCGTCGCGCACGGTGCGCGTGTGCGGGCCCTGCACCGACATCAGCTGCGCGCCGATCGGCCGGCCGCCCGGGGCGCTCGCATTGAACGCCGGGATGCGCCCGAAGCCCACGCGCAGGCCCACGACGCCGCAGCAATGCGCGGGGATGCGCACCGAGCCGCCGATGTCGTTGCCGTGTGCGATGGGGCCGATGCCGGTGGCCACCGCGGCGCCGGCGCCGCCGCTGGAGCCGCCTGGCGTGACCGTGGGGTCGCGCGGGTTCAGCGTGCGGCCGTGCAGCGCGTTGTCGGTGAAGATGCGCATCGAGAACGCCGGTGCGTTGGTGCGGCCGATGACGATGGCGCCGGCGTGCCGCAGGTTCGCAACCACCGGGCTGTCCTCGGCGGCGATGGCGTCCTTGTAGGCGACGATGCCGTTGTCGGTGGGGCAGCCGCGCTGGTCGACGTTGATCTTCGTCGTCACCGGCACGCCGTGCAGCGGGCCGAGGGCCTCGCCGCGGGCACGCGCGGTGTCGGCGGCGTCGGCGGCGGCGAGCGCTTCATCGTCGAGGCGCCGCACGACGGCGTTGATGGCCGGGTTCACCGCGTCCAGCCGCGCCAAGCACGACTGCACCGCCTCGCGCGCCGAGGCGCGGCCGGTGCGGACGAGGTGGGCGAGGTCGGTGGCGTCGAGCTGCCAGAGCTGCATGGGGCGGTTCCGGTGAGGGCGGGGAGGGGTGGCGGCCGTGCGCCGGGCGAGTGTCGCCGAGTTCGTGCCGGCCGGGCCCGGGGGCCTGCTGCGCTCGTCGCGCTCGTCGCTGGGCCCGCTCGACTGGAGGCGCGCCTCTAGAGCCGGCCTGGTGCCGGCGCCGGGCGCGATGCAACACTGCGGGCCATGACGAGCGACAGGCTCCCTCGCGGCCCGGGCGCGCTGGCGCGCTTGCAGCAGGCCACGACGCTCGGCCTGCTGCTGGCCGCCGCGGCGTGGGCCTGGGGCTTCACGCGGGCCGGTCACCCGGGCTGGGCGGCGGCCGGCGCGCTGCTGATCGTCGGCGGCTACGCCCTCGTGCTCGGGCTGGAGTTCGCGCTGCTGCGGCGCGCGCACGGCGACGACCCGACGCCGCGCGCCACGCCGGCCGAGCTGCTGCGCGCCTGGTGGGGCGAGGTGCGCTGGGCGCCCACGGTGTTCTGCTGGCGCCAGCCGTTCTTCAGCCGGCGCTTTGCCGACTCGCTGCCGGCCGCCGCAGGGGCCGGCGCGAGCCGCCGCCGGGGCGTGCTGCTGGTGCATGGCTTCGTCTGCAACCGGGGGCTGTGGAACCCGTGGCTCGCGCGCCTGCGCGACGCCGGCGTGCCCGTGGTGGCGGTGAACCTCGAGCCGGTGTTCGGCCGCATCGACGACTACGTGGCGCGCATCGACGAAGGCGTGCGGCGGCTGCACGCACACACAGGGCTCGCGCCGGTGGTGGTGGCGCACAGCATGGGCGGGCTCGCGCTGCGCCGCTGGTGGGCGGAACACGGCGTGGGCGACGATCGCGTGCACCACGCCATCACCATCGGCACGCCGCACCACGGCACCTGGCTGGCGCGCTTCGCGCTCACGCCCAACGCACGCCAGATGCGCCGCGCGAGCCGCTGGCTGCAGGACCTTGCCGCGCGCGAGCCGGCCGGCCGCTACACGCGCTTCACCTGCTTCTACAGCCACTGCGACAACATCGTCTTCCCGCCGGCCACGGCCACGCTGCCGGGTGCCGACAACCGGCACCTCGCCGGCGTGGCGCACGTGCACATGGCCGACCGGCCCGAGCCGTGGCACGAGCTGCTGCGCTGGCTCGAACTGCCGCCGGCCCCGACCGCGCCGTCGCGAGTGAATTCGATGGCAGGCTCGTCGGCGGGCCCGGCAGCAGGTCCGCCCGCCGGCGCGCCCGCGGCGTCACGCTGAGCGGTGCACCGGGTGCGCTGCGCGCGCAGTCTCAGCCGCCTTCGCGGCCGGCGGCCACGAGGGCGGTGCCCGATGGCAGCGCCGCCAGCGCTACCGCAAGCCGCGCACCCACCTCGGCGTTGTGCTTCACGAGCGCGATGTTGGCGGCGAGGCTCGCGCCGCCGCTGAGCTCGGCGATGCGCGCCAGCAGGAACGGCGTCAGCGCCTTGCCCGTGACGCCCCGATGCGCCGCCTCGGCGAGCGCGGTGTCGATCCAGCCGTCCACCTGTGCGCGCGGCAGTGCGTCGGCCTCGGGCACCGGCGTCGACAGCAGCACGCCGCCGGCGAGCCCGAGGTTCCACTTCGTGCGCACGAATCGGGCCTGCGTGGCGGGGTCGTCCAGGCGCAGGTCGGCGCGGTGGCCGCTTTCGCGCACCCAGAACGCGGCGAAGTCGTCCTGCCCGGCGCTCAGCACCGGCACGCCGTGCGTCTCCAGCACCTCGAGCGTCAGGCCGAGGTCGAGGATGCTCTTGGCGCCGGCGCACACGACCACCACCGACGTGCGTGCCAGCTCCAGCAGGTCGGCCGAGATGTCGAAGCTCGTGGCCGCGCCGCGGTGCACGCCACCGATGCCGCCGGTGACGAAGACCTCGATGCCGGCGAGCGCGGCGCAGATCATCGTGCCGGCCACCGTGGTGGCGCCGAGCGCACCCGAGGCGAGCACGCCGGGCAGGTCGCGCCGGCTCACCTTGGCCGCGTCGCGGCCGCGGCGCGCGAGCTCCTCGAGCCGCGCATCGTCCAGGCCGACGAGGATGCGGCCCTCGGCGATGGCGATCGTCGCCGGCTCGGCGCCGTGGGCGCGCACGATCGCCTCCACCGCGCGCGCCGTCTGCAGGTTCTGCGGGAACGGCATGCCGTGCGCGACGATGGTGGACTCGAGCGCGACGACGGGGCGGCCGCAAGCCCGGGCGGCGGCGACGCCGGGGCTGAAGTGCAGCGCGGCGTGCGGCAGCGCGACCGGCCGTGTCTTGTCCATCGCGTCGAGCATAGCGGGGGCCCGGCCAGGCACAGGTCCTGTGTTCGGGGTTTACCCGCAAGCATGCCGCCGCGGCAAAGATGCTGTGCCGCCCACCGCCTTGGCCGGGCCCGTCGGCGTCCGTAGCCTCCAGGTCCATCGAACGACTGCCGAGGCCCGCGTCCATGACCTTCACCGAAGACGAGATCGCGTTCCGCGACAGCATCCGGCGCATGGTCGCCAGGCACGTGGCGCCGATCGCCGCGGAGATCGACGAGACCGACCGGTTCCCGACCGAGCTCGTCAGGCTGTTCGGCGAGATGGGGCTGATGCAGCTGTGGGTGCCCGAGAAGTACGGCGGCCCCGAAGGCAACCTGACGATGATGTGCATCGCGCGCGAGGAGGTTTCGCGCGTGTCGCCGGCCTGCGGCTCGATCGCCGGGCTGAACACGATGTTCATCATGCCGCTGCTGCACTTCGGCACCGAGGAGCAGCGGCAGCGCTTCCTGCCCGTTGTCGCCCAGGGTGGTGTCGTCACCGCGATCGCCATCTCCGAGCCGCAGGCCGGCTCCGACGTCAGCGCGATGACGACGCGCGCCGTGCGCGACGGCGACTCGTACGTCATCAACGGCCGCAAGCAGTGGTGCAGCTACGGCGTCGAGGCCGAGTACATCGTGCTGATGGCGCGCACCGAGGGGGAGCGCGGCGCCGACGGCATCAGCGCCTTCGTCATCGAGCCGAAGCGGATGAAGGGCATCACCTTCGGCCGGCACGAGCGCAAGATGGGCTGGCGCGGCGCCCCGAACACGCCGATCTTCCTGGACAACGTGCGCGTGCCGGCCGAGAACCTGATCGGCGAGGAAGGCAAGGGCTTTCGCGCCAGCCTGCGCGCGCTGGACCTCAACCGCCCGACGATCGGCGCGCAGTGTGTCGGCCTCGCGCAGGGCGCGCTCGACGCCTGTGTCGAGTACGCCAAGGAGCGCAGGCAGTTCAAGCGCGCCATCGCCGACTTCCAGGGCGTGCAGTTCATGCTCGCCGACATGGCGATGAACATCGAGGCCGCGCGGGCGCTGGTCTACGAATGCGCGCGCGCCGGCGACCGCAGCGACTGGCAGCGGCTGAACGTGCTGGCGAGCATGGCCAAGTGCTTCGCCAGCGACATGGCGATGAAGGCGACGACCGACGCGGTGCAGGTCTTCGGCGGCTACGGCTACACGAAGGACTACCCGGTCGAGCGCTGGATGCGCGACGCCAAGCTGGCGCAGATCTTCGAAGGCACCAACCAGATCCAGCGTGTCGTCATCGCGCGCGACCTGCTCGCTGCCTGAAGCCCTGCTCGTTTCCCGCCCCCGAACCGCACGACACCGACAGGAGACCCCATGAATCGCCGACTCTTCGCCCCGTGGATCGCCGCCCTGGCGCTGCTGCCCGCGCTCGCCGCCGGACAGACCTACCCCAGCCGCGCGATCCAGATGGTCATCCCGTACCCGGCCGGCGGCACCACGGACGTGATGGCGCGCGCGCTGCAGGAGCCGCTGCAGAAGGCGCTCGGGCAGACGATCCTGGTCGAGAACAAGGCCGGCGCCGCCGGCGTGCTGGCGGCGCGCGAGGTGGCGCGTGGCAGGCCCGACGGGCACCAGCTGCTGTTCGTCAACAGCGGCATCCTGACCGTGACGCCGCACGTGCAGAAGGATGCCGGGTTCGATGCCGTCAAGGAGTTCGCGCCGGTGGCGCTGGCGACGATGGCACCGCTGTTCGTGCTGGTGCCGGCCAGCGTGCCGGCCACCGACCTGCGCGGCTTCATCGAGCACGTGAAGAGCAAGCCGGGCGAGCTCAACTACGCCAGCGCCGGCATCGGCTCGTTCGGGCACCTCGCCAGCGAGCTGTTCGTCAAGTCGGCGGGCCTGAAGATGACGCACGTGCCGTACAAGGGCCAGGCGCCGACGACAAACGCCGTCGTCACCGGCGAGGTGGCGCTGCTCATCACGAGCATGTCGAGCACGATGAAGGGCTTCATCGACAACGGCAAGCTCAAGCTGCTGGGCGTGACGTCGGCCGGCCCGAGCGCGCTTTCGCCGGGCGTGCCGCCGGTCTCGTCGGTGCTGCCGGGCTACGCTGCGGAGACCTGGTTCGGCTTCGTCACCACCGCCGGCACGCCGGCCGCGGTGGTGCAGAAGCTCAACAGCGAGATCAACACGATCCTGGCGACCAAGGACATGCAGGAGCGCATGGCCACGCTCGGCCAGCAGGTGCGCACCGCCACGCCGGCGCAGCTCGGCGCGCTGATCGCCGAGGACCACGCGCGCTGGGGGCAGGTCGTGCGCGACAACCAGATCAGCGCGCAGTGAGCGCGGGCGAGACGAGCCCGCACACGAGGAGCCGCCCATGAGCCGCTACGCGAAGTACCAGGATCTGAAGGTCGAGGTCGCCGAGAAGGTCGCCACCGTCACGCTGAACCGCCCCGGCGCGCGCAACGCCATCAACCAGCGGCTGATCCGCGAGCTGCGCACGATCTGGGATGACCTCGCCGACGACGGGACCGTCGGCGCCGTCGTCGTCACCGGCGCGGGCGACTTCTTCAGCGTCGGCGGCGACGTGAAGGCGATGTCCGAGCGCCCGGGCGGCGACGTGCTCGAGGAAGGCGAGGTGCACGACCCGATGGTCAGCCGCCGCCTCGTCAACCGCCTGCTCGAGCTCGACAAGCCCATCGTCGCCGCCGTGAATGGCGACTGCATCGGCCTGGCGGCGACGATCGCGCTGCTGTGCGACATCAGCGTCGTCGCCGACGACGCGCGCATCGGCGACACGCATGTCAGCCGCGTCGGCCTCGTGGCCGGCGACGGCGGCACGGTGATCTGGCCGCTGCTGCTGGGCGTCAACAAGGCCAAGGAGTTCCTGATGCGCGGCACGCTGCTGAAGGGCGCGGAAGCCGGGCGCATCGGGCTCGTCAACCACGCCGTCGCGCGCGCCGAGGTGCTGGCCACCGCCACGCAGATCGCGCACGAGCTGGCACACGGCCCGACCTGGGCCATCCGCTGGACCAAGTTGTCGATCAACCAGGTCGTCAAGGAGCGGGTGAACCACCTGATGGAGGCGTCGATGGCGCTCGAGCAGGTGACCTTCGAGACCGCCGACCACCGCGAAGCGACGCTCGCCTTCAAGGAGAAGCGCAAGCCGAGGTTCGGCCAGGGAAGCTGAACGCCCTGGCCGCGCCGCGGCCCGGCCGGCCGCGCGGTGCAAGTGCGGCACCAGTCGCCGCCACCGCCGCAATAGACTGCGGCCATGGTGGCCGCCGACAGCATCCGCGAGCTCGAGTTCTTCCTGCGCGTCTCGGAGGAATCGAGCTTCTCGGCGGCGGCGCGCAGCCTCGACCTCGATCCGTCGACGATCAGCAAGGTCGTGCAGCGGCTGGAGAACCGCCTGGGCGTGCGCCTGTTCCACCGCACGTCGCGCGTGCTGAAGCTGACACCCGAAGGCGAACGTTTCCTCGCCGCGGCGCAGAAGGTGATGCAGGCGCTCGAGGAGGCCGAGGCGTCGCTCGGGCCGGCGATGGCCGAGCCGACCGGCGTGCTGCGCATCGGCTGCACGCCGGCCTTCGCGCGCTTCTGGCTCGGGCCGCTGCTGCCGGCGTTCTGCGCCGCGCACCCGAAGCTGAAGCTCGAGTTCGTCACGTCGCCCAACGCGGTGGACCTGTTCGACCAGCAGATCGACGTGTCGTTCCAGAGCGGGCCGATCCCCGATTCGTCGCTCGTCGTGCGGCGCGTGGCCACCGTGTGCTGGCGCATCTACGCCGCACCTGAGTACCTGCGGCAGCACGGCACGCCGGCCGGCGTCGACGAGCTCGCCGCGCACCGCTGCCTGAACTTCCTGCCCGGCACCTACCGCAGCCACTGGCCGCTGCGCGTGGGCGGCGAGACGCGCAGCGTCGCGCCCACCGGCCCGGTGGCCGCCGACAACGGCGACCTGCTGTGCGCGCTGGCGGTGGCCGGCATGGGGCTGGCGCGGCTGGCGGAGTACCGCGTCGCCGCCGAGGTGCCGGCCGGGCGCCTCGTCACGGTGCTCGACGACTGCGCCGTCGAAGGCGAGCCCGTGTTCGCCGTCTACGCGAGCCGCCGCCACCTGAGCGTGCGCGTGCGCGCGCTGCTCGAGCACATCGAAGGCGCGATCGGCGCCCGCTGACCGCCGTGCCGTCGGCGGCCGCCGGGCGACGCCGGGCACGCTGTGCCGCCGCGGCACAGATGCTCTTCCGCCAGGCGCCTTGCCGCGCCGGGCCGCCCGGGCCGATGCTCCCGCCATCCACGAGACCGGAGCCGCCCATGACACCCACCCGCCCGCGTGGCGACGCACTCGCCGGCCTGCGCGTCGTCGACTTCACGATCGTGATGTCGGGCCCGATGTGCACGCGGCTGCTCGCCGACGCCGGCGCCGACGTCGTGAAGATCGAGCCGCCCGACGGCGACGTCGTGCGCCAGCGCGAGCCGCTGCGCGGCGGCATCAGCACCTACTACGCGTCGATGAACTGCGGCAAGCGCTCGGTCGTGCTCGACCTCGGCACCGCGGAAGGCCGGCGCATCGCGCGCGAGCTCGCGGTGCAGGCCGACGTCGTGGTCGAGAACTTCCGCCCGGGCGTGATGAAGCGGCTCGGCCTGGACCACGAGACGCTGGCGCGCGAGAACCCGCGGCTCGTCTACGCATCGATCTCGGGCTTCGGGCAGGGCGGGCCGCGCGCGATGACCCCGGCCTACGCGCCGGTGATCCACGCCGCCTCGGGCTACGAGATGGCGCACAGCGGCTACCAGCGCGGGAGCGAGCGCCCGGCCAACAACGGCATCTTCATCGCCGACGTGCTGGGCGCGGCGAACGCGTTCGGCGCGGTCCAGCTGGCGCTGGTCGAGCGCGCCAGGAGCGGCCTCGGCCAGTACATCGACGTCTCGCTGATGGATTCGGTGCTCGGCATGCTGATCTACGAGATGCAGGCGGCGCAGTTCCCGCCCGAGCGTGCGCGCCAGGTGTACGAGCCGGTGCGCGCCGGCGATGGCTGGGTGATGGTGGCCGCCGTGACGCAGAAGAACCTCGAGGCGCTGTTCGACGTCATCGGCCATCCCGAGGCCAAGACCGACCCGCGCTTTGCGACCGTGGCCGAGAAGGAGGCGAACTGGCCAGCGCTGCTCGGCCTGATCGAAGGGTGGACGAGCCAGCGCAGCGGCGCCGAGTGCGAGGCCGCGCTGATGGCCGCGGGCGTGCCTTGTTCGCGCTACCGCAGCGTTGCCGAGGCGATGGCCGACCCGCAGGTGGCCGCGCGCGGCTTTCTCGCCGAACTGGAACATGGCGGCGCGACGTTCAAGGTCGCCAATGCGCCGTTCAAGCTCTCGGCCACCCCCACGGCGGCGCGGCGCGACGTGGCCGCGCTCGGCGAGCACACGGCCGAGGTGCTGCAGGAGCGGCTGGGCCTCGCGCCTTCGGACATCGCGGCGCTGCGCCGGCAGGGCGTGTTCGGCGCGGCGGCGGCGGCATGAACATGAACGACGCCCCACCCGGCGCGCTGCCCGGTGCCGGGGAACGCGCGCTGCTGCGCGACTCGCTGCGCGGCTGGCTCGCGGCCCACTGGCCGGCGGCGACGGCCGTGGCGCACGCCGGCGAGGGCGAGCACGTGGCGCGGTTGTGGCACGGCCTCGCCGGCCAGGGCCTGGCGGCGCTCGGCGCGCAGCCCAGGAAGGCGGTGTGCGCGGGCTGGTCGTGGCGATGGAAGAGCTCGGCCGCGCCGCCGCGCCGCCGCCGCTGCCCGGGGCGGCGCTGGTGAACCTGGCGCTGGCGGCGCGGGCCGGCGAAGACGGCGAGGCGGCGCGCCTGCTGGAGCGCGTGCAGGCGGCCCAGGCGCGCGTGGCGGTCTCGTTCGGCGAGCTCGACCCCGACCCTCAGGCCGCGCAGCTTGCCTGGGACGACGGCCGGCTCGACGGCACGCTGCGCTTCGTCGACGGCGCCGCGCACGCCACCGACCTGCTCGTCGTGACGCCCGACGGCTTCGCGCTGGTCGACCTGGCACACGAAGGCGTGCAGGTGACCCCCGCGCGCGCGCTCGGTGCCGACGGCTGGTGCGAGGTGCGGCTTGTTGCCGTGCCGGCCTTGTCGATCGCCGTCGCCGAAGGGCGGCTCGACGAGCTGCGCCGCACCGTGGCGCTGTTGCTGCTGGCGCGCGCGCACGGCGCGGCGCGGCGCTCGTTCGAGCTCGTCGTCGACTACGCGAAGGAGCGGCGCCAGTTCGGCCAGCCGATCGGCCGCTTCCAGGCCGTGCAGCACAAGCTCGCGAACAACCTCATCGCGCTCGAAGGCGTGCGGCTGACGCTCGAGCACGCCGCGGAGGCCTTCGACTTCGGGCGCACCGACCGCGGCTACTTCGCGCACGCCGCGCTGGCCTTCGGCGCGCCGGCGCTCAGGCAGGTCGCGCTCGAGACGCAGCATGTCTTCGGCGCCATCGGCTACGCCGAGGAACACGAGGCGCCACGCCACTTCCGCCGCGTGCACCTGGACACGCTCGTGCTCGGCGGCGCGCGAGCGGCGCGCGCGGCGCTGGCCGCGCACCTGCTGGATGCCGGGGCCGATGCCGACACCGATGGCGAAGGGGCGCGGCTGCCGGAGTACGAGCTCGGCGCGGCGGGCAACGCCTTCCGCGACGAGGTGCGGGCCTGGCTCGCGACGCACTGGTCGGGCGAGCGCAAGCGCGCGTTCGACGCGCGGCCGTTCCACGACCGCGAGTTCGATGCGTCGTTCGCGCTCGACCTCGGGCGCACCGGGTGGCTCGGCATCGCCTGGCCGCGTGCGTTCGGCGGTCAGCAGCGCACGCCGCTGGAGCAGATCGGCTTCCTCGAGGTGATGGAGCGGGCCGAGGCACCGCCACGCTTCGGCGCCTCGGTGCAGGCGAACGCGCTGATGATGCACGGCACGACAGCGCAGCAGCAGCGCTACCTGCCAGAGATCCTGCGTGGCGAGGTGATGCACGGCATGGGCTACAGCGAGCCCGACGCCGGCTCCGACCTGGCGGCGCTGCGCACGAGCGCCGTGCTCGACGGCGACCAGTGGGTCATCGACGGCCAGAAGATCTGGACCACGACGTGGTGGGGCAGGTACATGTTCCTCGCTGCGCGCACCGACCGCACTGCACAGCCGCCGCACGCCGGCATCAGCATGTTCATCGTGCCGATGGACACGCCGGGCATCACGATCAAGCCGGCGACGACGATGTACGACGGCAGCTTCGCGAACATCTTCTACGACGGCGTGCGCATCCCGCGCGAGAACGTCGTCGGTCCCGTCAACGGCGGCTGGAAGGTGCTGACCGACGCGCTCGCCAACGAGCGCGGCACGGTGGGCGGCGGCATCGTGCTGAAGGTGGCGCACGGCTTCGAGTGCCTGTGCCGCGAGCTGCGCGCGGTGCCGGCGCTGCGCGACGACTCCGTCGTGCGCGAGCGCATCGGCACGCTCGCCGCCGAGATCGAGGTCGGCCGCCGGCTGATGATCCATTGCGCCGAGCTGGCGACCGGCGGCACGACGCCGCCGGCGGTCGGGGCGATCGGCAAGGTGTTCTCCGGCGAGCTGATGGAGCGCTACGGCCAGGCCGCGCTAGAGCTGCTCGGCGCGCGCGCGGCCCTGTCGCAGGGCGCCCCGGGCGCGCTGGCCAACGGTCGCTTCGAACAGCAGCTGCGCCACTCGCTGATGTGGGTCATCAGCATCGGCACCAACGAGATCCAGCGCAGCCTCATCGCGCAGCGCGGCCTCGGGTTGCCGCGCTGAGGCGGGCGCCGCGCGACCCGCGCCGGGCGCCTAGCATCGGCGCCATGCAAGCTCGTGCCGGCGCCGCCGGACCCCGCCCGTGAGCCATCGTGTCGCCTGGTGGCTGCTGGCGCCGGCGCTCGCCTTCGTTTCGCTGTTCTTCGTGCTGCCGGTGCTGGCGCTGCTGGCTGGCGCGTTCAACGTCGGCGGCGTGCCGGGCTTGGCGCACTTCGTCGCCTTCTTCGCCGAGCCGCTGCACGAGCAGGTGTACTGGCGCACGCTGCGCATCGCGCTGGCGGCAACGCTGGTGAGTGCCGTGGTCTGCTACCCGGCGGCGATGGCGATGATCCGCGTGCCGCCGCCTTGGCGCGGGCTGCTCACCGGGCTCGTCATCCTGCCGCTGATGGTGAGCCCGATCGCGCGCACCTACTCGTGGATCGTGCTGCTGGGGCGCAACGGCGTCGCCAACTCGCTGCTCGTCGGCACGGGGGTCGTCGACGAGCCGGTGACGCTGCTCTTCACCGAAGGCGCGGTGTTCGTGGGCCTGCTGCAGCTGATGATGCCGCTGATGCTCGTCTCGCTCGTCTCGGCGCTGGAGAACCTCGGCCCCGACGTGCTGGCCGCGGCGCGCACGCTCGGCGCCGACCGCTGGCAGACGTTCTTGCGCGTGACGCTGCCGCTGACGCAGGAGGGGCTGATCATCGGCGGCACGCTCGTCTTCACCGGCTGCGTCACGGCCTACATCACGCCGGCGATGCTGGGCGGGCCGAAGGTGCTGATGCTGGAGACGCTGCTCTACCAGAAGGTCAACGTGGCGGCCGACACGACGGCGGCGAGCGTCATCGCCGTGCTGCTGCTGGTGACGACGGTGCTCGTGAACCAGGGCTTGAGGCGCATCGGGCGTGTGCGCGTGGCGCGGACTGCGGCGGCGGCGGGCGGGGACGTGCAGGTGGCGGGGGCGCGCGCGTGAACACGCTGTCGCGCCCGGCGCTGGCGATGCTTTTCGCCGCGCTCGTGTTCCTGCTCGGTCCCTTCGTCGTCGTCTTCGTCGCCGGCTTCTCGGGCGACGAGACGCTCGCCTTTCCGCCGAAGAGCTGGTCGTGGCGCTGGATCGCGCACGTGTTCACGGTCGACGCGTTCCGGCGCAGCTTCGCGACGAGCCTCGTCGTCGGCGTCGGCAGCACGCTCGGCGCGCTGGCGCTCGGCGTGCCGGTGGCCTGGGCGCTGGCCAGGCGGAAGCTGCCGGGGCAGGAGGTGGCGCGCACGCTGCTGACGCTGCCGCTCATCGTGCCCGGCATCATCGTCGGGCTGGCGCTGCTGAACCACATGGTGCTCGTTTACGACCTGCCGGTGCTGGCGAGCCTGCTCGTCGGGCACACGGCGCTGCTGCTGCCGTATGCGGTGCGCGTGGTCTCGGCGAGCCTTGCCAACCTGCGCGCCGACATCGACGACGCCGCGGTGACGCTCGGCGCGACACGCGCGCAGGCCTTCTTCAAGGTGGTGCTGCCCAACATCCGCGGCGGCATCGCGGCGGCGGCGGTGCTGGCGTTCATCACCAGCTTCAACCAGGTGCCGGTGAGCCTGTTCCTCACGGGGCCGGGCATCAGCACGTTGCCGATCGAGATGATGGCGTACATGGAAACGAGCTACGACCCGTCGATCGCGGCGCTGTCGACGCTGCTCGTGGGGTTCACGATCGGCGTCGTCGCGGCGACGGAGAAGCTGCTGGGGATCAGCCGGTACGTATGAGCGACCTGTCGTTGCGCCAGCTCACCGTCGCCTACGGCCGCAAGGGCGCGGCGGCCACCGTGCGCGCGCTCGACCTGGAAGTGCCGAGCGGCCAGCTCGTCTCCTTGCTCGGCCCCAGCGGCTGCGGCAAGACGACGACGATGCGCGCCGTGGCCGGGCTGCTGGCGCCGCGGGCCGGGTCCATCGTGCTCGGTGGCGAAGACATCACCACGACTCCAGCGCACAAGCGCGACATCGGCCTCGTGTTCCAGAGCTACGCACTGTTCCCGCACCTCTCGGCGTTCGAGAACGTCGCCTTCGGCCTGCGCCTGCGCAAGGTGGGCGAGGCCGAACTGAAGCGCCGGGTCGACGAGGCGCTGGCGTCGGTGAACCTGGCGGAGCTCGCGCACCGGCTGCCGGCGCAGCTCTCGGGCGGCCAGCAGCAACGCGTGGCGCTGGCGCGCGCGATGGTCATCCGGCCGCGCCTGCTGCTGCTCGACGAGCCGCTGTCGAACCTCGATGCGGCCTTGCGCCTGGAGATGCGCGCCGAGGTGCGGCGGCTGCAGCGCACGCTCGGCACGACGATGCTGTACGTGACGCACGACCAGGACGAGGCGCTGGCGCTGTCGGACCGCATCGTCGTGATGCGCGCCGGGCGCATCGAGCAGGACGCGGCACCGGCCGAGCTGTACGAGCGGCCCGCGACGCCCTTCGTCGCGGCGTTCATGGGGCACGAGAACCTGTTCGAGTGGCGCGGCGGCGCGCTGCACGGGCCGCGCGGTGCGGTGCCGCTGGCGCTGAACGGCGCGGCGGTGGCCGGCGGCGGCATGCCCGTCACGCACCTCGCGTGGCGGCCGGCGCAGGTGCCGGTGGTGGCAGCGGGCGCCAGCGGTTCCCTCGCCGGCCGCGTGCTCGCCCGCAGCTACCTCGGCGAGGCGGTGCAGTACCTCGTCGACACGCCGCTCGGGCCGGTGAAAGGCAGCGCCGGGCCGCAGGCGCCGTGGCAGGAAGGTGATGCGGTGGCGGTGCAGCTCGACCCTGCGCGGGCAGCGCGCATCGCGCACAGCGAAAGCGGAAGATCCGGGCCATGAAGAGCACGACATCGCCGCCGGCCGGTGCGGCGGCCACCGAGATCTGGCTCGACACCGACCCAGGCTTCGACGACTGGTTCGCCTGGGCGCTGCTGGAAACCGACCCGGCCGTGAAGCTGCACGGCGTGAGTGTCGTCGCCGGCAACGCGCCGCTGCCGCTGGTGCTTTCGAACGCGCAGCGCATCCACGCGCTGCACGGCTGGCGCACGCCGCTGTGGGCCGGCGCCGACCGGCCGCTCGTGCAGAAGCAGGTGACGGCGCAGGACGTGCTGGGGTCGATGGGCATGCGCACCGTGGGCGCCGCGCTGCCCGAGGCGGCGAGCGCGCTGCAAGGCGGCCACGGCGTCGACGCGATGATCGAGGGCATCCGCGCCCACCCGCGGCGCATCACGCTGCTGGCGATCGGCCCGCTGACGAACGTGGCGCTCGCGTTCGCGAAGGCGCCTGAGCTGCCCTCGCTGCTGGCCGGCCTCGTCGTCATGGGCGGCAGCCAGGGCGCCGGCAACACGACGCCGGTGGCCGAGTTCAACATCTACGCCGACCCCGAAGCCGCGGCGCAGGTGTTCGCGCAGGCCGCCAGGATCCCTGGCGGCGCGCGCATGTTCGGCATCGAGGTCTGCCGCCAGGTGCAGGGCGGCGACGTTCACGTGGGCGCGCTGCGCGCGGCCAGCCGCGACGCGCGCGACCGCGCGGCGATCTTCGCCGACCACCTCGACGGCTACATCGACATCGCGCGCCGGCGTGGCCGCATGAGCGCGCCGATGTACGACCCCACGCCGGTGGCCTGGCTCGCCCACCCCGAGTGGTTCTCGCTCGCGCCGGCGCGCGTGGACGTCGAGCTCACCGGCACCTACACGCGCGGCATGACGGTGTGCGAGCTGCGCGTGCCGCGCCGCGCGGCGCCGAACGCCGAGGTGGCGCTGAGCGCCGACGGGGCGAAGGTGATGGACTGGGCGGTGGAGCTGCTGCGCAGCACGCTGTAGGCAGCGCACGAGGCCCAGCGATGGCGCAACTCCCCGAGCACTTCTTCCAGGCTTTGCCGAAGGTGGAGCTGCACTGCCACCTGCTCGGCACCGTGCAGCGCGCGACACTGACCGAGTGGGTGCGGCGCGCCACCACCGCGGCCGGGGCGCCGATCGCCGACGCCGCGATCGAGGCCTTCTACACGCGCGGCGACAAGCCGCTGGGCGTGCTGCGTGTGCTGCGCGCGCTGGAGCAGCAGCTGATGCGCCATGCCGACGACCTGGCGCGGCTCGTGCGGGAGTACCTGGCGGCAGCGGCGGCCGACAACGTGCGCCACGCCGAGTTCTTCTGGAACCCCACCGGCGCAGCGCGCGACAGCGGCATCACCTATGCCGACGGCCTGGCCGCGATGGCCGGGGCGATGCACGAGGCCGAGCGCACGCACGGCATCACGTCCCGCCTCGTCCCCGCGATCGACCGCGAAGGCACGCCGCGCGAAGCGCTGGAGATGGTGCAGTGGGTGGTGGCGCACCGCCGCGGCTTCGAGGAGGTGGTGGCCGGCATCGGCATCGACTACCGCGAGACCGACCGGCCGCCCGGACTTTTCGCCGAGGCCTATGCGCTGGCCCGGCGGCACGGCCTGAAGGCCACCGCGCACGCCGGCGAGTTCGGCTGCCCGTGGCACAACGTGCGCACGGCGGTCGAGCTGCTCGGCGTGGACCGCATCGACCACGGCTACACCGTGGTCGACGCGGCGCGTGAAGAACCCGAGGCGGCACGCCCCTTCATCGACCGCTGCACCGAGCGCGGCATCGTCTTCACCGTCGTGCCGACGAACTCGTACTACCTGCGCACGCTGCCGCGCGAGCGCTGGGCGGCCGAGCATCCGATCCGCGCCATGCCGGGCCTGGGCATCGCGATCCACCCCAACACCGACGACCCGACGCTGCACCTCGTGACGCCGAGCGAGGCCTGGCGCAAGATGCACGTGGACTTCGGCTTCGACGCGGCGGCGCTGCGCGGCTTCACGCGCCACGGCATCGACGCGGCCTGGGTGGACGAAGCAACGAAGGCGCGCTGGCGCGCCGGGTTCCTGCCGGCCTTCGATGCGCTCGTCGCGGGCGCCGGCGCAGCCTGAAGGCGGCGCGCCGTGGTCGACGAGCACGGTCCCGCATCGCAGCCGATGAACCTGCGCCTGTTGCTGCTGGGTGCCCCGGCCATCGAGAACGACGGCCGCGTGGCGGCGCTGCCCTTCGAGCGCCGCCACCAGCTGCTCGTCTACCTGGCCCTGCGCCGCGACTGGGTGGCGCGGGCAGAGCTGGCGGCGCTGCTGTGGCCGGATCTGCCGGCCGCGCATGCGTACACCAACCTGCGCAAGAGCCTGCACCGCGCGCAGACGCAGCGATGGAGCGCCGCGATCGAGAGCGAAGGCACGGCGCTGCGTTGCTTGCTGCCGACCGATGTCGCCACCTTCGAGCAGGCCCTGCGCGAAGGTCGGCAGGGGCGGGCGGCGGCGCTGCGCGGCGCCGAGCTGCTGCGCGGCTTCGACGATGCGGGCAACGAGGCCTGGACGGCGTGGCTGAGCTACGAGCGCGAGCGCGTGCGCATCGCCTGGCGCGGTGCGGCGCTGGCCGCGCTCGGGGCGACCCGCGACGGCCTGGCGCACGCCGAAGCCGCGGCGCTGTCGGTGCGCCTGCTCGAGGCCGACCCGCTGGACGAGGCGGCGCTGCGCGCCCACCTGCAGGTGCTGGCGGCCGGCGGGCAACTCGCGCCGGCGCGCCAGGCCTTCCGCGACTACGCGGCGCGGCTGAAGAGCGAGCTCGGCCTGGAGCCCGGGCGCGAGCTGGC
>JAHCKS010000251.1 GCA_026125665.1 Rubrivivax sp.
GCTCGTGCTTCAGCGCGCGCGCCAGCGCCTGCTGGCCGGCCTTCTCGGCCGCGGCGATGAGCGTCAGGTCGATGATGTCGCGCTGCGCGTGGCTGCCGCCGAAGCGGTGCGCGTGGCTGCGCAGCGGGCGCAGCAGCTGCACGGCACGCGCCGCGTCGCCGTGCGCCAGCGCGTGCACGGCGCGCGTGGCGTCGTGGCCCACGTCGCGCATGAACATCGCGGTGTCGGCCTGGCCCTGCAGCAGCACGCGCTGCTGGTTCTCGAGCAGGCGCGCCGCGTCCTCCTCGCGCCCGGCGCCGACGAAGGCCATCATCGCGTGCAGGTCGTTGAAGGCGTAGTTGCCGGCCTCGGGCAGGTTCGTCACGGCCGCCCAGCGCTCGGCCAGCGCCTGCCAGCGGTTGCCGACGTCGATGCCGCGCAGGTGCAGCCGCCACAGCATCGCCGAGGCGTCGATCATGTCCAGGACGACGCCGGAGTTGCCGCCGAGGATGCGCGCGTCCACCAGCTTCAGCACCTCGTCCGTCTCCTCCAGGCCGAGGTGGAACAGCGCCAGGTGCCACCAGTTGTGCACGGCGAGGAAGCTGCCTTCGCTCCACGTGCCGCTGTGCGCGCCGCCGAGCCAGGCGATGCCGTCGCGCCGGCGGTCCTGCATCTCCATCACGTGCGCCACGGCGTGCCAGGCCCAGCCGTCGCGCGGCTGCAGCTCCACGGCGCGGCGGCCGGCGCGTTCGGCGCCGGCGTAGTCGCCGGTCTCCTCCAGGCCGAAGGCGTGCATGCCGAGCAGCGCGTGGTAGCCGGGCATCGCGGGCGACCAGTCGGGCAGCGCGCGCGCGATGCGGTCGCGCAGCATGCGCGAGTGGCCGGTGAAGAAGTCGATCTGGTGCCCGGCCTGGATGGCCAGCGCGTCGCGCGGGTAGCGGATCGCCAGGTCCTCGAGCAGCAGCCCGGCGGCGTGCCAGCGGCCGCGCAGCACGTGCTCGATGGCCGCGAGGTGCATGCCCTCGCGCTCGTTCACCGCGGGCAGCGCGCGGGCGCGCTCGAGCGCAGCGCGCGCCTCGGGCAGGCCGGCCGGCTCGGTGCCGAGCAGGTTGAGCCAGGCCACGAGCACGTGGCCCATCGTCATCTGCGGCGCTTCGGCGAGCGCGGCGTTGGCGCCGGCCAGCGGGTCGTTGATCAGGCAGCGCATCTCGTGGCACGCCGTCTCGTACAGGTCGAGCGCGGCGCGCGTGGCGCCGCTCATCGCGTGGCCGTGTGCGTCCTTCAGCGGCGCCGGCGTGGCGGTGGCTGCGGAGGTCGTGGGCTTGGTGGCGGTGGCTTGCGTCATGGTCGTCTCCAGACGTTGGCAAGGGGTGGGAAGGAAGCCGGCGGGCCGGCGGCCGGCCGATGGTCGGGCCGGTGGATCGCGCCCGGCAAGGCGGCCGGCGGCCCGGCGTCGAAGTGAAGGAATGGTCGCAGCGTGCCGTCTGCTGAGCGTCCTGTGCGTCCTGTGCGTTCTGTCCGTCCCGTGTGTTCTGCGTTCTCGGGCCGGGGCGGCAAGCCGGTGGTCGGTGGCGCGTGCCACGCCCTCTCACCGTTTCAGGCCGCCAGCGCCTGCGCGCCGGCGCCCTCGCGATCGTGCGCGTCGACGAACCGCTGCACCGCCTGCTCCAGCACCGCCGTCTCCCCCAGCCAGAGGAAGTGGTCGTCGCCGTCCAGCGCCTGGAAGCGTGCCTGCGGGATCGCCTGCGCCAGGCGCCGGCCGGCCTCCAGCGGCACGATGCGGTCGCCCCTTCGCTGCAGCACGAGCGTGGGCACGCCGATCTGCGCCAGCTGCGGCCGCAGGTCCATCGCCTGGTAGGCGCGCAGCAGCGCCGCCGTGCCGCGCGGCGTGCACGAGTTGCGCAGCAGCCGTGCGTACCAGCGCTGCATCGCCGGGTCGTCGGCGGCGCTGGGCGCCATCACGCGCAGGCTCTCGTGGTAGCGCGCCGGCTCGGTGAACGCCGCCACCCAGTCGTCGAGCTTCGATGCGGGCAGCGCGTACGGCCAGTCCTCGCGCCAACGGCCCACGGGGCTGGTGCCCCACAGCAGCAGCCCGGCCGTGCGGCCGGGGTGGCGCAGCGCGAAGGCGAGCGCCAGCGTGCCGCCCACCGACGAGCCGAAGAGCCAGGCGCGCCGCACGCCGATGGCGTCGAGCGTGGCGACGATGTCCTCGGCCGCGGACTCGAGGTCGGGCGAGACGCCCACGCGTTCGGCCAGGCCGCTGCCGCGGCGGTCGAGCATCACCACGCGGTAGCGCGCGGCCAGCCGGTCGAGCAGCGCGCGGGCGCCGGGTTCGTCGAGCGCGACCTCGAGGTTGCTCATCACGCCCCACAGCACGACGAGCGTGGGGCGGGTGGCGCTGCCGCAGCCGTCTTCGTTCACGCCGCCGCGCCGCGGATCGGCTCCCCAGTCGGCATAGGCGACATGGCCGTGCGACGTGGAGGCGAGGCGGATCTCCGGCTGCGGCCGCGCCGGCCCCGGCGCCGCGGCGGCCCGTGCCGGCCCCGTTTCCGAGGCGGCCCGTGCCGGCCGCGTTGCCGAGGCG
>JAHCKS010000252.1 GCA_026125665.1 Rubrivivax sp.
ACCGCCGCCACCACCACCACCGGCATAACCCTCGACCACGGTGGTGGCGCGGCCGGCGAGGCCGCCGCCGCCGGTGTCGCGGCTGAAGGCCGCGGTGTTGAGCCCGCCGCTGCCGCGGCCGGCGGTGCTGGTGATCATGGCGCGGGCCGGGATGCCGGCTTCGGTGCCGGCGCCCACACCCGCGCCTTGGCCGGTGCCCACGCCCGGGCCGGTGGCGATGTCCTGCCGCAGCTGCACCGCCGCCGGCGCGGCGGCGATGGCCGCGATCTCGCTCGTCGCGGCAAGCAGGCCGACGCCGGATGCGCGCCTGCGCGCCTGCGCGATGGCTTCGCCCGGGGGCTTGTTCGGCACGGGCCGGCGCGCCTCGGGCACCGGTGCGCGTTCGTCGCGGCGCGGCGGCTCGGGCACCGGTTTCGGCGGCAGCGTCACGTCGGCGAGCGGCTTGTCGGCCTGCGCCATCTGCGCCGGCTTGGGTGGCGGCGGCGGCGGCGTCTGCCGTTCGAGCAGCAGCCGCGCCACGGCGGGCGGCAGCTGCTGCGCGCGCTGGTCCTCGGGCGAGGGGCGCGGGATGAACGGCAGCAGCAGCGCCAGCAGCGCGATCGTGCCGAGCACGCGCCGCGTGATGCGACGGAAGCGCTCCTCGTCGTCGGCGGCGATCGCCCAGGCGAGCACCGGCTTGCGGAACGAAACGGCCAGCGGACCACGGCGCGCGGCGAGGGCAGCGGCGGCCATGATCAGACTTCCTTGCCTTCCTTGCGGCGCAGCGCGAAGGACACGTCGCCGAAGTTCGCCTGCGCGCAGGTGACCATCACCTTGCGCAGCACGGCGTAGGGCACGTCCTTGTCGGACATGATGGTGATGGCGTTGGTGCCCTTCTTGTTCTCGGCGCGGATCGCGACGCGCTGTGCCTGCTGGTCGAGCTCGGCCTTCAGCGGTGCAATGAGGTCGCCCGGCTGCTGCGCGACGGCGGCGAAGTCGGCGACCTTGCGCCCCTCGACGAGGATCTCGGTGCCGCTGACGACGAGCACGACGGCGGGTTGGGGGTCCTTGTCGGCGGTGGACAGTGGCAGCTGCACGGCCTTCGGGCTCGGCAGCGTCTCCACCGGGCCCACCTGCGCCAGCAGGAAGAAGATGAGGATGGTGAAGATGTCGATCAGCGCCACGAGGTTCATGTCGACCGACGAACCGGCGCGCTTGCGCGCCTCGCGCTTCTCGATGGCGGTCAGGCTCATCGCGTGCCCCCCGCGCCGGCTTGCGTGGCGGTGGCGACGGCGCCGGCCGAGCCCACCGCGGCGGCGCGCGCGCCACCGCGGCGCACCGGGGCGTCGCCCACGGCGATGTCGGGGAACAGCTCCGCCATCACCACCCGCGGGCTGCCGTTCTCGATGCGCGACGTGGGCGCGGCACGCACCGCGTCCATCACCTGCACGAGCTGGTCGTACGACGTGTCGGGTTCGGCGAGCACCGAGACCTCGGTCTTGTCGGGGAAGCGCTGCTTGATCTGCACCATCAGGCCGTTGAGCGTCTTCAGCGCGGTGCGCTCGCCCGGTGCGGGGGCGGATGCGGCCGGGGTCGCAGGCAGCGGCGCACCGGTGGTGTTGGCCGGCGCCGGGTTCACCTTGTCGATGCGCTGGATGAGGCCGCCGACGCGGTCGCCGACCTCGTAGGCGTCCTGGCGGATGACGACCTCGAGCTGCAGCTCGCCGGCCTTGATCTGGTCGAGCGCACCACCCGAGCTCGGCGCGGGCAGCGCCAGGTCCATCACCGACAGGCGCGTGAACACCGCGGTGGAAAGCAGGAAGGGCACCAGCACCACGATCAGGTTGATGAACGCGGTGACCTCGAGGTGCACGGCCTCGCGCTTGAGGCGGCGCTTGCGCATGTCGGAAGGCCTCGCTGGGAGGAAAGGGGCGGAACGGCGTTCAGCCGCGGCGGGGCGCGCGGTCGATCACGCGCCTTCAGCGCGTGGTCGCGGCACCCGCGTGCTCGTACGCCGGCGTGGACATGCGCTGCACGAGGTTCAGGAAGGTGATCTTGGCGGCTTCGAGGCTGTCGACGATCTCGGTGGCGCGCGCCTGCAGGAAGCTGTGGATGAGCAGGAACGGGATCGCGACCATCAGCGCGAACGCGGTGTTGTTCATCGCGATCGAGATCGACGCCGACAGCATCTCGGCCTTCTCGGCCGGGTTCACCGCCGCCACCGCGGTGAAGCCCTTGATCAGGCCGATGATCGTGCCGAGCAGGCCGACCAGCGTGATG
>JAHCKS010000253.1 GCA_026125665.1 Rubrivivax sp.
CTCGTGGTCTTCGCACGCGAACACTCGAACGGCGCATAGGAGCCACGATCGCCGCCCCCCCGAGTGCCACCCACGGCATCGGCCCGCTGCGCAGCCGACCGTGCCCCGCCCATCGCTTCTTCGCGAACGCCAGACACGGTCACGGGCCGGGAGGCTCAGAACCCGACGCTGATGCCCGCGCTGATGCCGCCCGAGCGCGAGTTGCGCGAGGCGCGGCCGAAGGTCGTCGCCTCGACGCGCAGCGTGAGGTTGTCGACCAGCGCGAACTCGCCGCCGAAGCCGGCGAGCAGGCCGGTGCGCCGGCCGTCGATGTCGATCGGCGTCTGGCCGGCGGGGGTGCTGCCGTCGACGACGTTGCGCGAGGCGCCCAGCCTCCCGTACAGCGACACGCGTTCGGTGATGGGTGCCGCCACCTTCAGCGCCACGTAGCTGCTGTGTCCGCGCGCCGTGAGGTCGGTGGTGCCGCCGGCGACGCGGTACGGGATCGTGTGGCTGCTGATGTCCTGGTAGCCGACCTCGAGCGCCACCGGCCAGCCGGCACCGACGGGCAGGTCGCCCAAGCGCACGCCGGCAAAGAGGCCGGCGCTCGGGCGGCCGCTGCCGGTTTCGTTCTTGTCGGTGTCGAAGTCGTCGGCCACGGTGGCCGCGACACCGGCGGTGATGCCGACGTGGAAACGCGGGCGGTCGTCGGCGAGCGCGGTGGCGCTGCATACAAGCACGGCGGCGGCCACGGCCACCGATCGCGCGGCGACGCGCGCGGTTTGCGACGGGAACATGCAAGCCTCTCCTGGCAGTTGTTGGCCGGGCGGAGTCTGCCCGATGTCGCATGGCCGAAGGTTGACGGGGAGCAACCCGTCGAAACGGTCGAAACCGAGGCCCCCCGGAGAGGCCGGTGGCGCTGCCTAGAATCCGCCGCGCCATGCCCAGCATCCGTTCCAGCACGCCCGCCTCCGGCAAGGCCGGCGCGTACGCCGAAGCCTCGATCCGCGTCCTGAAGGGCCTCGAGCCCGTGAAGCAGCGGCCGGGAATGTACACGCGCACCGACAACCCGCTGCACATCGTGCAGGAGGTGATCGACAACGCCGCCGACGAGGCGCTGGCCGGCCACGGCAAGCGCATCGCCGTCACGCAGCACGCCGACGGCAGCGTCAGCGTCGACGACGACGGGCGCGGCATCCCCTTCGGCCTGCACCCCGAGGAGAGGGTGCCGGTGCTGGAGATCGTCTACACGCGGCTGCACGCCGGCGGCAAGTTCGACAAGGGCGCCGGCGGTGCCTACAGCTTCAGCGGCGGGCTGCACGGCGTGGGCGTCAGCGTCACCAACGCGCTGGCCAAGAAGCTCGCGGTGACGGTGTGGCGCGAAGGGCAGGTGGCCACCATCACCTTCGCCGGCGGCGACGTGGTCGAGAAGCTGGCGGTGAAGAAGGCCGCCGCGTCGGACCGCAAGTCCGGCACGTCGGTGCGCGTGTGGCCCGATCCGAAGTACTTCGAGACCGCCGAGCTGCCGCGGCACGACCTCGTGCACCTGCTGCGCAGCAAGGCGGTGCTGATGCCGGGCGTCACCGTGACGTTGACGCAAGAGAAGAGCGGGGAGATCCAGACCTGGCTCTACAAGGGCGGCCTGCGCGACTACCTGCTGCAGAACCTGCCCGCCGACCCGCTGATCCCGCTGTTCGAAGGCGAGCAGTACGCCGGCGTCAACGAGACCGAGAACTTCGCCGAAGGCGAGGGCGCTGCCTGGTGCGTGGCCTTCACCGACGAAGGCAACCTGCTGCGCGAGAGCTACGTCAACCTCATCCCCACGGTGGCCGGCGGCACGCACGAGAGCGGCCTGAAGGACGGCCTCTTCGCCGCCGTGAAGGGTTTCATCGAGCTGCACGCGCTCTTGCCCAAGGGCGTGAAGCTGATGCCCGAGGACGTGTTCTCGCGTGCCAGCTTCGTGCTCAGCGCCAAGGTGCTCGACCCGCAGTTCCAGGGCCAGATCAAGGAGCGGCTGAACAGCCGCGACACGCTGCGGCTCGTCAGCAACTACGTGCGCCCGGCGCTCGAGCTGTGGCTGAACCAGCACGTGGACCTCGGCAGGAAGCTCGCCGAGCTCGTCATCCGCCAGGCGCAGACGCGCCAGCGCGCGGCGCAGAAGGTGGAGAAGAGGAAGGGCAGCGGCGTCGCGGTGCTGCCGGGCAAGCTCACCGACTGCGAGAGCCGCGACATCGCGCTCAACGAGATCTTCCTC
>JAHCKS010000254.1 GCA_026125665.1 Rubrivivax sp.
CGATTCGGGCGAGGTGCTGATCGGCAAGACGGCGCGGCTCGCCTTCGTCGACCAGAGCCGGGACAGCCTGGACAACGACAAGACGGTGTGGGAGGACGTCTCGGGCGGCCTCGACAACATCACCGTCGGCCAGTTCGTGATGCCCAGCCGCGCCTACCTCGGGCGCTTCAACTTCAAGGGCAACGACCAGCAAAAGCGCGTGGGCAACCTCTCGGGCGGCGAGCGCGGCCGGCTGCACCTGGCCAAGACGCTGGCCCAGGGCGGCAACGTGCTGATGCTGGACGAGCCGAGCAACGACCTCGACGTCGAGACCCTGCGCGCGCTGGAGGAGGCGCTGCTCGAGTTCGCCGGCAGCGCGATGGTCATCAGCCACGACCGCTGGTTCCTCGACCGGATCTGCACGCACATCCTGGCCGCCGAGGGCGACAGCCAGTGGGTGTTCTTCCCCGGCAACTACCACGAGTACGAGGCCGACAAGGTCAGGCGCCTGGGCGAGGAGGGCGCGCGGCCCAAGCGCATGCGCTTCAAGCCGATCCGCTAGCCAGGGCGCCGCCCCCGCACCCCCTGCGAAGCGGGGGTGTCCCGCCCCGTGCGCTCCTGCGCGCCGCAACGCCACTGCGGCGCCCGGGGCGCCTGCCTTGGCCGACAATGCCGCCATGGCCCGCTGCCGGGCCCGAGTGAATGCCATGCGGTCGATGCCTGCGTCTTCCACCCCCCGCCCGCTGCTGGCAAGGTCGGCTTCGGCCGCAGCGCTGGCCCTCGTGCTCGGCGGGTGCGCCACGCCGCCCGCCGACAACACGGAAAAGCCCGCCCAGCGCGAGGCGCGCATCCCCGACACGCGGCCGGGCGGCCGGCCGGCACCGGCCGCCGCCCCGGCACTGCCCAACGGCACGTCCACCGCTGCCAACGCCAGCGGCGGCGGGCAGCGTGGGCCGGGTGTGGCCGCCAGCGCCCCCGCCGGCTCGCCGACGGCCGGACCCGCGCCGGGCGGTCCGCCGCCGTTCGCCAACGTCGTGCGCGACGCGCGCCGCATCGACGGCCCGATTCCCATGTGGCAGAAGGACGAGAAGGTCTGGCTCGAGCTGACGCCAGCGCACTTCAAGCAGTCTTTCCTGCTGAGCCCGAAGATCCGAAGCGGCATCGGCGAAGGCTGGGTGCTCGGCGGCCTGATGGCCTTCCCGGTGAACGGCGCCGGCGGCTCGCAGCTGGTCGAGTTCGTGCGCGTGCACAACACGGTGCGGCTGCAGGCCCGCAACACCGACATCCTGGCCACGCCCGGCACCCCCGAGGCCCGCGCGGTGGCCGACAGCTACTCGCACAGCCTGCTCGGCGTGGCCGGCGTCGCGAGCCAGCCCCACCCCGAGCGCAAGTCGGTGCTGGTGGAGGCGAACAGCTTCTTCCTCAACGACATGCTGGGCGTGGGCATGATGCTGCAGCGCGCCTTCCGCCAGGGCTACAGCCTCGACCGCGGCAACAGCACCATCACCGCCGCGCGAAGTTCGAAGGACGCGGTGATCATCGAGACTTCCAGCCACTACTACACCGGCAGCATCGCCGCGCCCGGCTTCATCAACCTGCCACCGGGCGCCAAGCTGCCCTCGGTGCCGCGCTTCCTGCCCGACGCACGCAGCATGCTCGTCGGGCTGCACTACTCGCTGGCCCCGCTGCCCGAGGAGGCGATGGCCGCGCGCCGGGCCGACCCGCGGCTGGGCCTGTTCAGCACGACGCAGCTGGACTTCGGCAACGACTTCGCGCTCACGCCGCGCCAGCGCCTGGTCAACCGCTGGCGGCTGGAGAAGAAGGATCCCGCCGCGGCGCTGTCCGAGCCGGTGAAGCCGATCACCTTCTGGATCGACCGCAACGTGCCGCACGGCTACCGCGAGACGGTGCGCTCGGCGATCCTCGAGTGGAACAAGGCGTTCGAGCGCATCGGCTTCAAGGACGCCATCGTCGTGAAGCAGCAACCCGACGATGCCGACTTCGACACGCTGGACTTCGGCGTCGCCTCGGTGCGCTGGATGATGAACGCCGACCCCGTGTTCGGCGCCGTCGGGCCGAGCCATGTCGACCCGCGCAGCGGCGAGATCCTCGACGCCGACATCGCCTTCGAAGGCCTGTCGGCGCGCGCCGTGCGCGGCATCCGCACGCAGGTGCTGGGGGGCAGCATGGCGCGCGCGCTGGCCAGCACCGCCGGCGGCGCGTCGCTGGCCGCGCTGGCGG
>JAHCKS010000255.1 GCA_026125665.1 Rubrivivax sp.
ACGCCCTTCAGGCGCTGCTCGAAGTCGCCGCGGTACTTGGTGCCGGCCAGCAGCGCGCCCATGTCGAGCGTGTACACCGTGCTCTCGGCGAGCACCTCGGGCACGTCCTTCTCGGTGATGCGCCAGGCCAGGCCCTCGGCGATGGCGGTCTTGCCGACGCCGGCCTCGCCCACCAGCAGCGGGTTGTTCTTGCGCCGGCGGCACAGCACCTGGATGACGCGCTCGACCTCGTGCTCGCGGCCGATCAGCGGGTCGATCTTGCCTTCGCGCGCCAGCTGGTTCAGGTTCTGCGTGAACTGGTCCAGCGGCGAGCCCTTCGACTCGCCCGCCTCTTCCTTCTCGCTGTCGCCGCCGCCGGGGCTCTCGTTGCCCTTTGCCGGCTCCGGCGGGTCGCTCTTCTTGATGCCGTGCGCGATGTAGTTCACCACGTCCAGGCGCGTCACGCCCTGCTGGTGCAGGTAGTACACGGCGTGCGAGTCCTTCTCGCCGAAGATCGCGACCAGCACGTTCGCGCCGGTCACCTCCTTCTTGCCGTTGCCGGTGCTCTGCACGTGCATGATGGCGCGCTGGATGACACGCTGGAAGCCGAGCGTGGGCTGCGTGTCCACTTCCTCGCTGCCGCCGACCGTGGGCGTGTTCTCCTTGATGAAGGTGGCCAGGCTGCGCCGCAGGTCGTCGATGTTGGCGGCGCAGGCGCGCAGCACGTCGGCCGCCGAGGGGTTGTCGAGCAGCGCCATCAGCAGGTGCTCGACGGTGATGAATTCGTGGCGCTGCTGGCGGGCTTCCACGAAAGCCATGTGCAGACTGACCTCGAGCTCTTGCGCGATCATGCGGCCTCCATAATGCACTGAAGCGGGTGTCCGTCGCGACGCGCCGCGGTGAGCACCAGTTCGACTTTCGTCGCGGCGATGTCCTTCGGATAGACGCCGCACACCCCACGCCCTTCGTGGTGGATCTTCAGCATGATCTGCGTCGCCGTCTCCAGGTCACGCTGGAAGTACTGCTGCAGGACCATGACGACGAACTCCATCGGCGTGTAGTCGTCGTTCAGCATCACCACCTGGTACAGCGACGGCGGCTTCGTGCGCGCCACGCGGCGCTCGGCCACCACCGTGCCCTGCCCGCCCTCGCCGCCGCCCTCGCCGGGCTGCTGCCCCGGGCGCAGCGGCCCCCGCCGGCCGGGAAGGCGCGGGGGAGTTGGAGGCTTCTCCTCGGGCATGAGCCATTCTATCGAGATGGTTCGCAGGCGTTGGAGCCCGAAAAGGTCCCCTTTTGCCGCTGTGAACTTGCTCGCACCGCGGCGTTCGCGCCACTGCCCGTTCGGCTGGGCGCGGCAGGCCGTGCCCGCCGGCTGCACCGCCGCACGGCGCCGTCGGCGCGCCATGCCCGGCCGCGTGGTGTGGCGGCCGATTGACAGCGCGAAAGGCGCGGGTCGAGAATTTTTGGGCCACGGCTTTCGCGGAGGCTTGCATGTACACAGGCATCGTGAAATGGTTCAGCGACGCCAAGGGCTTCGGGTTCATCGAACCCGACGGTGGCGGCAGCGACGTCTTCGCCCACTTCTCGGCCGTGCAGATGGAAGGCTTCCGCACCCTGCGCCAGGGCAGCCGCGTCAGCTTCGAGCTGGTGCAGGGGCCGAAGGGTGACTCGGCGCAGAACATCCGCCCGCTCGCCGCCGCCCCCGAAGCCGGCGAGGCCGCTCCCGGCGCCTTGCCGGCCGCCTGAAAGGCGGCATCCGCTTCGTCCACGACCCGGCGGCCCGTTGCCGCCGGGCGGCGCTCAGCCGTTGAACGCGGCCAGCCCCGTGATCCCGCGCCCCAGGATGAGGGCGTGGATGTCGTGCGTGCCCTCGTAGGTGTTCACCACCTCGAGGTTGACGAGGTGCCGGGCGACGCCGAACTCGTCGCTGATGCCGTTGCCGCCCATCATGTCGCGCGCCAGGCGCGCGATGTCCAGCGCCTTGCCGCAGCTGTTGCGCTTGACGATGCTGGTCAGCTCCACCGCCGCCGTGCCTGCCTCCTTCATGCGCCCCAGGCGCAGGCAGCCCTGCAGCCCGAGCGTGATCTCGGTCAGCATGTCGGCGAGCTTCTTCTGCACCAGCTGGTTGGCGGCCAGCGGGCGGCCGAACTGCTTGCGGTCGAGCACGTACTG
>JAHCKS010000256.1 GCA_026125665.1 Rubrivivax sp.
CGCTTCAACGCCATGCCGCCGGCCGCCGTGCGCGAGGCCAAGCGCCTGATGCGCGCGCCGCAGCGCGAGCTGATCGAGCAGACCATCCGCACCGAAGGCCGCATCTTCGGCGAGCGCCTGGCCAGCCCCGAGGCGATGGAGGCGATGACGGCCTTCTTCCAGAAGCGCAAGCCCGACTTCTCGAAGTTCTGAGGGGCGGCAAGGGATGTCGCTGACCGCCAAGCTGCTGCTGAGCCCGCTGCTCGTGGCGCAGGCGCTCGCCACGCGGGCGCGGCTGCCGCGGCTGCCCGAGGCCGAAGGGGAACGCGAAGGCGTCTTCGGCGAGCCGGGCTGGCGGCCGCTGTCGATCCTGATCGCCGGCGATTCGTCGGCGGCGGGCGTGGGCGTGGCGCACCAGCGCGACGCGCTGGCGATGCCGCTGGCCGAGACGCTGGCCGAACGCGCGCGCCGCCGCGTGCGCTGGCGGCTCGTTGCGCGCTCGGGGCTGACGACGGCGCAGACGCACGAGCTGCTGCGCGCCGAACATGCCGAGGCCGGCCGCATCGACGCCGAGGTCGTGGTCGTCGTCACCGGCGTCAACGACGTGGTGGACCAGATCCCTTCCGGCCGCGCCGTCGCGGCGCGCTCGGCGCTCGCCAACTGGCTGCGCAACGCCTGCGGCGTGCTGCACGTGGCCTTCGCGCCGCTGCCGCCGGTGCACCACTTTCCGGGGCTGCCGCAGCCGCTGCGCTGGATTGCCGGCGCCGACGCGCGCCGGCACGACCGCGCGCTCGGCGAGTGGGCCGCGACGCGCGGCGACGTCACGCACGTGCCGCTGGAGCTCGAGCTCAACCGCGGCGTGATGGCGAGCGACGGCTTCCACCCCGGCGCGCCGGCCTACCGGCAGGTGGCGCACGACATCGCGCTGCACCTGGCGCAGCTGGTGGGCGAGGCGCCGGTGCCGCCGCACGGCGCGCCGCCGCAGCGGCACCCGGTGCCGCCGGCACGGCGCCGGTCGAAGGGCACGGACGCAGGAGGATGGTCTTCATCATGGCAACCGACGACACCCGCACGCTGAGGTCGCACGCCTCGCTGAAGGGCCGCACGCTCTTCATCACCGGCGCCAGCCGCGGCATCGGCCTGGCGATCGCGAAGCGCGCCGCCGCCGATGGCGCGAACATCGTGCTGGTGGCCAAGACCACCGAGCCGAACCCCAAGCTGCCGGGCACGCTGTACAGCGCCGCCGAGGAGATCACCGCCGCCGGTGGCCAGGCGCTGGCGGTGCCCACCGACATCCGCGACGAGGAAGCGGTGGCCGCGGCCGTGAAGGCCGGCGTCGAGCGCTTCGGCGGCATCGACATCCTCGTCAACAACGCCAGCGCCATCAGCCTGACGCCGACGGCGATGACGCCGATGAAGCGCTTCGACCTGATGTTCGGCGTGAACGTGCGCGGCACCTTCTGCTGCACGCAGGCCTGCCTGCCCGAGCTGATGAAGAGCGCGAAGGCGGGCCGCAACCCGCACGTGCTGAACATGAGCCCGCCCTTGAACATGAAGGAGCACTGGTTCAAGGGCCACGTCGCCTACACGATGGCCAAGTACGGCATGAGCGAGTGCACGCTAGGCCACGCCGGCGAGTTCCGCCCGCACGGCATCGCCGTCAACAGCCTGTGGCCGCGCACGCCCATCGCCACGGCAGCGCTGCAGATGATCCCGGGCGTGGACCTGAACCTGTGCCGCAAGCCCGAGATCCTGGCCGACGCGGCGTGGTTCATCCTCACCAGCGACGCGAAGGCGACCACCGGCAACTTCTTCATCGACGACGAGCTGCTCGCGCGGCACGGCGTGACCGACCTCGACGGTTATGCGGTGAAGCCCGGCACGAAGAAGTTCCTGCCCGACTTCTTCGTCGATTGAGCATCCCGGGCGCGTGGCTGCGCGCGGCGTTCGCGAAGAAGCTGTAGGCGTGCCGCGATCGCGGCGCGCCGGGCCGATGCCGTGGGGCCGCTCAGGGCTTGGCACCCGAACACACGGCTCACCGCCGTCTGCACTACAGGGTCGGCAGCCGCGCCTCGGGTGCCAAGCCCTGAGCGGCCCCCCGCGGCCTCGGACTTGCGCGCCACGACTCCGCATGAAG
>JAHCKS010000257.1 GCA_026125665.1 Rubrivivax sp.
GCGCCCTCGTGCACCAGCGGCAGCGCGAAGTTGGCCTGCAGGGGCTGCAGCGCGAGCTCGAGCACCGAATGGCCGTGCACCGAGGTGACCTGGGTCTTCGGGTCCATCACCGAGGCGCCGGACTTGTCCTTCATGTTCTGGCGCGCGATCACGGCGCCCACCCGGCGGCCGACCTCGGCGATCTGCGCCGCGTACGGCTCGGGCGCGGTGGCCAGCGGCAGCTGCAGCGCGGGCGGCAGCGCGATGCCCTGGTCGTTGGCCATCCAGGGCTTGAGCGTGAGGCTGCCGCGCGGTGCGAAGTCGGGCTTGGCGCCCGAGAGGGCCATCACCGCGGTCAGGGCGGCCGGGATGTGCGCGATGTTGGTCACCACGGCGCCGCGCGCCGAGGCCTCCGGCCGCTCGGGCGTGAAGATCGCCTCGACGCCGAAGGCCTCCATGAACCAGCGCTCCTTGTCGGCGGCGCTGTCGCCCGAGCCGGCCATCGCGCCGGCGTGGCCGACGGCGCGCGTGAGCTTGGACTTCCAGCGCCCGACGACGCAGGCGACCACCGGCTTGCCCCAGTCGATGTCGTGCTCGTAGTAGCCGCCCGGCTCGCAGTACAGCACCGCGGCGCGCGAGCGGCCGTCGTGGCGCAGCGCGTGCGCGAAGTCGCGCGCCGCGTAGTGGATGTAGACGTCCTTGCCCGAGGACACCAGCGTCGTCGTGCCCCAGCCTTCGGTGGCCAGGTACTGGGCGATCGTCGTCGTGAAGCCCCCGGAGTTGGAGAACACCGCCACCGTGCCCTGCAGCAGCGTCTCCTCCGGATGGTCGCCGCCGAGCGCGCCGCCGATGCGCACGCGGTTCCACGCGTCGGCCACGCCCAGGCAGTTGCCGCCGATCACGTCCACGCCGGCGCCCTGCGCCATCGCGCGGATCTCGCGTGCATCGTGCACGGCGATCTTCTCGGTCACGACGACGATCTTGCGCAGCCCCGGGTTCACGCGGATCAGCTCGGCCACGCCGTCGCGCACGCCCGAAGGCGGCAGGTAGACCACGCCGGTGTTGAACGCGTGGCCGGCCTCGAGGCCGTCACGCACGTTGTTGAACACCGGGATCTCGCCGGCCGGCGTCGCAAGCCGCTGGCCGCCGCGGCCGGGCGAGGTGCCGAAGACGACGTTGCCGCCCGAGAAGGCGTGGCTCGTGGGGGTGACCTGGCGCGACTCGCCGCCCAGGATGTTGAGCACGCAGACGCGGTCGCCGCGCGTGGCCAGGTCGGCCAGCGAGCCGACGCCCAGGTAGTACGGGAAACCTTCGATGCCTCTGGCGTGCATGGCCTTGCTCCTGCAACGGGCTCAGGCGGCGCGGATGCCCAGATGGCGCGCGATGGCGTCGCGGCCGCCGGCCTTCATCCACTCGTCGATCTGCCTGGCGTGGTTGACGACCTCGCTGATGGCGCTGTCGAAGCCGAAGAAGCGGTAGGGCAGCCCGAGCGCCGTGCAGGTGTCGGCCAGCGCGCCGAAGCCGCGCACCAGGTTCGGGCCGCCGCGGCCGACCACCACGTACAGCGGCGTCGGCCCGTGCCTGGCGAAGTGCTCGCGCAGCGCGTCGCCGATGGCGCGCAGCGTCTCGTGGATGTCGGTGTTGTTGGACTTGCCGCCGATCACGAACAGCACGTTGCTCTGCGCCAGGAAATGGCGGAAGCAGATCGCCGCCACCTGCTTCATCTTCTCGTAGGGCGGGTTGCCGCCGAAGTCGGAGCTGATGCTGGCCGCCTCGCCCAGCACCTCGGTGACGAGGCTGTTGGCGCCGCCGCCGAAGGTGGGCGCGAGGACCGTGCCGCGCTCGTTGACGACGTACACGTCGGACTGGCCCTGGTGCGTGCGCAGCTGGTTGACTTCCTGCTCGAAGGCGCCGACGTCGGCGGCGAACAGGTGCCCGGGCAGGCCGAGCCGGGCCACGCGCGGGTCGTCTCGGTCGAAGCCGCACTTGAAGTCGCAGGCCACGGGGGTGAGGCGGCCGTTGCCGTCGGGGCGCATGCGGATCGGGTTCAGCTCCAGCGTCGTCATGCCGTAGTGGTGCATCAGCTCCCACAGCTTGGGCAGGTGCTGCACGAGCGGCGAGA
>JAHCKS010000258.1 GCA_026125665.1 Rubrivivax sp.
CGAGGCCGGCGCGGCGGTCGCCGCGGCTTCGCCGGAGCCCGGCGCGGTGGTGCCGCTCTGCGCGAGCGCGGCGCCGCCCAGGCCGAGCAGTGCCAGGCCGAGGGCGAGGGAAGCGATCAGTTTCTTCATGGTGGGTTGTCTCTTGTCAGGATGGCCGGTGCGCGCGTCAGAGCGCGTCCTTGCCGGTCTCGCCGGTGCGGATGCGCACCACCTGTTCCAGCGTGGTGACGAAGATCTTCCCGTCGCCGATCTTGCCGGTGCGGGCCGAGCCCTCGATGGCCTCGATGACGCGGTCGACGATGGCGTCGTCGACCGCCGCCTCGATCTTCACCTTGGGCAGGAAGTCGACGACGTACTCGGCGCCGCGGTAGAGCTCGGTGTGGCCCTTCTGGCGCCCGAAGCCCTTGACCTCGGTCACCGTGATGCCCTGGACGCCGATGCCGCTGAGGGCCTCGCGCACCTCGTCGAGCTTGAAGGGCTTGACGATCGCAGTCACCATCTTCATGAGTTCACTCCTTCGCGGCAGACGCCGCTCACAGGGCCTTGGACAGGGTGGCGATCACGCGCGCCTTGTTCAGGTCGCCGTAGGTGCCCTTCTTGTTGGCGCCCACGTACGCGACGCCGGCCGTGAAGCCGCCGGGCAGGCCGAAGTCGGCGCCGACCTTGTAGTCGGTGTAGTTGACCGCGCCGTTGTTCTTGCCCTCGGACGTGAAGCGCGTCGTGCCGACCGAGCCCACGAGCGTGATGCCGTCGGTCACCTCGTAGGCCGCCTTCACTTCCAGGTAGCCGGTGCCGCGGCCGCCGACGAGGCCGAAATACTTCTTCGACACGGTGTGCGAATACTTCGCGGTCACCGGGCCGAAGCCGACGCTGACATAGGCCTCGGTGGTGGCGATGTCGCCGACGCCGGGGTAGTAGTAGTGCAGCACGCCGACGTCGTAGCCGAAGCCCTGGACCTCGCCGCGGTAGCCGGCGTAGAAGTCCATCTCGGTGCCGTTGCCGAAGCCGACGCTGGAGTTCCAGTTGCCGACGTAGAAGCCGTTCATCGCGAAGTCGAAGCCGCCCTGCACCGCCGGCAGCACGTTCTTTTGGTCGTCGCTCTGGTCCTGGCCGCGGTACTTGTACTTGGTGGTCAGCGCGATATTCGCGGACACCGGGCTGTCCTCGGCCTGCGCGACGGCGGGCAGCGTGGACAGCGTGACGGCAGCGACGGCGGCGGCAGCGATGGAGGTCGTCGTGATCTTCATGGTGGGTTCCGGAGGGTGTCGAACGAGGGTTGGGAGGAGACCGCAAGGCTTTCTGCAGCTTCCGTGCCAAGACCTTTCCCCAGGTCAGGGCACCGCAAACGGGACCTGCGCCGGTAAACGGATGTATCCACGCACCGTTCAGGATCGGCTTGGTGCACCCGCTTGGTGCAAGCGGGACCCGGCTCCCCCTTCGGCGGGTGGCGGGTGCGCGCCAGCGGGCGATGGTGCGCACCGACCCCGAGCGCGACAGTGCCGGGCGCGGGGCCCATGCCGCGCGCGGTCCGCCGGCCGCGCGGGCCAGGTCGCCGGACACGGGAGGGGACGATGTCGCTGGCGGTGGTGGCGAGCCGTGCGCTGGACGGATTGCAGGCGCCCGAGGTGCAGGTCGAGGTGCAGCTGGCCAACGGCCTGCCGAGCTTCACGCTGGTCGGCCTGGCCGAGACCGAGGTCAAGGAGTCACGCGAGCGCGTGCGCGCGGCGCTGGCCACGAGCGGCTTCGCGTTTCCGCACAACCGGCGCGTCACGGTCAACCTGGCGCCGGCCGAGCTGCCCAAGGAGAGCGGTCGCTACGACCTGCCGATCGCGCTGGGCATCCTCGCCGCCGACGGCCAGCTCGACGCCACGAAGCTGGCCGGCGGCGTCTTCGCCGGCGAGCTCTCGCTGGCCGGCGAACTGCGCCCGGTGCGCGGCGCGTTGGCGCTGGCGCTGGCGATGCGCCAGGAGATGCGCGACGAGGCCGCCGCGCGCACGCTGGTGCTGCCGGCGGCGAGCGCGCGCCTGGCGGCGCAGGTGGCGGGCCTGGACGTGCGCGGCGCGACCACGCTGGCCGA
>JAHCKS010000259.1 GCA_026125665.1 Rubrivivax sp.
CGCGGCCGACCTGCAGGCCGCCGTCGCGGCGCGCCTGGCGCCACGCATGCGGCCGGTGCTCAACCTCACCGGCACCGTGCTGCACACCAACCTCGGCCGCGCGCTGCTGGCCGATGAGGCGCTGCAGCATCTGCTGGCGACGATGGCCGGGCCGAACAACCTGGAATACGACCTCGCCACCGGCGGCCGCGGCGACCGCGACAGCCTCGTCGAGGAGCTGCTCGTCACGCTCACCGGTGCCGAGGCGGCGACGGTGGTGAACAACAACGCCGCGGCGGTGCTGCTGACGATCGCCGCGCTGGCGCGCGAGCGCGAGGTGATCGTCTCGCGCGGCGAGCTGGTGGAGATCGGCGGCGCCTTCCGCATGCCCGACGTGATGGCCGCCGCCGGCGCGCGGCTGGTCGAGGTCGGCACGACGAACCGCACGCACGCCCACGACTACGAACGTGCCATCGGCGAGCGCACGGCGCTCGTCATGAAGGTGCACACGAGCAACTACGCGATCGAGGGCTTCACGTCGGCGGTCGACGAAGCCGAGCTGGCCCGCATCGCGCACGCGCGCGGCGTGCCCCTGGCCACCGACCTGGGCAGCGGCTCGCTGATCGACCTGGCGGCGCACGGGTTGCCGCGCGAGCCGACGCCGCGCGAGAAGGTGGCCGCCGGCTGCGATGTCGTCACCTTCAGCGGCGACAAGCTGCTCGGCGGGCCGCAGGCCGGCCTCGTCGTCGGCCGCAGGGACGCCATCGCGCGCATCCGCAAGTACCCGCTGAAGCGCGCGCTGCGCATGAGCAAGCTGCCACTGGCGGCGCTCGAGGCGACGCTGCGCCTGTACCTGAGGCCCGAGCGCCTGCGGCAGGACCTGCCCACCCTGCGCCTGCTGACGCGGCCCTGCGCCGACATCCAGGCCATGGCCGTGCGCCTGCAGCCCGCCGTTGCCGCCGCGGTGGCGCCGCGCTTCACGGTCGAGGTGGTCGAACTCGCGGGCCAGATCGGCTCGGGCTCGCTGCCGGTCGACCGACTGCCGTCGGCCGGCCTCGCAGTCTCGCCGGCCGCGGGCCGGCGCGGGGCCGGAAGGGCGCTCGACGAGCTCGCCGAGGCGCTGCGCGGCCTGCCGCTCCCGGTGATCGGCCGCATCGCCGACGACCGCCTGCTGCTCGACCTGCGCTGCCTGGAGGACCCGGCGGCGTTCACCGCGCAGCTGCCGGCGCTGGCGATGGCACTCGGCGCGGCGCCGCGTGATGCGACGGCCGCACGGAGGCTGGCGACGCAGGAGCGCGCGCCGTGATCGTCGGCACGGCCGGTCACATCGACCACGGCAAGACGACGCTCGTGCGCGCGCTCACGGGCGTGGACACCGACCGCCTGCCCGAGGAGAAGAAACGCGGCATCAGCATCGAGCTCGGCTACGCCTTCCTCGACGCGCCGGGCGGCGTGCGCATCGGCTTCATCGACGTGCCCGGGCACGAGCGGCTCGTGCACACGATGCTCGCCGGCGCCACCGGCATCCACTACGCGCTGCTGCTGGTGGCTGCCGACGACGGCGTGATGCCGCAGACGCGCGAGCACCTGGCGGTGCTGTCGCTGCTCGGCATCCGCGAAGGCGCGGTGGTCGTGACCAAGGTCGACCGCGTCGATGCGGCGCGGCGCGACGCCGTGTGCGCCGAAGCCCGGGCGCTGTGCGCCGGCAGCACGCTCGCCGACGCGCCGGTGCTCGCCGTCTCGGCCGCCAGCGGCGAAGGCGTGGCCGAAGTGAAGCAGCGGCTCGCCGAGGCGGCAGCGGCGTGGCAGGCCCGCGCGGGGGCCGCCGGCACCGACGGCCGCGCGTTCCGCCTCGCCGTCGACCGCGTCTTCACGCTCGACGGCGTGGGAACGGTGGCCACCGGCAGCGTGCACGCCGGCCGCGTTCGTGTCGGCGACGAGCTGCGGCTCGTGCCGGGCATGGCGGGCGGCCGGCCGGTGCGCGTGCGCAGCCTGCGGGCGCAAGGGCAGGAGGTCGCCGAAGCGGTGGCGGGCGTGCGCTGCGCGGTCGGCCTGGCCGGGC
>JAHCKS010000260.1 GCA_026125665.1 Rubrivivax sp.
TTGAGCCGGCACACCATCGCCGACTACGTGAAGCAGATCTACCGCAAGCTCAACGTGAGCTCGCGGGCCGAAGCGGCGCTGGAGGCGCAGCGGCTCGGCTTGTTCCGCTGAAGTCGGCAGGCGGCCGCCAGGCCGCTTCGGGGGGTCTATCTCACCCACTGATTCATCTGGATGATCGGCAGCATCACGCCGAGCATGATCAGCACGACCACCAGCCCCATCACGACGATGAGCAGCGGCTCGATGATGGTGGCGGCCGACATCGCGCGGCGCTGCACTTCGGCGGCGAGCTGGCTCGACGCGCGGCCGAGCATCACCGGCAGCTGGCCCGTCTGCTCGCCCAGGCGCGCGAACATCGCCAGCAGCCCCGGGTAGCGCGGCTTGGCCGCCAGCGCCGAGGCGAGCGACGCGCCCTCGCGCACCTGCACCAGCGCATCGAGCGCGTCGGCGCGCATGGCGCGGTTGTTCACCGTCTCGGCCGCGGCCTGCAGTGCCTTGAGGATCGGCACGCCGGCGCCGGCCAGCATCGCCAGCGTGCCGCCGAAACGCGCCGCGTTGTAGCCGCGCGAGAGCCGGCCGAAGAGCGGCAGGCGCAGGAAGGCCGCGTCGCTGCTGCGGCGGAAAGCCTCGTTGCGCCGCGCCGTCACGAACATCGCGCCGGCGCCGGCCAGCAGCAGCGCCACCGCCCAGCCCCAGTTGCGCACGAAGGCCGAGAGCCACAGCATGATCACGGTCAGCGTGGGCAGCGCGCGCTTGCTGCTGGTGAAGACGTTGGCGATCTGCGGCACGACGTAGGTCATGAGCACGATGACGATGACCACCGCCACCAGCGACACGATGGCCGGGTACAGCATCGCGCCGGTGACCTTGGCGCGCAGCGCCTGGCGCTGCTCCAGATCCTCGGCCAGCTTCTCGAGCACGGCGCCGAGCGCGCCGCTCTGCTCGCCGGCGGCGACGACGGCGCGGTAGACCTCGTCGAACTCCTTCGGCGCCGTGGCCAGCGAGCGTGCGAAGGTGCTGCCCGCGTTGACCTCGCTCTTCAGGTGCGCGACGAGCTCGCGCTGGCGTGGTTCGTCGGCTTCGTCGCCGAGCGCGGTGAGCGCGCGCTCCAGCGGCAGGCCCGAGGCGACGAGGCCGGCGAGCTGGCGCGTCCACACGGCCAGCGTGGTGGCGCTGAAGACGCGGCGGCGCCAGCGCGGCGGCGCGCCGGTCGGGTCGTTGGCCGCCACGCCCACCGGGTTGACGGCCAGCGGCACGAGCTGGCGTGCGCGCAGCTGCGCCCGCGCCGCCTTCGCGTTGTCGGCTTCGAGCAGGCCCGTCTGCGACTTGCCCGCCTCGTCGATGGCCTCGAACCTGTACGCCGGCATGCCGCGCCTTCGCTCAATCGCCGGTCACGCGCAGCACCTCTTCGCGCGACGTGATGCCGCTGCGGATCAGGCGCTCGCCATCCTCGCGCATCGAGCGCAGGCCGTTGGCCTCGGCCTGCGCGAAGAGCTTGGCCTCGGCGGCGCGGGTGTGGATCAGCGCGGCCATCTTGTCCTCGACGACCATCAGCTCGTACACGCCGGTGCGGCCCTTGTAGCCGGTGTGGCCGCACTCGGTGCAGCCCACCGGGTGCCAGTTGCCGTGTTCGTCCTGGCGCTTGCAGGCGTTGCACAGCTTGCGCACCAGGCGCTGCGCCAGCGTGCCGAGCAGGCTGGAGGAGAGCAGGAACGGCTCCACGCCCATGTCGACGAGGCGTGTGACGCTCGACACCGCGTCGTTCGTGTGCACCGTGGCCAGCACGAGGTGGCCGGTGAGCGAGGCCTGGATGGCGATCTGCGCCGTCTCGAAGTCGCGGATCTCGCCGATCATGATGACGTCGGGGTCCTGGCGCAGGATGGCGCGCAGCGCCTTGGCGAAG
>JAHCKS010000027.1 GCA_026125665.1 Rubrivivax sp.
GCTCTGCGCCGGCTCGCGCGGGCGCGCGCCGTACAGGTCGGGGCTGCCCATCAGGCGGTCTGCCAGGCGCGGCACCATGCCGGGCTCGCCGCGCACGAACGAGCGCACGTCGTCGCGGAATTGGCCGTTCCACTCCTTCCAGCGCTCGCCGAAGAACTGCCCCACCTGGTACAGCCCGGCCGCGTCCCAGGCCTCGGCGATGAGCTTGGTGCCGGCCAGCACCGGGTCGGTCTCGATGTCCCACAGCACCGGCGGGTTGTGCACCGGGTGCCCGTACTCGTCGCGCGACAGGATCGACGCCAGGTCGAAGCGGAAGCCGTCGACGTGCATCACACGCACCCAGTAGCGCAGGCTGTCCATGATCAGGCGCCGCACCACCGCGTGGTTGGCGTTCAGCGTGTTGCCGCAGCCCGAGTGGTTGGCGTAGCGGCCTGCGCGGTCGAGCAGGTAGTAGGTGGCATTGTCCAGCCCGCGCAGGCCGAAGGTGGGGCCGCGCTCGTCGCCCTCGGCGGTGTGGTTGAACACCACGTCGAGGATGACCTCGAGCCCCGCCCGGTGCAGCGCGCGCACCATGTCGCGGAACTCGTCCAGCACCGCCAGCGGCGCGGCACCCGCGGCGTAGCCCGCGTGCGGCGCGAAGAACGAGATCGGCGCGTAGCCCCAGTAGTTGCGCTTGCCCGGCGGCGCGTCGGCCGGGTCGAACTGGAACACCGGCATCAGCTCGACCGCCGTGACGCCGAGGTCGAGCAGATAGGGGATCTTGTCGACCACGCCGGCGTAGCAGCCGCGCCGCGGCGCCGGCACGCCCGAGGATTCGTGCTGCGTGAAGCCGCGCACGTGCAGCTCGTAGATCAGCGTCTGCGCGAACGGGCGGCGCAGCGGCTGGTCGCCCTGCCAGTCGTAGGCCTGGTCGTCGGCGACGACGCTCTTGCAGGCTTGCGCGTCGTTGGGCCCGGCGAGCGAGCCGGCGCCGCGCTGCCAGTCCGACGGGATGGCCACGGCGCGGCCGTACGGGTCGAGCAGCACCTTGTGCGGGTCGAAGCGGTGCCCGCGCACCGGGTCGAACGGCCCGTGCATGCGGTAGCCGTAGACCTGCCCCGGCCCGACGCCGCGCACGAAGGCGTGCCAGTAGTTGCCGGTTCGGTGCTGCGCGGGATCGAGCGCGATGCGGCTATCGGGTCGCGCGCTGTCGGCTTGTTCGTAGAGCAGCAGCTCCACGCGTTCGGCGTGCCGCGAGTACACGGAGAACGCCACGCCGTCGGCCAGCGGCCGCGCGCCCAGCGGGTGGGGTCGCCCCGGCGCTATGGCCTGCCTGGGGTGTGGCACGCGTGCCCTCGGGCCGCGGGGCCTTCGTGATCGGGCGCGCCGGCGGGGACGGCGGCACTCCGGCCGGGTTCGAACGCCCCCGCATGGCCGAGCTGCCGCAGGCCGGCCAGGTTGTCCCACTCGACCCAGGCTTCGGCGAGCCGGCCCGCGCTGACGCGGTAGATGGCGAGGTAGGTCGCCGTCATCCGTCTGCCGCTCGGGGGATGGGCACCCATCGGGCCGAGCTGCGTGCCCGAGAAGAGGTGACGGGCGGCGACCTTGTCGCCCTCGGCCACCAGGTCCAGCAGCTCCTCGCGCGCGTCCGGAAAGGTGGCGAGCTCCTGCTCGAGGAAACGAACGAGCTCGCTGGCCGATCCGACCGCGGGTTCGCCGGCGGCCACGCTGTGCCTGACGAACGCCGGCGCGAGCAGGTCGGCCAGGCCCGGCCAGTCGTGCGCGTTGACGGCATCGACGAATGCGCGCACCAGGGCCTTGTTCGTGTCGGCGGGGTTCACCACGGCGGGTCGTGTGCGGTTCCGACGCGTTCGATGCGGGGCGGCCGCAAAGCCGGCGGCGGCATCGCGCGCCGGCCCGATGATGAACAACGCCGGGCCGGCGGGCAAGGCGGTCGCGGGAGCGCCCGCCTGGCGAAGCACCGCCTTCGGCCCGGCCGCTTGCGATGCGGCCCGCGCGCCTGCCGCAGGGGCGGTTGCGGCGCCGCGCACGGTCAGCGCTGCTCGACCCAGCCCACGCGCCCGAACCGCTGCCGGTAGCGGGCCGGCGTGATGCCCGTGCGGCGCTTGAACAGGCGGCGAAAGAAGGCCGGATCGCCGTAGCCGACCTCGTGGGCGATCTGCTCCACCGGCGCGTCGGAGGTCTCCAGCATCTGTTTGGCCTCCTCGACGCGCAGCGCATGCACGTAGCCGAGCGGGGTGTAGCCGGTGGCCTTGGCGAACCGCCGCGCGAACGTGCGCGCCGGCAGCCGCGCCCGCGCCATCATCTCGGCCACCGGGTTGCGGCTCGCGTAGTGATCGGCGGCCCAGGCCTGGCAGCGGTGGATCAGCCCGTCCTCGTGGTACCGGTGGCCGGTCATCGTCGCGAAGGGCAGCTGGCCGTCGCTGTGGTCGCCGAGCACGAAGATCTTTGCGATGCGCTGCGCCTCGGGCTGGCCGCAGTAGCGCGCGATCACGTACAGCGCCAGGTCCGCCCACGCGGCCGAACCCCCGCTCGTGACGATGCGCTGCTCGGGGCCGGCGGGGCACAGGATGCGCTCGGGGCGCAGGTCCACTTGCGGGTAACAGCGCTCGAAGATCGAACGCGCCGCCCAGTGGGTGGTAGCCGGCCAGCCGTCCAGCAGCCCCGCCTCTGCCAGCAACACCGAGCCGGTGCACACCGATGCCACGGCGGCGCCGCGCTCGAACCGGGCTCGCAGCCAGCTCGCCTCGGCCGGCCAGAGCCCGCGCGCGTCTTCGTGCGGCGCGAGGCTCAGGTCGGAGACGATCACGAGGTCGCTGGCGGCAGCGGACGCCAGCGAGGACGCAGGAACGATCGGCACGCCGAGCGACGCGGTGAACGGCTCGCGGCGACTGGCCACGACGCGCGCCTGGATGCGCCGCGCCGGCGCCTGCTCGCCGGTGAGCCGGCCCCAGGCCACCCCCACCGCGGCAAACACCTCCCACAACCCGTACAGCGCCGCCGGCGTCGTCTGCGGCACCGCCAGCAGCGCCACCGACAGCGCAGCCTCGGTGCGGACGGGAGCACGGCGACGCATCGGGCGAGGTTGGCACGATCGGACCGCCCTTGTCCAATGCAGCTCTCGTGCGCCGCCGGCCACGTCAAAAGAATCGTTCGCTCCGATGCCTCACATCACCCGACGGAGCACACGCCATGACCTTCCCGCACCTGCGGCGGCCCCGCGCGCCGTTCGCCGCCCTCCTCGCCTCGCTCGCGCTCGGCGCGCCGGGCACGCTGCCCGCGCAGGCCGCACCCCGCTTCGCCGAGCGGCTCGACCGCGTCATCGACCGCTGGGTGGCCGACGAGAGGATCGTCGGCGTCGTGGCCCTCGTGCACCGGGCGGGGCGGCCGGTGTACCGCCGCGCCGCCGGCCACGCCGACCGCGAGGCGGGCCGTCCGGCGACCGAGGACACGATCTTCCACCTCGCCTCGTTGAGCAAGCTGTTCACCAGCGCCACCGCGCTGGCGCTCGTCGATCGCGGGCTGCTCGGCCTGGACGACCCGGTGCATCGCTGGCTGCCGTACTTCACGCCGCGCCTGCCCGACGGCACGCAGCCCACGATCACCGTGCGGCAGCTGATGAGCCACACGTCGGGCCTGAGCTACGCGTTCCAGGAACCTCCGGGCAGCCCCTATCACCGGCTCGCCGTGACCGAGGGCCTGGCCGGCGGCGGAAAGACCCTCGGGCAAGCCCTGCGCGACCTGGCCGCGGCGCCGCTCGTGTCCGCTCCCGGCACGCAGTGGCGCTACTCGATGTCGACCGATGTGCTCGGTGCGATCATCGAAAAGGTCACCGGGCTGTCGCTGCCGCAGGCTGTGGCGCGCCACGTGAGCGCGCCGCTCGGACTTGCCGATACAGGCTTCGGCGTGGTCGATCGGACCCGGCTCGCCGTGCCCTACCGCGACGGCGATCCCAGAGCCGTGCGCATGCGCGCTTGCGGCGACACGATTCCGATGGGGCCCGGCATCCAGGTCTCGCCGCAGCACCTGCTCGACACGCGGGCCAGCCCGTGGGGAGGCGCCGGCATGAGCGGCACCGCGCGCGACTTCATGCGCCTGCTCGAGGCCCTGCGCACCGGCGGCGCGCCGATCCTCTCGCCGCGCTCGATGCGGCACCTGTCCACCCACCGCATCGGCCACCTGCGCGCCTGGACCGAGGGCGAGGGCTGGGGCTTCGGCCTCGGCGCCGCGGTGCTGCTCGACCCCCGCGCCGCCCGCACGCCCCAGCACGCCGGCACGTGGCAGTGGGGCGGCGTGCTCGGCAGCCACTGGTTCGTCGACCCGCAGGCAGAGCTGAGCGTCGTCGTGATGACCAACACGGCCGTCGCCGGCGTGATCGGCGAATTCCCGCAGGCCATCCGCTACGCCATCTACGACGGTATCGCCTCGGCGCGTCCGTGACGCGCCGGGGGTGCGGCCTCCTCGAGCGTCGCGGCGATCAGCGTGTCGAGCAGTTCCTGCCCCGCGGTGGGGATGATCGGCGCACCGGCCAGGCCGCGCACGCGGTCGAACGCGTCGTCCAGCGCCTGGTCGCGCAGCACCGGGCCATGTGCCGAGGCCACCACGGTGGCACCCAGGGCCTCCACGGCATCGACGTGCCGCGCATAGACGGCGCGGTCGAGCCAGGCGTGCCACGGCGAGACGGCGCTGTTCATCGCCGGCATGCACTCGGCGAGCAGCTCGGCAGGCATGTCGGCGGCGTCCAGCGTGCCAGGGGTCAGGCAGGCGAACGAGTCCACCGCCCACATCGCCCGGGTTCTCGCGTCGAACAGGCCGCGCGTCGTCGGCCCGTCGAAGATCGGCGGGCGGAACAGGTGCAGCACGCGGTCGCCGGCGTCGAACCGGCCGCCCGGCTCGATCCAGCGCATGCGCGCCAGCGGCAGCGCCGGCTTCTCCAGCGCCAGCCGCTCGACGCTGAAGAAGTTCGTCACCAGCGTCGCGTTCGGGCAGCGCTCGAGCACGTCGAGCAGCGCGCCGGTGTGGTCGCCGTCGTCGTGCGAGAGGAAGATCCATCGCACGTCCTCGGGCTCGACGAGCGCGAACACCTTCTCGAGCCACGAAGCGCGATGCACCGGCGCGCCGGTGTCGACGATCACCGGCTCGCGGCCGCGGATCAGCAGCGAGTTGACAGGCAGGAACAGGCCGTCGCCGGCCGAGGCGAAGTGCGGGATCAGCCAGGTGTCGGGGGCGATCGGGTGGGCCGGCAGGGCGGGCACGGCAGGGCTCGTGGCGTTCATGGCAATCCTCATGGCAGACGTGGCAGCGGTCGCGTCGGGCAGGGCTTGCCGACGGCGCCGCGGCGCCGGCAGGCCGGTCGGGGGTGCGAGGCGCGGGCCGCGGCGCCCGCTGGGCGGGCGGCGGCTCGTGTTCGATGGGCCGCATCTTCGGCCGCGGAGCCCCGGGCCGGCATCGCCCGCGAGAGCCATTCGCTGCACCGGCGCCGGGCCATGGCATGGCCCGGCCCGGTACCGGGCGATTCACGCCAAGCCGGCCGCCTGACCTTGCAGTCGCCGTGCCAACGCGCCGCCCTGCCGCTGGATGAACGCGCGCAGCAGCGCCTCGTGGCGCGGATGCGCCGCCTGCCTCACCGACGGACGCGCGGCCAGGGCGCGGCGCCAGGCGCGGACCTTGGGCGTGGCGGCGAAGAAGCCGAAGTCGCCGAGGGTGTCGAAGAGGTCGAAGTAGCGGAACACCGGGCCGAACACCACGTCGACGAGGCCGAACGCGCCGTCGAAGAAGGGGCCGTCGGCGAGCACGGCCTCCAGGCGCGCGAAGCGCGTGCGGATCTCCTGCGCCCGCTGCCCCAGGGCGTCGTCATCGGCCGCCCGGTAGAAGGCGGCGATGAGGTCGAGCAGGCCGGAGCCGAACTCCATCCACGCGCGATGCCTGGCGCGCCGCAGCGCGTCGGCCGGGTGCAGCCGCGGCAGGGCGGTCTCGTCGAGGTACTCGCAGATCGCCGCCGACTCGAAGAGCGCCTCGCCCTGCACCAGCAGCATCGGCGTCCTGCCGGTGGGCGACAGGCGCAGGAACCACGCCGGCTTGTGCGCCAGGTCGATGTCCCGGCGCTCGAAGGCGATCCCCTTCTCCGCCAGCACGATGGCCGCCCGCTGCACGTAGGGGCACAGCGCGTGCGAGACGAGAACCGGCACGGCGCTCACTTCTTCCCCAGGCCTTCGGCGCGCAACGCCGCCTGCACCGCCGGCCGCGCGGCCACGCGCGCCAGGTAGGCCTGCAGGTGCGGCTGGGCGGTGATCGGGATGGCCAGGAAGTTCACCCAGTTGAGGATGGCGAAGGCGTACGCGTCGGCGACGCTGTAGTCGCCGGCGATGAAGGCCTGCTTCGCGAACAGCCGGTCGAGCTCGGCGAAGCGCGTGGCCAGCTTCTCGCGCACGGCGGTGCGCGTCGACTCGGCCGTCTCCTTGTGCCACAGCCACGGGCTGAACACCTTGTGCAGCTCGGTGGCGACGAAGGCCAGCGCCTCGGTGACCGCCAGGCGCCGCGCGCTGCCCACGGGGCCGATCAGCGCCTGCGCCGGGCCGCGGTCGGCCAGGTACTGCAGCAGCGACGCCACCTCGCTGTGGCGCGCGCCGTCGTCCAGCTCGAGCACCGGGACGTAGCCGCGCGGCGAGATGTCGTGGTAGGGCCTGCCGTCGTCGAGCCGGTGCGTGGCGAGGTCGACCTTCACGGCCTGGAACGGCAAGCCGAGCTCGCGCAACGCGATGTGCACGGCCAGCGAGCAGGCTCCGGGAGCGTAGTACAGCTTCATGGGTGGTCCTTTCGATGGGGTTGGAAGACGGGATGAATGTAGGATTGCACTGCTGCCACTGGAATAGACGATGAAGCAAAGAGCCATTGCGGGATCGCAATACCGTCTCGCCCCCGGCGACCTGCAGGTCGTGCTCGCGCTCGCGCGCGCCAGGACGCTCGCCGCGGCGGGCGAGCGCCTGGGCGTCGATGCGTCGACGGTCTTCCGCAGCCTGCAGCGGCTCGAACGCAGCGTCGGCCAGGCGTTGTTCGAGCGCACGCGCGCCGGCTACCTGCCCACCGAGACGGCGTCGCAGCTGGCCGCGCATGCCGAGGAGATGGAGCGGGCGCTGGAGGCGGCGCGCTCGTCGCTCGAGCAGTCGCCGACGCAGGTCGCCGGCTCGGTGCGCATCACCACCACCGACACCGTGCTGCACGGCCTGGTCGCGCCGGCACTGCGTTCGCTGCAGCAGACGCACCCGCTGCTGAGCTTCGAGCTGCACACAGGCAACGAGCTCGCCAGCCTGACGCGGCGCGACGCCGACGTGGCCGTGCGCGCCACGAAGCGCCCGCCGCAGCACCTGGTGGGGCGCCGGGTCGGGCCGATCCGCGTGGCGCTCTATGCGGCGAAGCGAGGCGCGCCCCGGTGGGCCGACGTGCAGGCCGGCCGGGCGGACTGGATCGCCGTGGACGACGCGCTACCCGACCACCCCTCGGTCGTCTGGCGCAAGCGCCACTTTCCGAAGGCGGTGCCGCGCTACACCGTCAGCAGCGTGCTGTCGGTGCTCGAGCTCGCGGCACTCGGCCTGGGCGTGGGCATCGTGCCCCTCTTCCTCGGCGGACCGCGCGGCGACGTGACGCCGCTGACCGACGCCCTGGCCGACGCGGAGACGGAGCTGTGGCTGCTGACGCATCCGGAGTCGCGGCACCTGCGCCGCGTCGCCGCCACCTACACCCATCTCGCCCAGGCGCTGCAGTTGTGACGGGCCACCGCCGGCATGCGGCGGTCCTGGCGCATGGCCTTGCGCGCGATGGCCGGCCGACGCCCGGCGCGGGCGGTGTGGAAGCGGCCGGTCCTCAGCGGTACTTCGCCGCGGTGATGAACTGCGAGAAGGTCTCGCACCACACGATGACGCTCGTGTAGCGCGCCGGGTCCACGCCGGCGGGCAGCTCGACGAGGAAGTTCTCGAAGGTCTTCACGTCGCCCACGCGCTGCATCTGCGGCTTCAGGCGGTTGAAGTCCACCTCGGTCTCGACGAACTCGGGCGAGAGGTAGAGCTTGTAGTCGGGCCCCGGCGCCAGGCGACCCATCAGCGCGATGCTCCGCGGCCCCACCGTCACCTCGCCTTCGCCCCAGTGCAGGGCGTCGCTGTCCTTCAGGTCGCGCCGGAACCGGCCCTTGAAGCTGGCGGCGGCGGCCTGCGCGGCCACCTCGGCCGTGCTCGGCGCGGGCGGGGCGATGAGGATGGGCAGCGCGTAGATGCCGAGCGCGAAGCCCACGGCCAGCATGGCCACGTGCGTGGCGGCAAGGACGAGGAATCGCTTCATCGGCGGCACTCCGGTTCGGCTTTCGTCGGCGAACCCCGGCCCGGATTACACAACCGCGGCTCGCCCGGCGCCGCGGCCCGCAGCCCGCAGCCCGCCGCCCGCTCAGGGCCGCGGCTGCGGCGACGACACCTGCGTGCGCGAAGCCTGCCGCAGTTGCCGCTCGTACGACAGCCGCTCCTGCCAGGCCACGATGGGCCGGCCGCGGTAGCGCGCGTACTCAGCGATGTACTCCTCGGTGCTCGTGTACGGGCCGGCGATATGGCCCGGGCGCTTGGAGTCGGCGAAGTAGTAGTGCTGGCCGTCGCGCTCGAAGCCGGCCACCCAGTGCCGGCGCAGCACCTGGCCGCCGATCACGCGCGGATCGAACTCGATCATCACGTAGCTGGCGCGCGCCGCGGGGTCGATGCGCCGCAGCGTCTCGACGCCGAAGCGCGCCAGGTCGATGCACACGCCGCGCGGGTGCGCGAAGAACAGCGCCGGCTCGGTGATCGGCAGCCGCAGGCCCCGCTCGCGTTGTGTCTCGGACAGCAGCAGCGCGCGCTCGGGGTCGTACTGGAAACGTGCGCCGATCCACGCGTTGACGTCGGTGGCGTTGCGCCACACGCGCAGCGCCTCGGCGTACGAGGGCGCGTCGAGCACCGGGCGCGAGAGGTCGGGCGCGGTCTCGGGGGCGTCGGAGTACGGGTCGGCCAGCGGCGGTGCGGCGCAGGCGGCCAGCAGCGCGAGCAGCGCCGCCAAGCATGCCGCGCGGCCCGCGGCCCGGCGGGCCGGCCGGCCCGCCGCGGAAAGGTTCAGGATTCGGTGCATGGGCATCCGCCGAGCGCGAGGCCCGCAGTGTCGCTCAGAGCAACCGGCCTGAGGCAATGCTTTGCACCGGGCCGGATCAGTGCTTGCCCGGGGCTGCCGGGCGGCTCGCAGCCCGTGGGGCCGAGCCCGCACCGGCCAGCCCGGGCAGCGCCGTTCAGGGCCGCGTGCGCGTGGCCGGCGCCAGCCGACGGAACGGCAGGTCGCCCGGGTCAGCCGCCATCGGGCCGGCGGCCTTGGCCACGAGCACGTGGCTGGCGTTGGGCTGGAAGTCGGCGCGGAAGTGCACCGAGCTCTTCACGACGATGAGCTTCATCTGCTCGGCCTGGATGCCCACCATGCGCAGCAGCTCGCGGTCCAGCAGCTGCTTCTTGCCGCTGGTCACGGCGATGCGGATGCCTTCGATCTCCAGGCACGCGCTCGGGCCCAGGCCGACGGTGAGCCCGGTCATCATCGGCCCTTTCAGCGTGACGCGGCCGTCGGCCAGCGCCAGCACCTTGAAGCGGCCCTGCACCGGCGGGTCGCTCGGCTGGCCGGTGAAGGTGGGCACGGCCTTGCCGAGCGGCAGGTCGATCTCGGCGCCGAGCCCGGCCTCGTGTGCCGCCCGCGCGGCCGCGGGGTCGAACATCAGGCCGAGCGCCACTTGGCCGGGAAAGCGCCGGCCGGCGCCTTGCGCCAGCAGCGCGTGCAGCACGCCGGTGGTGTTGCTGTCGCCGCCGGCGCCGGGGTTGTCCTGCGTGTCGGCCAGCACCACCGGCTTGCCCGCCGATGCGGCCAGGCCCAGCGCCTGCGCCACGGCGTCGCGCGCCGGAAGCACCTCGATGCGCCACTGCGCCGGCTCGCCGGCGCGCGCCCACAGGCGCTCGGCGGCCGTCTCGGCACGTTCGCCGTGGCTCCACAGCACCGGGCCGCACTCGTCGAAGTCGGCGGCCGGGAAGCCGGGGCAGAAGCTCGTCACGGTGCCGAGCTCGCGATCGAGCGCCTTCAGCTCGTCGTACAGCCCGGCCGCCGGCTCGAGGAGCGTGCTCTGCGCGTTGAGCGGGATCAGGTACGGGAAACGCCGCGCCGCCTGCGGCTCCTTGCGCCCGGCGGCCAGCCGCCGCGCCAGGAGCTGCGCGGCCAGTGCGCCGGTGTCGGCCATGTCCACGTGCGGGTAGGTGCGGTACGAGACCAGCGCATCGGCGAGCTCGAGCATGCGCCGCGTGACGTTGGCGTGCAGGTCGAGGCTGGCCACGACCGGCAGCGCCGGCCCGACGATGGCGCGCAGGCGGGCCAGCAGCTCGCCTTCGCTGTCCAGCGCATGCTCGGCCACGGCGGCGCCGTGCAGGTCGAGGTAGATCGCGTCGAGCCCGCCGCGGTCCTTCGCGGCCCGCACGTCGTCGCAGATCGCTTCGGCGATGCGCTCGAAGGCGTCGAGCGTGACGTACGACGACGGGATCGCGCCGGCCCAGGCCGAAGGCACGAGCGTCCAGCCGTGCGTCCTTGCCGCGTCGATGAAGCCGGCCACCGGGATGTTGATGCCGGCGAGCTGGCGCACCATCTCGTCGCCGCGCGTGAACGCCGGGAACGAGTCGCCGCGCGTGAAGGCGGCCCAGTCGGCCAGGCTCGGCGCGAAGGTGTTGGTCTCGTGCTGGTAACCGGCGATGAGGATGCGCGTCATGGAGTGGGGTCGGGGCGGGCGAGGCTGGCGAGGCGCGCGGAGCGTAGCCGAAAGCGCTGGCGCGCCCGTTCGGCCTCCACCACGCGGTCACGCGGCGGCGCGCTCGTCACGAGCGAGCCGATGAGCCGGCGCGCCACCGCCGCCACGTCGGCGACGGCGGCGTCGAACGCGGCTTCGTTGGCCTTCGAGGGCACGGTGAAGCCCGAAAGCTTGCGCACGAACTGCAGCGAGGCGTCGCGGATCTCCAGCTCGGTCGCCGGCGGCTCGAAGTTGAACAGGGTCTTGATGTTGCGGCACATGGCGGGCTCGCCGCGCGGACAGGTGGCCCGCGCGGCCCTTCGGCAAGGCGAGGGGGTCGACGAACTCAGGGCGGGCCGTTGCGCCCGTGCACGAGGAAGGCCGGGCGCTCCGACAGCCGCTCGTACCACGCGCGCACGGCTGGAAGCTCGGCGTGCTCGATCGGCGTCATCAGCCAGCGGTGCGTGGCCAGTCCCAGCACGATGTCGGCCAGCGTGAAGGTGCGGCCGGTGACGTACGGCCCGCTGTCGCGCTCGGCGGCCCGGCGCAGTGCCTGCTCCAGGAAGCCCATCTGCCGGTTCCACTCGGCCGCGCTGGCGGCGATGGCCGTGGCGTCCTGGTGCGCCGGGCTCTTGCGCACGAGGCCGAGAAAGGCCGTGCGCCACGCGTTGTTCAGCTCCGTGGCCATCCAGTCCATCCACTGCTCGACGCGCGCCCGGTCGGCCGGCACCTCGGGCAGCAGGTCGTGCCGCCGCTCTCGCGCAGCCAGGTAGCGGCAGATCGTGTTGCTCTCGCGCAGCACGAGGCCGCGGCCGCTGCCGACGCTCGGGTCGACGAGCACGGGCACCAGGCCATGCGGGTTGAGCGTGCGGAAGTCGGAGCTCGCCAGCGAGAGGTCGCCCTCGCCCCAGGGCGTGTGCGTGATCTCCAGGCCGAGCTCGGCGCAGGTCCACAGCACCTTGCGCACGTTGATGCTGGTGGCGCGGCCGAGCACCTCGAGCCGCTGGTCGGAGGGGGTATCGGACATGGCGCGCATTGTGGCCCCGGCGACAAAGACGCAAGAGTCAGCGCGGGCTCTCGCCGCGCCGCCGGGGCCCGCCCCGGCCGCCGGCGGGCGCGCGTCAGAACGGGCTCGGCGGCAGCTCGCCGCCGGCGCGCAACGGCACGCGCAGCCAGAACGTGCCGAGCACGTTGTCCTCGTGGTCGAAGGCCAGCCGCGTGAACGGCCCGCTGTGCCGCCCGCCGGTGGTGTGGAAGTCGAACAGCAGCTGCGCGCCGCCGCCCGGGCTGGCAAGGAAGACCTCGGCGTTGGGGAAGTCGTCGCCGCTGACGATGCCGTTGACCAGCAGCTCGTGGCCGAAGAACAGCACGCCGATCTCGACGAAGGTGTCGATGTTCGGCGCCAGGAAACCGAGCATCGGGTTGCCCCCTGCGCTGCTGGCGCGAAAGCGCAGATAGCCCGAGCGGCGCGCGATGACACGCACGTTGGCGGCCACTTCGGAGGTGTGCCGGCCGAGGAACTCGCGCACGCGCTGCCCGGCGGCCACGTACTCGGTGCCCGAGCTGGTCGCGCTGATCGACGTGACGTCGTGCTCGTCGAAGACGACGACGCCGATCGTGCGCGCCGTCACGTCCAGCCGCGTCGAGGCGGCGCTGCGGCCGTCGCCCTCGAAGCCGAGGCCGAACGAGTCGAACGGCGCGTAGCGCCTGAAGATCAGCGTGTAGCTGGCCAACGTCGGGGCCCTGGTTGTGCGGTGCGTCGCATGGCCGAAGCATGCCAAAGCGCGGCGCGCCGCGGGGCCCCGGCCGACCTGGGCCTTCTGCACTCGTGGGGAGGCAGCGCGGGGCGCCGGGCCTGCGCCGGCACGCGGCGCTCGCCTCGTCGGCCACGCGCCGCAGGATACCCCCCCGAGCGGGGGGCTCGGCGAACGTGCCCGAACACTCGAAGTCGTGGGGCGGGCATCGCTTTCGGGGAGTGGGAGGCGCTCGGCGGCCGCGGAGAATGCCGCCAAGTCGTTCCCTGGTTGCCCGCATCGATGTTCCCCGCGCCTCCTCCGCTCATGCTCTCGACCCGCCACGGGGTGGCCGATGCTGGCAGCCGCTGAAATGCAACGGGGGCGCGGCATGCAACTGGTCCGGCTGCAGGACAGCGTGCGGCACGAGCCGCCCGCGGGCACGCGTGCGCCCGAGAGCAGCGTGGCCTACAACGAGCTGCTCACCGGCACCGAAGGCCGGCCGGACAACTTCCGGCTGCAGCTGATGGAGGTGGGCGGCGGCTACTTCACCGCGCACCACCGCCACAACTTCGACCAGGTGCGCGTGATGCTCGAGGGCTCGTTCGGCTTCGGCCCGGGCCTCGTGCAGCCGCACGGCAGCGTCGGCTACTTCTGCGAAGGCACCTGGTACACGCAGGAAGGCGTGGGCCGCAGCCTGACGCTGCTGCTGCAGGTGGGCGGCGCGTCGGGCGCCGGGCTGATGAGCCGGCGCCAGATGGGCGAGGGCATCGAGGCGCTGCGCGGCAAGGGCGAGATCGGCGAGCGCACCTTCACCTGGTACGACGCGCACGGCATGCGGCACGAGAAGGACAGCTACGAGGCGCTGTGGGAGCACGTGCACCGCCGGCCGCTGATCTACCCGAAGCCGCGCTACTCGGCGCCGGTGTTCATGGACCCCGAGCGCTTCACCTGGGTGCCGATGCCCGGCCGCGGCGGCGTGTGGCTGCGCACGCTCGGCCGCTTCAACGAGCGCGGCCTCGGCCTGACGCAGCTGCGCTTGGCCGCCGGCGCCGAGCTGGTGGTGCCGCGCGGCGAGCAGGTGCTGCTGCTGTTCTGTGCGCAGGGCACCGGCTTCGTCGAGCAGCGCCCCTACGAGCGGCTGAGTGCGTTGCGCATCGGCATCGGGGAAGGCCCGCTGATCCGCGCCACGCGCGAGTCGCTGTTCTACGGGTTCGAGCTGCCGCGGTTCGACTGAGCATCCCGGGCGCGTGGCTGCGACGGCCCGGCGAGACGCGCCGAGCGCACCGGCCGGGCGCCGCGGGGCCGCGGGCCCGAAGGGTGGGCTCAGGCCTTCTTCGGCGACCCCTTGACCGGCTTCGCGCTCGCCTTCGCGCCGGCCTTCGCCGCCACCTTCCTGCCGCCGCCGGCTCCCTCCGCCAGCAGCGTGTCCAGCGTCTTCTGGATCTCGCCTTCGATCGTCTTGGCGAACGCGCCGAGCAGGAAGCCGAGCTTGGCCTCGAGGTCGAAGTGGTCTGCAGCGACGATGAGCCGGCCGCTCACGCCGGTGCGCGTGAACTCCACGGTGTCGGAGTACTCGCCTTCGATCACCGTGCACTCCATGTCGAACTTCTTCTCCGCCTCCTCGGCCCACTTCCAGGCCACCTTGCGGGCCCGGGCGAGGCCGAGCTCGTGTTCGCGGTGGATGCGCAGGTCGGCCATGACTTTCTTCTCCTCGTCCTCGTCGTTCCGGAACCGTCGCGTCCGCTTCGCGCCCTTCAGCGCCTGCCGCCGGCCGGCGCCGCGGCCGAAGCTGCCGCCAGCGCGGCGCGCCGCTCGGCCTTCGGCAGCTCCGCCAGCCGCTTCACCTCGGCATAGAAGCGCTCGAAGTCGCGCCCCTGGCGCTCGAACAGCTGCTCGAACTGCGGCACGAGCTCGTTGTACGCCGCCTGCACGCCGAGCGAGGCGTTGTTGGCGCGCGCGAACCAGCCGTCGTAGCCGGCGAAGCCGTTCCAGCGCGTCGCCTTCACCTGCTCGTACTCGGCGCGCATGGCGGCGAGCAGACCGGCCTTGCGCTCGCGCTTCTCGGCTTCGGTGATGGCGCTGGCGTACAGGGTCTCGAGGCTGGTGCGGGCGCGCTGCGTGATGGCGCGGAAGTCGACCCGGCGCTGTGCCGCGTCGGCATCGGCCTGGCGCACCTCGGGTGTGGCGTGCTGCTCGAGCCAGCGCGCGCCGCCGATGCGCTCCACGGCCACGGCGAAGCTCTCGTTGAAGGTCGTGTCGTCGCCGGCGTAGGCCACCTGGTGCGCCAGCTCGTGGAACATGAGCTTGGCGAGCTCGCCTTCGCCCCAGTAGATGAAGGTGTTCAGGATCGGGTCGCCGCCCATCCAGTTGGTCTGCCCGAGCGTGCTGTAGGCCGGCACGCCGTAGACGTTGACGTCCAGGCCCTGCGCCTTCAGCTCCCCGGCCAGCGCGTCGGCGCCGGCGCGGTCGAAGTAGCCGCGGTAGCCGACGCAGCCGACGACCGGGAAGCACCAGGTCTTCAGCGTCAGCGAGAGCTCCGGCGCCGCGACGACGTTCCACACCACGGCGCTGCGACCGAGGTCGGCATAACGCCGGTAGCTCGCGTTGTCGGGCAGCTTCAGCTCCTGCACGGCGAAGTCGCGCATGCGCTGCGCGAGCTGCAGCCGTTCGCGCAGGCGCGGCTCCGTGCCTTCGGCATCGATCCAGCCCGAGATCGAACGCGACTTGCCGACGATCTCCAGATGCCCGCCGACGGCCTGCGCGTAGTAGCCGATCGTGCCGCAGCCGCTTGTCAGGCACACGGTGCCCGCGGCGAGCGCCGCGAGTGCGACCACGCCTGCCGCCGCCATCAGCGCGATGTGCTTGCCGGTGAAGCGCACGGCGCGGTCACGCTGCGGGTCCGGCAGCCGGCGCGGCCGCCCGCTCCACCTGCACCAGGCAGTCGTAGAACGCCGGCGCGCGGCCGATGTCGGTGAGCCGCTGGTGCGTGAGCTGGTTGACGTTCGTGCCGTCGCGGCCGTACTTGCGCCACCACACCCCGAGGCCGTTGACGACACCCGGGCGGGCGCGCCCGGCGTCCTTGCCGGCGCCCTCGCCCGCCGTGCCCACGACCGCACGCGCCAGCGTGCTGCCGCGGTCGTTGAAGATGCGCACGATGTCGCCGTCGGCGATGCCGCGCACGGCGGCGTCGTCGCCGTGCATCTCGAGCACGGGCTCGCGCTCGGTGGCGCGCAGGCTCGGCACGTTGACGAAGCTGGAATTGAGGAAGTTGCGCGCCGGCGGCGAGATCATCGCCAGCGGGTAGCGCGCGGCCAGCTCCGGTGCCGAGCGCACGCTCTCGTAGTTCGGCAGGTGGTCGGGCACGCCGCAGCCCGGCGCGTCGACGAGGGCCTTGCCGTTCGGCGTCGGGAAGCCGCCGGCGGCGAACGGCGCGTCGGCGATGGCCAGCCGGCTCCAGCCCTTCTTCGCCAGCTCGTCTAGCTTCACGCGCGAAGGGTCGAACGCGGCCATCGCCATCGTCTCGTCGCTGTCGGCGAAACACGGCTCGGTGAAGCCCATGCGCGCGGCGAGCTGGCGGAAGACCTCGGCGTTCGAGCGCGCCTGCCCGAGCGGCGCGATGGCCGGGCGGTTGAGCATCGCGTAGACATGCCCGTAGGTGACGTGCGCGTCCCAGTGCTCGAGCTGCGTCGTGGCCGGCAGCACGTAGTCGGCGTGGTCGGCGGTGTCGGTGAGGAAGTGTTCCAGCACCACGGTGAAGAGGTCCTCGCGCGCGAAGCCCCGGGCCACCTTCGCGCTCTCCGGTGCCACGGCGACCGGGTTGCTGTTGTAGACGACGATCGCCTCGATGCGCGGGCCGAAGTCGGGCGAGGCCTCGCGCAGCAGGTCGTCGCCGATCGTGCTCATGTTCACCGTGCGCGGGCGGCGGCCCTCGAGCAGGTCCGGCCGCTGCAGCCACGCATCGCGCCGCGCGCTCCTGAACCAGCCGCTGGACGACAGCAGTAGGCCGCCGGCGCGGTGGCGCCACGCGCCGACGAGGCACGGCAGCAGCGCGATCAGCCGCACCGCGTTGCCGCCACCGCGCACGCGCTGCATGCCGTAGTTCAGGCGGATGGACAGCGGCCGCGTCGTTCCCACTTCGCGCGCCAGCTCGCGGATGGCGCCGGGGTCGATCCCGCACTCGGCCGCGGCGCGCTCGGGCGTCCAGGCGAGCGCTCGCTCGCGCAGCTTTTCGAAGCCTTCGACATGGCGCTCGATGTAGTCGTCGTCGAGCCAGCCGTGCGTGACGAGCTCGTGCATCAAGGCCAGCGCCAGCGCGCCGTCGGTGCCGGGCAGCAGCGCGACGTGCTGGTGGCACTTCTCCGCCGTCTCGGTGCGGCGCGGGTCGATGCAGACGAGCCGGGCGCCGGCACGCTTGGCCTGCTGCGCCACGTTCCAGAAGTGCACGCTGCTGGTGATGGGGTTGCTGCCCCAGATCAGGATCAGCCGGCTCTCGGCGAAGAACTCGACGTGCATGCCGACCTTGGCGCCGTAGGTGGCGGCCAGCGCCTCGCCGCCGGCGTTCGAGCAGATCGTGCGGTCGAGCTGGCTCGCGCCGAGCTTGTGCCAGAAACGTGCCGCCATGCCTTCGCCCTGCACGAGGCCCATCGTGCCGGCGTAGCTGTAGGGCTGGATGGCCTGCGCCGCGTCGGGTCCGCGCGCGGCGATCGCCTTCAGTCGGCCGGCGATGTCGTCCAGCGCCTCGTCCCAGCCCACCGGCACGAAGCGCCCCTCCCCCTTGCGCCCGACACGTTTCAGCGGCGTGAGCACCCGCTCCGGGTGGTACGTGCGCTCGGCGTAGCGGCTGACCTTCGTGCACAGCGCGCCGTTCGTCGGCGGGTGCTCGGGGTCGCCGGCCACGCGCACGACGCGGCCGTCGGCCACGGTGACGTGCAGCGCGCAGGTGTCGGGGCAATCGTGCGGGCACACCGCCTGCACGGTGCGCGTGTCGCCCGCGGGGGCGGCGGAGGTCGGCGGCATGGCGGCACTTTGCCACAGAGATCCGGCGCCGGCGGCGGGGCGGCGGCCCCTCAAGAACGCGGAATCGACGGTCGATAACCGGTCTGATTCGCGGAACAGGCGCGTGCGGCTGCGCCCAGACTCCGCCCCACCCGAAAACCGCCCACGCCGCACGCAGGAGCCTGCCCCATGCGCCTCTTCCCGATGATCACCTCCACCGCCGTCGCCCTGGCCGCCGCGCTCCCCGCGCTGGCGCAGGACGGCATCTCCGCCGCCGAGATCAAGCTCGGCATGGTCAACGTGCAGACCGGCCCGGCCTCGGCCCTGGGCAAGGGCATGCGCGCCGGCGCGGAGGCGGTGTTCAGCGCCGTCAACGCCAAGGGCGGCGTGAACGGCCGCAAGATCTCGCTCGTCGTCGGCGACGACGGCTACGAGCCGAACCGCGCCGTCGACGAGACGCTGAAGATGATCGAGGAGAACAAGGTGTTCTCGCTCTTCGGCTACGTCGGCACGCCGACCTCGAACGCCGTGCTGCCGATCGTCAAGGAGATGGACGTGCCGCTGGTGGGCGCCTTCACCGGCGCGATGAGCCTGCGCCAGCCCGTCACCAAGCAGGTGTTCAACGTGCGCGCCAGCTACGACGACGAAGCCGAGGCGCTGGTCACGCACTTCCTCGCCAACGGCGCGAAGACGGTGGCCGTGTTCTACCAGGACGACGGATTCGGCCTGGCGGTGCTCTCCGGCACCGAGAAGGCGTTGGCCAAGCGCGGCATGAAGGTGGCCGCCAAGGGCACGTTCCAGCGCAACACGCTGGCCATCCAGGGGGGCATGGCCGCGATGCTGGAAGCCAAGCCCGACGCCGTGGTGATGGTCGGCACCTACGCGCCGCTGGCCGCGTTCATCAAGGAAGCGCGCGCCGCCGGCCTGAAGTCCCAGCTGGCGACCGTCAGCTTCGTCGGCACCGACAGCCTCGTCGCGCAGGTCGGCAAGGAAGGCGACGGCGTGCTCATCTCCCAGGTGGTGCCGTTCCCGGCCGACGACGACCTGCCCGTCACGCGCGAGTGCCGCGAGGCGGTCAAGGCGCACAGCGGCGAGTCGCTCGGCTTCGTCAACTTCGAAGGCTGCATCACGGCCAAGGTGATGGTCGCCGCGCTCGAGCGCGCCGGCAAGGACGTCAGCCGCGAGGCCCTCGTCGGCGCGCTGCGCGCGATGCAGGGCGTGGACCTGGGCGGCATGCGCGTCGGCTTCGCCGCCGACAACCACCAGGCCTCGAACTCGGTGTTCCTGACGCAGATCCGCGACGGCCGCATCACCAAGCTGAAGTGATGCCGCCCCGGCCGGGCCGGCACCCTCGGGGTGCGGGCCCGGGCCCGAGCCCGCCTGCCGCCGAAGACACGCTCCCGCCATGAAGATCTCCCATCGCCTCGTCGCGCTGTCGGCCCTCTCCGGCGTCGGCCTCGCCTGCGTGGCCGCCGTCAGCTTCTTCGCCGTCACGTCGATCCAGAGCGACCTGCGGGGGCTCACGACGCAGGCGGCTCCGCTGCAGGCGCGCACGCTGGAGCTGCAGGAGCGCAGCGAGCGCCTGATGGGCTCGCTGCTGCGCCTGAGCCATGCGCGCAGCGCCGAAGAGCTGCAGAAGGTGACGCAGGCCGCCGCCGGCGAGCTGGAGCGCATCGCCCGGCTGCGCGAGGAGATCCGCACGCTCGACCCCGAGGCGGCGAAGGCCACGGCCGGTGAAGGCGGCGGCGAATTCGCTGCCGCGCACGAACAGATCGCCGCGGCCGCGAGGCGGCGCCTGGCCGACGACGCCGCCTACCGCAGCGAGACCGACGCCGCGCGCGCCGCACTCGCCAAGGCCGAGGAGCAGATCGGCACCACGCGCCAGGCCGTCAACGGCATCGGCGTGGAGGCCGGCCAGGCCGCCGACCGGGCGCAGGATGCCGCCCGCCGGCTGACCATGCAGTCCAAGCTCGCGCTGCAGGCGCAGACGCGCCTGAAGGACGTGGCGCTCGTCGTCAGCGAGGTCGACGTGGCGACGAACCGCTTCCGCCTGACGCCGCTGCGCGAGAAGGTGAAGGCGCCGCTGGACAGCATCCAGCGGCTCGAGGCCACGGGCAGCAGCGTCCGCCCCGCCGGCGCCGGCACGCCCGAGGACCCGCTGAAGGACACGCGTGCCGCCGCGGCCAGGCTGTGGGAGATGATCACGCGCGAAGGCGACGGCCTGCTCGCGCAGCGCACGAAGGCGCTGGCCAAGGCCGAAGGCGGCGAGGCCGCCTACGCCGCGCAGCGCAAGGCGGTGCTGGCGCTGGTGGACGACCAGGTGACGCGCCTGGGCACGCTGGCCGACACGCTGGAGGTGCACAGCGTCAAGCAGCGCCAGGTGCTCGAGGCGGCGCTGCGGCTGCGCAACGAGCCGGGCGGCGTCGTCGCCACCAGCGAATCGGTGGCCCTGGCCATCCGCGACATGGGCGCCGGCCTGCGCCAGCTGATGCTGGCCGCCGACACGAAGGAACTGCAGGCCACGCACGAGGCGCTGCGCAAGAAGGGCGAGGCGCTCGTCGCCGACATGAAGACGATGCGTGCCGGCCTCACGAAGATGGGCCGGCCGCAGCTCGCCGAGCAGGTGCAGGCGGCGCAGATGGCGATGGGCATGGTCGCGACCTCCATCGACAAGCTGGCGGCCAGCCGCACCGGCCTGCTGGCCAGCGAGGAGGCGATGGCGCAGTCGCTGGCCCAGCTGAAGGCCGTGGCGGCGCGCCAGGCCGAGCTCGGCGAGAAACAGGTGAAGAGCGTCGGCGAGCGCCAGGCCGACGTCAGCGCCGCGGTGGACCGCCGCGTGAACTGGTCGCTGACGATGATCATCGGCATCTCGCTGGCGGCCGTGGCCTTCATCGGCGTGCTCAGCTGGCACACGGTACGCCGCGTGACGCGCCGCCTGAACGCCGCGGTGGAGGTGGCCGAGCAGGTCTCGCGCGGGCACCTCTACGCCGTGCCGGCCGCCGAAGGCGGCCGCGCTTCCGACGAGACGGCGCGGCTGCTGGCGGCGCTCGCAGGCATGGTCGGCACGCTGAAGGGCATCGTCGCCGACATCCAGGGCGCGGCCACCGAGATCGACGTCGGCGCGCGCGAGATCAGCCGCGGCAACCAGGACCTGAGCCAGCGCACCGAGCGCCAGGCCAGCGCGCTGCAGGAGACGGCCGCGTCGATGGAGCAGCTCGGCGGCACGGTGCAGCAGAACGCCGCCAACGCGCAGCAGGCCAACGAGCTGGCGGCCGGCGCCAGCGGCGTCGCCGCGCGCGGCGGCGAGGTCGTCGGTGCCGTGGTGCAGAAGATGCGCTCGATCAGCGCCAGCAGCGACAAGATCGCCGAGATCATCGGCACCATCGACGCCATCGCCTTCCAGACCAACATCCTGGCGCTCAACGCCGCCGTGGAAGCGGCGCGCGCAGGCGAGCAGGGGCGCGGCTTCGCCGTCGTCGCCGGCGAGGTGCGCAGCCTCGCGCAGCGTTCGGCCGAGGCGGCGCAGCAGATCAAGGGCCTGATCCAGGCCAGCGTGGACCAGGTGGCCGAAGGCGCGAAGCTCGTCGACGAAGCCGGCGCGACGATGCAGGAGATCGTCGGCGCGACGCGGCGCGTCTCGGACATCATGCGCGAGATCAGCGGCGCCAGCGCCGAGCAGAGCGCCGGCGTGGCGCAGGTCGGCCAGGCGGTGCAGCAGATGGACGAGGGCACGCAGCAGAACGCCGCGCTCGTCGAGCAGTCGGCCGCCGCGGCGATGAGCCTGCAGCAGCAGGCGCAGCAGCTGACACGCGCCGTCGCGGTGTTCAAGCTCGTCGAGCAGGCCGCCGCCGAGCCCGAGGCCCTGCCCGCCTGAGCCCGCGAGGGAGCAATCCCTAGAAGCGAGGCGCCTGACGCGCGCCGCACCCTCCCGCAAGTGCGCGTCACCCCTCTTCGCGGGCCACGCGCTTTGGCACTAGTCTCGCCCGCGTGAACGTGCCGCCCCGATCCCGCCCGCCGGCCGCCGCCTGCGCGCCCCAGTTCTGCCGGCGCCGGGTGCTGCAGCAACTCGGCGCCGTCGGTGCCGCGGCCCTCGCCTCCCCGGCCCTGCTGGCGCAGGAGGCTCGCGGGCGCATCGTGCTCGGCCAGTCGGCGGCGCTGTCGGGCCCGGCGGCGCAGCTCGGCCAGCAGTTCCAGGCCGGCGCGCGGCTGCACTTCGCGCGGCTGAACGGCCGCGGCGGCATCAACGGCCGCACCGTCGAGCTGAAGAGCCTGGACGACGGCTACGAGCCCGACCGCTGCGCGCAGAACACCACGCAGCTGCTCGGCGAGAACGTCGCAGCGCTGTTCGGCTACATCGGCACCCCCACGTCGCTGGCGGCCTTGCCGCTGGCCACCGCGGCGCGCGTGCCGTTCATCGCCCCGTTCACCGGTGCGCAGGCGCTGCGCGAGCCGTTCAACCGCTACGCCTTCCACGTGCGCGCCTCGTACTTCGACGAGACGGCGCGCATCGTCGGCCAGCTCACCAGCGTGGGCATGAAGAACATCGCGGTGTTCCACCAGAACGACAGCTACGGGCAGGCCGGGCTGGCCGGCGTCGTGCGCGCGCTCGAGGCGCAGAAGAGCCGGCCGGTGACCACCGCGACCGTGGAGCGCAACTCGGTGGACGTGGCGCAGGCGGTGAAGACCATCGTCGCCGCGCGGCCCGAGGCGGTCGTGCAGATCAGCGCCTACAAGAGCTGCGCGGCCTTCGTGCGCGAGGCGCGCAAGGCGGGCTTCGTCGGCCAGTTCTACAACGTCTCGTTCGTCGGCACGGCGGCGCTGGCCGCCGAGCTGGGCGCCGAGGCACGCGGCGTCGTCGTCAGCCAGGTCATGCCCTACCCCTTCGCGGCGACGACGCCGATCGCCGGCGAGTTCCTCGCCGCCGCGGCCAGCGCCAACGTCGACGTCAACTACAGCAGCATGGAAGGTTTCGTCGCCGCCCGCACTATCGCCGAGGGCCTGCGCCGCAGCGGCGGCGCCGGCGGCGAGGCGCTCGTCGCGGCGATGGAGACGATGCGCGAGTTCAACCTCGGCGGCTTCTTCGTCGACTTCGGCCCGGCCAAGCGCACGGGCTCGAGCTTCGTCGAGCTGACGATCCTCGGCGCCGACGGCAAGGTGCGGCGCTAGCCGCGCCGGGCCGCGGCCACGCCGGGCCGGTGCCCCGCTCCGCTAGAAGGCGGCGCGCGCGGCAGCGGCGCCGGGCGCGTCGGGCGCATCGGGCCCGTCGGGGTACATCGCGCGCACCGGGTGCACCACCCGCGACCGCCGTTTCCGGCGGACCCGCCTCCGGCATCACCAGAGCGAAGCAGCTGCCCTCGCCCGCGCGCGAAGTGATCTCGATCGTGCCGCCATGCTGCTCGGCGATGCGCCGGCAGATAGCCAGGCCGAGCCCGGTGCCCGGGTACTTGCGGCGTGCGTGCAGGCGGTGGAACGGCGTGCCGAGCTCGCCCACCCGCGCGGCGTCGATGCCGATGCCGTTGTCGTGCACCTCCAGGCGCAGCGTGCCGCCTTCGCGCCGGGCGGCCACGCGCACCTGCGGCGCACGCCCCGGCGGCACGAACTTCAGCGCATTGGCCACCAGGTTCTGCAGCAGCACCGCGAGCAGCGCACGGTGGCCGGGCACGGTGCCGAGCGGCCCCGCCTGCACCGTGGCACCGCTGCCGGCGGCGATCGCCTGCAGCGCGGCCAGCACCTCGTGCAGCACGGCGTCGAGGTCGACCTCCCGGGGCGCCGGCGGCGCGGCCTGCTCCAGGCGCACGTACTGCAGCACGTCGTCCAGCATCTCGCGCAGGCGCGCCGCGCCGCCGCGCACCTGCTCGAAGTACAGGCGCCCTTCGTCGTCCAGCGCGGCGGCGTGGCGCTGCTCGATGAGGCTGCAGAACTGCTGGATCGTGTTCAGCGGCTCGCGCAGGTCGTGCGAGGCGATGCGCACGAACTGCTCCAGGTCATTGTGGCTCGCGCGCAGCGCGTCGGCGGTGCGCTGCAGCTCGCGGCGCGACGCCTCGACCTCCGTCACGTCGGTCGAGCAGAAGAGCACGCCGACGCGCTGCCCTTCCTCGTCGTGCGCCGGCTGCACCGTCAGCTCCATCGTGCGCCGCCCGCGCGCCGGAAAGTCGATCTCGGCGCGCCGGCGCACGGTCTCGCCGGCGGCCGCGCGCGCGACGATCGGGCCGAGCACTTCGTTCCAGTAGGCGGCCGGCGTGACGTCGCGGCCGTTGCGCCCGATGACGCTGGCGTTCGGCACGCCCCAGTAGATCTCGCGCGCCTCGTTGGCCCACAGCAGCACGCCGTCGCGGTCTGAGACGACGACGATGTCGTCGACCCGGCTGCCCACGGCGGCCAGCGTGCGCGACAGCGTGCGCTGCCGCGCCACGGCCACGGCCACGACCAGCGGCGGCAGCAGCACGAGCAGCACGCCGAGGAACAGCTGCAGGTGCGCCTGCGGCGAGTCGACGACCGACAGGCGCCCGGTGGCCAGCAGCAGCGCCAGCACGACCACCGTGACGGTGACGCCGGCGAACGCTTCGACGCGCGGCCGGACGAAGGCCACGGCGACCAGCACCACGCCGATGGCCGCGAACGGGTGGTGCAGCCACTGCACCGCCGCCACGACAGCCAGCGCCACGGCGCCGAGCACGGCCAGGCCAGCCGGAGCGGCCAGGCGGCGCAGCGTGGCGGCGGCGTCGCCGCCGCGCAGGGCCAGCACGAGGGGCAGCGTGGCCAGTGCGCCGATGGCGTCGCCGATGTACCAGTCGGGCCACACGCGCGCGAACGGCGCGAAGCCCAGCGCCTGCAGCGTGGCCGCACCGACGGTGGCGCCCAGCAGCGGCGGCACGAACACGCCGGCGGCGATGACGCGCAGGAAGCTGCCCTGGTGCTCGAGGAAGCGCTCGGCCAGCCCGGTGCGGCGCACGAGCCACACGCCGGCGGCGACCTCCAGCACGTTTGGCGGCAGGAAGGCCAGCGACAACCTCACGGTGTCGCCGTAGGCCACGTTGCCGGCGAGGTTCGCCGCCGCCGCCGTGGCCAGCAGCGCCAGCGTGCGTTCGCGCGGCGCGCTGGCGACGAGGGCAATGACGGCGCCGTTGGCCAGCCAGATGACGGCGACCGTCCCCGGCAGCCGCGCCACGGCGATGGCGGCCCAGGAGAGCAGGAAGCCGCAGCCGAAGACGAGCGCGGCGTCGAGCCCGGGCGGGCGGCGCGGCCAGCGCACGGGGGCCGGGTCGGCGTGCATGCCGTGTCGACGCGTGGGGCCCGCGGGCGCCGCGCGTCAGCGCTCGGCCCGGCCCGGGCCTTGCCGGGCCGCGGTGGAGCCAGGACCCGGCAGCCGCGCCACCAGCGCACGCACCTCCTCGACCTGCACCGGCTTGACGAGATACCCGCTCACGCAGGCGTAGCGCGCCGCGCGCTCGCGGTCAGCCGGATCCGGCGAGGACGTGAGCATCGCCACCCTGGCACGCGACCGCCCGGCCTCCACCTGAGGACAGTAGGCTTCGAGGAACTCGAAGCCGCTCATCTCGGGCATGTTGATGTCCACCAGCACCAAGTCGACGTCGGCCCCGGCCTGGCCCTGCAGCAGCTCGAGCGCCTCTGCGCCGGTGCCGGCGGTGACGACCGAGTCGGCCACCCCGGCCGCCTCGAGCACGATGCGCGCGTACAGCAGGTCGGGGTCGCTGTCGTCGACGACGACGATGGTCCTGAGCGTCATGAAGCGGTGCCGGCCGGCGTACGCTGATTCTCGCCGGATAGGCCGTCATTTCCGACGCCATCGAAAGACCCCCCGGGGTTTCCCGCATGGGGTTTCCGGCAGGCTGGGGCGCAACAGGCCGCGGCGCCGGCCGGCGCCGCGGGCACCGCCGCACCGCGCCCCGGCAGCCCGCCGAGTGCTTCACGAATCAACGGCAATGCCATTCAGTTCTCGCCCGTACGGCCGATCACCCGCGCATGCCCCTCGCCGTAACCGGGGTCGCGCGTGCCCGCACCGCGCGCGGCTTCACGCTGATCGAGCTGATGACCGCCATCGCCCTGGTGGCGGTGCTGGCGAGCCTCGCCGTCTCCGGCTGGGACGGCTGGAGGAACAAGGTGCGCACGAAGAAGGCGCAGGAGGACATCATCGCCATCGGCGCGGTGGTCGACCAGCACCTGCAGGACACCGGCGCGCTGCCGGCCGATCTGGCCGCCATCGGCCGCAGCGGCCTGCGCGACCCCTGGGGCAACGCCTACGAGTACCTGCCGCTGGTCACTCCCGCGGCCAAAGGTGCGGCGCGCAAGGACCACTCGCTGGTGCCGCTGAACAGCGACTACGACCTGTACAGCAAGGGCCCGGACGGCGCCACGGCGGCGCCGCTGACGGCCAAGGCCAGCCGCGACGACATCCTGCGCGCCAACAACGGCCGCTTCGTCGGGCCGGCCTCGATGTACTGAGCCCGGCATGCAGCCCCGCGCGTGGCGCGCCGCGCTCGGCCGCCAGCTCTTCCTCGGCAGCCGCATCGCCCGGCGCATGTTCCGCGTGCTGCTGCTGGCCGCGCTCGTGCCCACGGCCGGCTCGGCGCTGCTCGTGCTGGAGGCCGTGGTCTCGCGCGACGAGGCGCAGGCGCAGCACCAGGCACGCGAGCGGCTCAAGCAGATGGGCTTGCGGCTGCACGACCGGCTGGAGGCGGCACGCACGACGCTGGCCGTGCACGCCGCCGGCTCCGACTGGCGCGCGCCGCCGGTGCTCGACCCGCATGGCGGCGTGCACCTCGTCGGCGTGCGGACCCTCGCCACCGACGCGCTGGCCGGCCCGCCGCCACCGCTGCAGTGGCTACCCGTGCCCGACGGCCCGGCGCAAGTGCAGCTGGCCGTGCGCGACGACTCCGGCCGCGCCTGGTGGGTGGCCGAGGTCTCGCCGAAGTACCTGTGGTCGGACTTCCGCGCCGACGGCGCCGGCGCCGGCCTGTGCGTGTTCGGCCCGGCGGGCGAACGGCTCTTCTGCCCGCATGGCGCGCCGGACCCGACGGCCAGCGCCGACTGGCGCCTCTTCCTGCGCGCCAGCTTCGACGCCGCCGACTGGCACATCGTCGGCCCGCGCATGGCCCCGCTGGCCGGCGAGGCCGGCTCCGGCGAGAGCCTGCCGGTCGCCCGCCTCGTCGTGCTGGCGCTCGCCGGCACGCTGCTTGTCGCCATGCTGCTCGGCCTGGTGCTGGTGCGCCGCACGCTCGTGCCGCTGGAGCGGCTGGCCGACGGCACGCGCCGGCTCGCCCGCGGCGAGCTGGGCACACGCGTCGCGCTGCCGCACGGCGAGAACGGCGACGAGTTCGGCGAGCTGGCCGCGGCACTGAACGGCATGGCCGCGCGCGTGCAGCGCCAGGTGACGGGACTGGAAGTGCAGGCGCGCGTGGACCGCGAGATCCTGGACGGTGCTCCGCTGCCGCAGACCTTCGCCCATGTGTGCGCCCGCCTCGCCGAGCTGGCGCCCGGCGCGCGGGCGGCGATCCTGGCACGCGACGTCGCCAGCGGCGAGTGGCTCCTGCACGCCGGCGCCGAGGGCATCGCCCCGCTCCGGCTGATGCCCGACGATGTCGCCTGGCGGTTGCCGCCCGGCGAGCTGGCCCGGCACTGCGCCGTCGCCTCGCACAGCCCGGCCTGGTTGCGCGAGGCCTACACGCGCACGACCGGCCGGCCGGCCCGGGGCGCCGCGCACCTGTGCTCGGTGCCCGCCGTGTGGCGCGGCGAACCGGTGGCGCTGCTGCTCGTCTGCGCCGAGGGCGCACCGGAGCTCGACGCCGGTGCCCGGCAGGAGGTGGAGACGCTGCGCGACCGCATCGCGCTGGCGCTCGCGGCCGCGGCGCGCGAGCACCACCTCGTCGAGCGCGCCGTGCGCGACAGCCTCACCGGCCTGTTGAACCGCAACGGCCTGCACGACGCCTGCGACCGCCGCATCGCCGAGGCGGCCGGCGGCGATGGCGCCGATGCCGGCACCTTCACGCTGCTGCTCATCGACCTGGACGGCTTCAAGGAGGTGAACGACACGCTCGGCCACCCGGTGGGCGACGCCGTGCTCACCACCATCGCGTCGCGCCTGCGCGAGGAGGCGCCGGCCGGCGCCACGCTGTCGCGCATCGGCGGCGACGAGTTCGTCATGCTGCACGCCGGCCCCGCGGACGAGGCCGAGGCACTGGCCGGGCGCCTGTGTGCGCTCGTCGCCCGGCCGATCGGGCACGGCGGGCATGTCGTGCACCTGGGCGCCAGCGTCGGCCTGGCGTGCCACCCGCGGGACGCCGCCGACCGCGACGAGCTGCTGCGCCGCGCCGACGTGGCGATGTACGCTGCCAAGGCCGCCGGGCGCGGCAGCTGGCGCCGCTACGCCGACGCGATGGACGAGAAGGCGAGCGAACGCGCCTGGATCACGCGCGAGCTGCGCCTGGCGCTGGCCGGCGCCACGCCGGGCGCGCTGGACGTGCACTTCCAGCCGCGCATCGACCTGAAACGCGGCCAGGTCAGTTCGACCGAGGCGCTGGTGCGCTGGACGCACCCCGAGCGCGGCGCCGTCTCGCCCGGGCGCTTCGTGCCGGTGGCCGAGGACGCCGGCCTCATCGAGCGGCTCGGCGACTTCGTGCTCGACACCGCGCTGGCGCAGCGCCGGCGTTGGCGCGACCAGGGGCTGGCCTGCGGCCGCATCGCCGTCAACGTCTCGGCGCGCCAGCTGCGCGACGCCGAGTTCGCCACGCGCATCCTGGCTGCGCTCGAACGGCACGGCCTGCCGCCCAGCGAGCTCGAGCTCGAGATCACCGAGAGCCTGTTCGCCGGCGACGCCGCGGCCGTGCAGCGGGCGCTGCAGCCGCTGCGCGAGCGTGGCGTGTGGGTGGCGCTCGACGACTTCGGCACCGGCTACTCGTCGCTGGCGGCGCTGCAGAGCCTGCCGATCGACGTGCTGAAGATCGACCGCAGCTTCGTCATCGAGCTCGGCACGCGCGAGAGCGCGCACGCCGTCGTGCGCTCCGTCATCGCGCTGGCGCGGGCGCTGGGCAAGCGCGTCGTCGCCGAAGGCGTGGAGACGGCCGAGCAGGAGCGCCACCTGGTGGCGCTGGGCTGCGACGAGTTCCAGGGTTTCCTCTACGCGAGGCCGATGCCGGGCGGGCCGTTCGCGGCGCGCGTGGCAGCCGGCTTCGGCGGCAGCGCGGCACCGGCCGCGCCCGCGCCGACCCGGCCGGCCGACCTCGCCCCGGCTTGAGGGTCGCGGCGGCCGCCGAGGCCACCGCGACCGGAAGGGAAACGAGGCGGGCAGTAACATGCCCCGCACCCTCTTCCCTGCCGCTTCGCCCCCGCGCGAGGCCCGCCGCCATGAACCTCATCGAGCCCATCCTCGCCGATGCCGCGAGCATCGCCGCCATCCGACGAGACATCCACGCGCACCCCGAGCTGTGCTACGAGGAGAACCGCACCGCCGACGTGGTGGCCAAGGCGCTGGCGGACTGGGGCATCCCGTGCCATCGCGGCCTGGGCAAGACGGGCGTGGTCGGCATCGTCAAGAACGGCACGAGCTCGCGTGCCGTGGGCCTGCGCGCCGACATGGACGCGCTGCCGATGACCGAGCACAACACCTTCGCGCACGCCAGCCGCCACGCCGGCAAGATGCATGCGTGCGGGCACGACGGCCACACGGCGATGCTGCTCGCTGCGGCCAAGCACCTGGCCAAGCACCGCAACTTCGACGGCACGGTGTACCTCGTGTTCCAGCCGGCCGAGGAAGGGGGCGCGGGCGCACGCTCGATGATCGAGGACGGCCTGTTCGACAAGTTCCCGATGGAGGCCATCTTCGGCGCGCACAACTGGCCGGGCTACGAGGTCGGCACGTTCGGCGTCAGCGTCGGCCCGATGATGGCCTCGGGCAGCCAGTTCACGCTCACGGTGCGCGGCAAGGGCTCGCACGCGGCGTTGTCGTACCTCGGCGTCGACCCGGTGCCGGTGGCCTGCCAGATCGTCATGGCCTGGCAGACCATCGTCAGCCGCAACCTGCGCGCCATGGAAGCGGCGGTGATCTCGGCCACGATGATCGACGCCGGCGAGGCCTTCAACGTCATCCCCGACTTCGCCACCGTCAAGGGCACGGTGCGCACGCTCAGCGACGAGGCCGTCACGCTGATCGAGCGGCGCATGCGCGAGGTGGCCGAAGGCCTCTGCGCGGCGCACGGCGCGCGCTGCGAGTTCCAGTTCAACCGCGGCTACCCGGTGACGGTGAACCATCGCGCCGAGACCGAGTTCGTGCAGCGCGTGCTCGGCGAGGTGGTGGGCCCGGCCAACGTCAAGCCGTTCGAGCCGACGATGGGCAGCGAGGACTTCAGCTTCTTCCTGCAGGCCAGGCCCGGCTGCTACTTCATGATCGGCAACGGCGACGGCACGCACCGCGTGCACGGCCACGGCGAAGGCCCGTGCACGCTGCACAACCCGAGCTACGACTTCAACGACGAGCTCATTCCCCTGGGCGCCACGGCCTGGGTGCGCATCGCCGAGGCGTGGCTGCGCGAGCCGCGCTGACATCGGGGCAACGACGATGGCCTCCGTGAACGCCGCAAGCGCCGAACCCTTCTTCGCGCAGAGCTACGCCGAAGCGCGCGCGAAGTTCACCGAGGCCGCGGCGGCCGCCGGGCTGGACGTGGTGCCGCACATTCACCCGCTGCTCGGCCGCGACGGCGAGCAGCTGGCGATGGACGTGGCGCGTTTCGGCCCGGTCGACGCGCGCGCGCTGCTCGTGCTCTCGAGCGCCTGCCACGGCGCCGAGGGCTTCTGCGGCGCCGGCGTGCAGAACGCGCTGCTCGCCGACGCCGCGTTCCACGCCGCGGCGCGCGAAGCCGGCGTGGCCGTGCTCTACGTGCACGCGCTGAACCCGTACGGCTTCTCGTGGATCCGCCGCACGACGCAGGAGAACGTCGACCTCAACCGCAACTGGCAGGACTTCGACCACCACCTGCCGCTGCCGGCGAACGCCGGCTACGAGGAGATCGCGCGTTTCGTCGTGCCGCCGACGTGGCCGCCTTCGGCCGAGAACGAGGCGGGGCTGGCGGACTACGCGAAGCGGCACGGCGAACGTGCGCTGCAGGCGGCGCTGAGCCAGGGCCAGTACACGCACCCCGAGGGCCTTTTCTTCGGCGGCCACCGGCCCACGTGGAGCCGGCAGACGCTGGCGCACGTGCTCGAGGAGCACGGACAACGCTGCGCGCGCATCGGCTGGATCGACTTCCACACCGGCCTCGGGCCCAGCGGCCACGGCGAGCGCATCTTCGCCGACCGCAACGACGGGCAGGCGCTGGCGCGGGCACGCGCCTGGTGGGGACCGCAGGTCACGTCGATGTACGACGGCTCGTCGAGCTCGGCCGAGCTCACCGGGCTGCTCTACAACGCCGCCTACCTGCACTGCCCGCAGGCCGAGTACACCGGCATCGCGCTGGAGTACGGCACGCTGCCGATGCCCGAGGTGATGCGGGCGCTGCGCGGCGACCAGTGGCTCTACAACCACCCCGAAGCGCCGCCCGAGCTGCGTGCTTCGATCAAGCGGCAGATGCGCGACGCGTTCTACGTCGACACGCGCGAGTGGAAGCAGCAGGTCGTCGAGCAGGGGGTCGAGGCGGCAATGCAGGCGGTGGCGGGGCTGGGCGGCAAGTAGCCCCGCTTCGTGCGCCACGGGTCACGCGGCGCGCCTGCGCGGCGCACTGCGGTACTCGAGCTCGCAGGGGCAGGTCGTGGCGCGCCAAGGACGCCGGGTGGTCGGCTCCGCGAATGTCCTCTTTGGGCGGCCCAGCTTCGCTGGTCCCCCCAATGCCCCCTTGATTTCGCTGCGCCGACCACCCGGCGTCCTTGGCGTGGCACCGTGGTCTGTCTTCGATGGGAAACCACTGCGGGTGCCGGATCGGGACGGCGGGGTGCCCTGCGCAGCGAAATCAAGGGGGCATCTGGGGGACCAGCGAAGCTGGGCCGCCAGAAGAGGACATTCGCGGAGCAGGGCACCCCGTCGGCCCGATCCCGCCACCGTCCGTGGGAGTAGGCGGTGCGCGTCCGACAGCGCACCCCCACGAAGCCGCTACATCTTCACCGGCCCCACCGCGATCGTCGACTCCGAAGCCGCATCCCGCGCCAGGTTCTGCCGCGTGCGGTCCACATAGCTGTCTGCCCGCGCCAGCTGGTCGCGGATCAGCGCGTTGTTCTGCCCCATCACGTCGATCGCCTTGGCGCGGAAGCTGTCCATCGCGTCCATCGCCTGGAACGTCTGGTCGAACATCTCCTTGATCTTCTCGATGCCGAGCATCGGGTTGCTGGCGAAGTTCGTCGTCGCGTCGACGTGCTGGTTCAGCGCACGCCCGGTCTCGGTGATGAGGTTGCCGATGGTCGCGTTGACGCCCTGCAGCATCTCCATCACGCGGATCTGGTTGCCGGTGGCGCGCGCCACGGTCTGCGCCACCGCCAGCGCGCTCATCCCGGTGGTGGCCACGCGCGTGCAGCCGTTGATCATCTCGCGGCCGGTCTTCTTCAGCACGTCCAGCGCCAGGTAGCCGTTGACGCACACCGCCTGCTGCGTCTGGATGTCGGTGAGGTTCTGGCGCGCGTAGAACAGCACCTCCTGGCGCAGCGCCTGCGCCTTGGCCGGGTCGGTGGGTTCGAGCGACTTCACCTTCTCCTCCAGCCGCGTGTCCAGTTGCGTCGCGAAGCGCGACGCGGCCGCGAGCTTCGTCATCGCGTCCCACAGTTTGCCGCGTGTGGCCTCGATGTCCACCACGTCCTTCTGCATGTCGTCGCGCGCGGCGTAGAGCTGGCCCATGCTCGTCTTCAGCTGCTCGGCGGCGCTCTGGTACTTACGGAAGTAAGCCTCGAGCTTGTTGCCGAACGGGATCAGCCCGAGCAGCTTGCGCGGCTGCAGCAGGTCGCCTTCCTTGCCCGGATTCAGCTCGTCGAGCTGGGCGCGGATGGCGGCGATGGCCTGGTAGGCGGGGCTCGCCTCGATGCCGGCGAAGTTGCGCTGCATGAAGCGGCCCTGCATCAGCGCCGAGGCGTTGCTGATCTCCTCCTTGCCGAGCGCGAAGGCGCTGTCCAGGCGTGCCTTGAACGCGTCGCTGTGCACGTCTTCGCTCATCAGCGCGTCGATGAAGCGCAGCACCTGGTCGTCGACCTGCTGCGCCAGCTCGGGCTTGAGCGGCACCACCTCGCGCGCCGCTTCCACGGCCACCGGCGTGATGACCTCGGGCGGTTCGAGCTTGAAGGGGGCCGGCGCGGCCGGCGAAGACGGCGCGGTGGAAGGCGTGTCGCTCATGGTTTCGATTCCTTGCTGCGGGGCAACGTGAGGGCCGGGGCTTCGGCGCCCGGCGGCGCGAACTTCTGGCTCAGGAACTTGCTGTGCACGAGGAAGGCGTGCGCGTCCTGCGCCGCCAGGTCGTCGCCGAGCTGGCGCACCTTCGCTTCGAGGTCGGCCACGGTGTCCTTGAAGGTGTCCACCGCCGTCTTGCCGTTGTCGAGCACACGCGTGGTGGCATAACGCGCCGGGATCGAGAGGTACGTGTTCAGCGCCTCGGGCAGGTAGCTGATGGCGATGTGCCGGGCGTGAAAGCTGTCCTGCAGCGACAGCGTGCCCTTGCTGCGCTCCCACTGGCGCAGCAGCTCCTCCAGCGCCTTGCACAGCTCGAGCACGCGCGCCTGCAGGCTCGCGGGGATGCGGTTCTCGGGGTTGAACTCGGTGAGCCGGCGCACGCCGTCGAGCGCCCGCTCCATCGCCTCGCGCGCGTCGCCTTCGTCCCTGAACTGCAGCTCTTCCCACGCCGGTGCCTTCGTGCTCGGGAAGCCGAGCCACAGGCCGCCGACGACGAAGCCGACCGCGTAGCCGAGCACCGCGACGCCGAGGCCGAGGTTGCCGAGGAAGCCGAGCGACTTGAGGACCAGCACGGCGATGGCCAAGCCCAGGCCGCACCAGTTGGCGGGTGCGGCGATCAGGCGCAGGAGTTTCTGGGCCATTGCGGTTCCGAGACCTTGACAACCACGGCCCGCGCGCGCCGAGGCCACCGGGTAGTCGGCTCCGCGAATGTCCTCTTTGGGCGGCCCAGCTTCGCTGGTCCCCCCAATGCCCCCTTGATTTCGCTGCGCCGACCACCCGGCGTCCTCGGCGGGAAACGTGGTCTGCCGTCGACGAGGTGCATCACGGTGCCGGATCGGGCCGATGGGGTGCCCTGCGCAGCGAAATCAAGGGGGCATTCGGGGGACCAGCGAAGCTGGGCCGCCGAAAGAGGACATTCGCGGAGCAGGGCACCGCATCGGCCCGATCCCGCCACGACCTCGGGACGCATCACGCACAACATCACTGATGCGCCCGGATGTCCTTGAACACGCTGTACAGGCTCCTCTTTCGCGCGTCGAACACCTGCCCGCCCGTCAGCTTGGCCAGTTCCTTCAGCGCCGCCTCGTTCGCCTCGCCGAACAGCACCCAGAACACCGGGATGCCGCGCACGTCCTCGGGCAGCGCGGCGTAGTCGCGCTTGAAGTCCTCGAGCCTGCGCCCGGCCGTGTTCTCGCCGTCGGTGAAGGCCACCACCGAGTACTGGTAGCCGGGGTGGCGCTCGCGCTCGCGCAGCATGTTCTGCAGCGCCAGGTACACCGCGTCGTACAGCGCCGTACCACCTTTCATCTGCAGCGCTTCGGCGTAGTTGCGCACGTCGGCCAGCACGCGCTGCTTGGCCTCGCTGTCGGCCTGCTCGGCCACGCCGCGCGCCACCGGGGCGGCGGCCGGCACCTCGAAACGGACCAGGCCGTACGGCGCCGAGCTGAACGGCTGCAGCCACACGCGCTCGCGGTTCGTCAGCTTGGCGATGCGGCCGGTGAGCGAGTTGTCCACGCCGGCGATGTAGTGGATGGCCTGGATCAGCTGCTCGCGGCGTTGGCCCTGCATGCTGCCGCTGGTGTCGAGCACGAAGGTGCTGGCGATCGGCGCGCGGAACTCGTTCAGGTAGGCGGCGATCAGCCCGTCGGCGAGCGCCCGGTCGGGCGAGAACGGCAGCTCCACCTGCAGGCCCTGGCGCGGCAGCAGGTCCTCGACCTTCGCGGCGACCTCGGGGCGGATGGGTCGGCGGCGCGTCTCGCGCGCCAGCCACGTCTGCGCCGCGTCACCCTTCAGGTACTCCACCACCTTCAGGTACTCGGCGCGCCGGCCCTCCTCCAGCAGCATGAACGGGAAGTCGGCCGTGCTCACGCCCTCGAACGGGTAGATCGGATGCAGCTTCTCGCGCAGCTTGCCGCTGGCGTTGAGGCTCATGATCCAGCTCTCGTAGTTGATGAAGGTGTTGACCTTGGTGCCCTGGTACAGCGTGAACTGCTCGGCGAGGTACGTGGAGTTGTCGCCAGGGATCTTGTAGCCCTTCAGGAAGTCGGCGATGGCACGGCGGTCCACGTCGGCGGCGGAGAGGGCCTCGGTCTTGCCGCCGGCCGCCGCCACCACGCCCATCAGCGCCATGAAACCCTGGTTGCTGGTCGCCGGGTTGGCGATGGCGTAGGTCAGCCGGCCGGCCTTCGCGGCGTCGGCAGCGTCCTTCCACGTCATGCGGAAGTCGGGTTTCGTCCAGCCGTACTTGCGCGCGTCGCTCTCGCTGACGCCGATGACGATCGGCGAGAGCATGATCTTCTCCTGCAGCTTCACGCGCTGCTGGCCCTGCGGATTGGCCAGCAGGTACTTGGCATTGGCGAACCAGGCCGCCGCGGCATTGGCCTGGCCGGTGAGCACGGCCTCGGTGCTTTCCATCGTGCCGCCGAAGCGGAACTTCAGCTTCACGCCGGTGGCCTTCAGCACCATCTCCTCCAGCGGCTGCACGTCGCGCAGGTCGCTGGTGGCCAGCACGGTGAAGGGGGGCGCGTCGGCCGCGGGCCTGGGCGGCGGCGGGGGCGGGGGCGGCTCGTTGCGTCCGCAGCCGGCCAGCGCCAGCCCGAGCAGCAGCGGCGCGAGCACGCGCCCGGCGAGATGCACGAACCGGGGCGCGTCGGCCCGGGGCTGGCAGTTCATTGCGTCATCTCCCGCGCCACCACGTCGATCATCTCGGCCATCAGCTCGAAGGCCGGCGGGTCCACCACCTGCGTCACGCGCGCCTCCACGGCCAGCCCGGTGGGCCTGACAGCCGCGACGAAGCGGTCGCTGTCGGCAATGCGAAAGCCGTACTCGACGGCAATGCCCTGCAGCTCGGCGTCGTTGGCCAGCGCCGCGGCCAGGGCCTTGGCGCGTTCGTTCATCGCCACGAAGACGACCTTGTTGACGATGGTCGGCTGCGGGTACAGCAGCACCATGTCCTGTGCCACGCCGCCCTTGGTGAGCGCGTAGCGCACGAGCTGGTTCTCGTAGATGAAGGCCATCGGCGTCTTGCCGATGCCGATGGCGACGTAGTCGTCGAAGTTGCCGTCGACGTAGTTCTCCTGGTAGCCCTGGCGCTTGAAGAGCTCGGCGAGCTTCAGCGCCGCGGCCTGCGCGGCGGCGCGGTCGGTGACGATGTCGCCGGTGAGCGCGTGGCTCGTCAGCGCCAGGTACAGCGCGCCGGAGTTGCTGCGCCTCAGGTCCGTGGTGGAGACGAGCACGCTGCGGCTCACGTCGTAGAGGCCGGCGCTGCCCTTCAGGTCCTTCCAGCGCGTCTTGGCGAGCATCGTCTGCGTGAGCTTCGTCATGTCGAGCCCGTAGACCTTCGGCGACAGCGGCCGCGCGATGCCGTTGGCGACGAGGATCTTGGCGATCGGCTCCCACGAGGCGATGACGAGCGGCGTGTGGAACGGCGCGCTCTGCGTGGCGGGCAGGTTGGCCTTGCGCGCCGCGTCGACGACCTGGTTGGCGGCGACGACGCCCGACGAGAAGAAGAAGTCGGGCGTGCCGCCCGGCACGACGCGGCCGGCCATGTCGCGGCTGCCGATGCGCTGCACGGCCACCGGCACGCGCCTGGCGGCCAGCGCCTTGATGACGCGCGGGTCCTTGAAGTAGCCCTCGACGTCGAGCGCGATGAGGCCCTTCAGCGGCACCACCGAGGCAGCCTCGGCTGCCTCGCGCTGCTCGGTGCGCGCGGCCTGCTGCCCGCGCAGCGCGAAGTACAGCGCGGCGCCGAAGGCGGCGACCAGCAGGAGCGTGATCGCTGCCCGCTTGGGCATGCTCAGGGCCATGGGAGGTCTCCGGCGGCGCTCGACGTGAGTGCCGGCGGCAGTATAGGGAGGGCGGCCTTCGCCGCGGCGTGACGGCAGCCTTCGCAGCGTGCAAGGCGGCGCGCGGCCGCCGCCCTCATGACGGCGCCAGCCGCACGTGGCTCGAGCGGTGCAGCGCGAAGCCGATCTGCACGATGCCGGCGGCGAGACCCGTGGCCACGCCGACGTGCACGGCGGTGTTGTACGAGCCGAGCAGGTCGTACAACAAACCGCCGCCGTAGGCGCCGACGAAGCTGCCGACCTGGTGGCTGACGAAGGCCACGCCGCCGAGCATCGCCTGCCAGCGCAGCCCGAACACGTCGATGATCCAGCCGGTGACGAGCGGCCCCACGCCGAGCCACAGGAAGCCCATCACCGCCGCGAAGGCGAGCGTGCCCGCGGGCGTGGGCTGAAGCGCGAAGTACCACAGCAGCACCAGCGAGCGCGCGAGGTAGATGCCGCCCAGCAGCACCAGCTTGTTCCAGCGCCCGCCGGCCCAGCCGAAGAAGAGGCTGCCGAGCACGTTGAAGCCGCCGATGACGCCCAGCGCCTGCGCGCTCAGCATCGGGTCCATGCCGCAGATCTGCAGGTACGAGGGCAGGTGCGTCGTGAGGAAGATCAGCTGCATGCCGCAGACGAAGAACGCCACCGTCAGCACGACGAACGGCACGTGCCTGATCGCCGTGCCGAGGGCGGCGCCGGCGCTGTCGCCCACGTTGCCGGGCGACGGCGGCAGCGGCACCCGGTCCACCCGGCCGGCCACCCACGCCGCCGGCAGCATGATCAGCGCCAGGACGGCGAAGCCGATGACGCCGACGCGCCAGCCGTAGGCCTGGTTGAGCGCCTGGCCGACGGGCGCCGCCAGCATCGCGCCCAGTGAACCGGCAGCGGACACCGCACCGAGCACCGCGCTGCGCATCGCCGCGCTCACCGGGCGCGACACCGCGGCCGAGGCCAGCGCCGGGCCGGTACAGGCCATCGAGGCGCCGATGAAGATGCCGGCGCCGAGCACGACGCCGGTGGTGCCCGTGGCGCCGGCCAGCATCAGCATGCCCACGAGGTACAGCACCGAGCCGCCCAGCATCAGCGGGCGCAGGCCCCAGCGCACCGAGAGCGCGCCGGCCACCGGCTGCAGCACGCCCCACAGCAGGTTCTGCACCGCGATGGCGAGGGTGAAGTCCGACACCGAGATGCCGATGCCCCTGGTGAGGTCGGGCATGAAGATGCCGAGGCTCTGCCGCAGGCCCATCGCGAAGGTGAGCATCAGCGACGCGCCGATCAGGATCGGCATCGCGGGTTTCAGGCTCTCGAAGCGGCTCGACGACAAGCGATCTCCTCGGTGTGTTCTTCCGGCCGACGGCACGCTGACCGAAGTGCGATCTCCGGGCAGACGGATCTGTCGGCGGCCGCCAACGATGCGCACCACCGGGCCTTGCCGACGATCCCCGCCCGAATGCGCGCCGCTGCGGCATCATCCGCGGCGCCATGTTCGCCCTGTGGTTGCTGGCGCTGCTGCACCTGTACATCGGCTGGCGCATCGCCCCCGGGCTGCCCGGCACCGCGGCGCCTTGGCTCTTCGCGGCGCTGCTGCTGGCCTCGGCGATCTTGATCCCGCTGGCGTGGTTCGGCCGTCGCTCACGTGACAGGGCACGTGCCGACCGCCTCTCGTGGGCCGGCATGCTGGCGCTCGGCCTGTTCTCGACGCTGCTGGTGCTGACGCTCGTGCGCGACGTGGTGCTGCTCGCCGCCTGGCCGCTCGGCCTGGTGGCCCTGGCGGAGTGGTCGGCCGTTGCGGTGGTGGGCGGCGCGGCACTCTTCATGGCCATCGGCGTCTTCAACGCGCGCCGCACGGCACGCGTGCGCGAGGTCGAGCTGCCGCTGGCCAACCTGCCCGTCGCGCTGCACGGCTTCACGATCGCGCAGATCAGCGACATCCACGTCGGCCCGACGATCAAGCAGGCGTACCTGCAGGCCATCGTCGATGTGGTGAACCACCTGCAGGCCGACGCCGTGGCGGTGACCGGCGACCTCGTCGACGGCCGCGTGCAGGACCTGGCGCCGCACGTGGCACCGCTGGCCCAGCTGCGCTCGCGCCACGGCACCTTCTTCGTCACCGGCAACCACGAGTACTACAGCGGCGCCGACGAGTGGATGGCCGAGCTCGAGCGGCTGGGCGTGCAGGTGCTGATGAACGAACACGTGGTGCTGCGCCACGGCGGCGCAAGCCTGGTGCTGGCCGGCGTGGCCGACACCACCGCGCACCACTTCAACCCGCGGCACCGCAGCGACCCGCAGCGCGCGATCGCGGGTGCGCCGGCCGACGCCGGCGTGCGCGTGCTGCTGGCGCACCAGCCGCGCAGCGCACGGGCCGCGGCGCAGGCCGGCTTCGACGTGCAGCTGTCGGGCCACACGCACGGCGGGCAGTACTGGCCGTGGAACCTGTTCGTGCGGCTGCAGCAGCCTTACACCGCCGGCTTGCACCGCCTGGAGCAGCTGTGGGTCTACACCAGCCGTGGCACGGGGTACTGGGGGCCGCCGCTGCGCTTCGGGGCGCCGAGCGAGATCACGCGGCTGAGGTTCGTGGCGGGCTGAGGGGCGCGATGCGCGGTGCGGCGGGCGCGCACCGCGGGCATGGGCGCCCCAGGTGGGCCAGAGTGTTCAGCCGGTCAGGCGGCCGGCCGGCGTGGCAGGTGTGCGATCGAGTTGGCGTAGTAGCGCAGCAGCGGCAGCTCGGCGGAGCGGATGCGGTAGAGCCCACCCTCGTCGTCGACGAGACGGCGTGTGACCAGCATGCGCAGGCCCGCCGTGACTGCGTAGTCCCAGTCGCTGCGCGGCAGGTAGATGCGGGCGCCGCCGGCCTCCAGCTGCCCGACGAGCGCACCCACGCCGGCCTTGATCTCGAGTTCGCTGCACGCGAGGTCGGGGCGGGCGAGCATAACGCTGGCAACCAGCGGCACCGGGAGCACGGGGACGAGCAGGCCCACCTGCTGCATCAGGTGGCGGCCGAGCGCCGCGACCTCCTCGTGCCGCTGCGGCCCCTCGAGCTGCTCGAACACGGTGCCGCGCGCCCGGCTCCACTCGCGCACCGACACCGGCGTACCGAAGTTGACGCACGCGTAGCCGAACCGGTGCCAGCGGCCGCGCAGCAACAGCACGAGTTGGCTGCCGGCAAAGCGCAGCGTCGTCGCCAGCGCACGCACCAGCCCGGGGCGGGGTGCGAGGGTATCGCCCGCCAGCAGCTGCGTGCGGTCCTCGAGCACACGGTCGTAGTTCAAGCCGAGCGGCACGAACACGAGGTCGCGCTCGCCATCGTGCCGCCAGCCGCGCAGCATGTAGTCGAGCACGCCGAAGCGCGGCTCGCGCAGGGCCCCGTCGCGCGTCAGCCCGCCTTCCGGGTAGACCGCCTGCGTGACACCGGCCTCGGTGGCCATGGCGATGTAGCGCTCGAGCACGCGGCGATACAGCGGGTCGCGCGAGTTGCGGCGAACGAAGTAGGCGCCCATCGCACGGATCAGCTGCTGCAGGCCCAGCACCCGCGCCCACTCGCCCACCGCATAGCTCAGCACCGCCCGCTCGGCCGCCAGGTAGCTGGCAATGATGTAGTCCATGTTGCTGCGATGGTTCATCACGAACACGACCGTCGCCGTCTCGGGGATCGCCTCCAGCCCGGCGTCGTCCGTGTAGCCGATGCGCACGCGGTACAGCGCCTGCGACAGGCGCTTGCCGAGCCAGTAGCCGACGCGGAAATAGACGAACGCGTTGAACGCCGGAACAATCTCGCGCGCGTACCGCTGCGCCTGATCGAGCGCGATCTCGCGCGGCATCTGGCGCTCCTCGGCGAACGCCTTCGCCGCGGCCTGCACCTTGTCGTCGAAGACGAGGCGGTCGATGAGGGCCTGGCGGCGGATCTGCTGGAACGGCCGCGGCTGGATCTTCAGGCGCTGCTGCACCTCGGCCAGCACGCGCGACGCCCGGCTGCGCACCCACCAGCGCGCCGAGGGCAGCAGCAGCCGGTCGAGCAGCGCCCACGCCGCGAGCACCCCGCCCGCCAGGACGAGCCACAGAGGGAGCTCGATGCTCGTGGTCATCGCGGGCGTGCGCCGCCGCCGCCATGCTCGAGACGGTGCCCCGCCGGCGCCTGCGGCGCGGGTCCGCGGGCGTGCAGAGCACCGGACCGATCCTGCATGTCCGCTTCACCGACCTGTGCGGGCGCCGCCTCGCTTCGCGGCCACGAGGCGGCGGGTCGCTTCGAACGTTCGAGCACACTCATCGGGAACATCACCTTCTGCGCGACCGCCTCGGGAGTCCGCTTCGCGCGCGTGGTGATTATGGGGACCGTCACCGCTCGAATGCCGGCCACCCAGCGGTCGAACGGCGAGTCGTTGCTCACCACCGCGCGCTCGAAGCTGGCGATGGCCTTGCACACCGTGGACGCGGGGCGAACGCGGCACGGTATCCCTCGTTGCCGTTCAGGAAGGCGGACAGCTTGGCCATGTCGCAGCGTCATCTCGACGCTGGCCCACCCGGGCAGCCAGGGCCCGACGGCCCCCACGCCGCGTGAGCGTCGGGAAGGCCCGGCACGACAGGCCGGCCTCTTCCGATCGCTTCCCTAACCGCTGCCGGCGAAACCCCACGGTTGCCACCACCGCGGAGTCCTCCCCATGATCGACTGGTTCAAGAAGCTCGCCGCGCTCGGCACCGTGGCGCTCGTCGCCGCCTGTGGCGGCGGCAGCGACGACCCGCCGACGGGCACCCTCGCCGCCGAAGCCTCGGCCCGCGGCTTCACGGCCCTCGTGGCCGCCGCCGACAAGGCCGGCTTGGTGCCGGCGCTGAGCAGCCCCACCGCGAGCCTGACCGTGTTCGCGCCCACCGACGACGCCTTCGCCGCGGCGCTCGCCGAGCTCTCGCTGAGCAAGGCGCAGCTGCTGGCGAGCCCCGACCTCGCAGGCATCCTCACCTATCACGTCGTCGCCGGCGACGTGCGCGCCGCGGACGTCGTTGCGCTGCCCAAGCCGGCCCAGGTGAGCACGGTGCAGGGCTCGGCCTTCACGGTGGACGCCGCGCTCGCCATCACCGACGGGCGCGGCCGCACGGCCGGCCTCGCGGCCACCGACGTCGTCGCCAGCAACGGCGTCATCCACGTCATCGACAAGGTGCTGCTGCCGCCGGCGGCACCCTGAACGCCCAGCCGAGCTGGTTCACAGGTTCTTCTTCTCCACCACTCAACCTCGAGGAAAGCAGCCATGAAGAGACTCATCACCGTCACCGCCCTTTCGCTGGCCGCGCTGTCGGCCCAGGCCAAGGACCAGGGTCACGGCGACCGACATCGTCGCCGACAACGGCGTCATCCACGTCATCGACAGCGTCGTGCTGCCGAAGTGAGGCCGGCGCGGCGGGGCACCCGTGCGGGCCCCGCCGCGATGTCGCGGGCCCGGCCGTGCGACCCCTGTTCCATTGACAGGACATTGGGACAGCCCTAGCCTGTGCCCCGTGACGCCGGTTGCCGCCCTGCCCCTGCCGAAGTACCACCAGATCTACCTGGTGCTGCGCGAGCAGCTGGCCGAGGGCCGCTTCGCCACCGGCCTGCCCGGCGAGCTGGCGCTCGCGGGCCAGTTCGGCGTGGCGCGCATCACCGTGCGCAAGGCGCTCGGGCAGCTGGCCGCCGAGGGGCTGATCGAGCGCGCGCCGGGCCGCGGCACCGTGCCGCGGCGCACCTCGTCTTCCGCCGCCGCCGCGCCTGGCAAACACCCAGTCGGCGCCCGCCCTGCCGGCCGCGCCCAGCTCACGGGCCTGCTCGAGAACATCGTGACGATGGGCCTGGCGACGAAGGTCAGGGTGCTGGCCTGCGAGACCGTGCCCGCCTCGGTGGCCGTGGCCGAGGCACTGAAGCTCACCCCCGGCACGCCCGTGCAGAAGGCGCAGCGCGTGCGCTCCACCCGCGAAGGGCCGCTGTCGCTCATCACCACGCACGTGCCGGCGGCGCTGGCACAGGGCTTCGGCCGGCGCGAGCTGGCGAAGAAGCCGATCCTCATCCTGCTCGAGGAAGCCGGCGTGCGCATCGGCGGCGCCGTGCAGACGATCAGCGCCTGCCTCGCCGACGCCGCGGCGGCGCGCCACCTCGACGTGCGCGTCGGCTCGGCGCTGCTCGCGGTGACGCGCCTCATCCACGACACGCGCGGCCGGCCGGTGCAGTGGCTGCACGGCCTGTACCGCCCCGACCGCTACCAATACGAGATGCAGCTCTCGCGCGTGGGCAGCATCGACGCCAAGGTGTGGGTGAGCAAGGCCCTCACCGCGCAGTTCCACTAGAAGGGCGCATGAACCTGCTGCGCGCCCCGATCTTGCGCCTGTGCTCCTCGCCGTACCTGCGTACGGCTGCGGTGCTCGGCGCAAGCTCGGGGCGCTCGCGACGGTTCCTGCATCCCTTCTGATGACCGCCCACCGACCCACCGGACAAACCAGGAGAGACCGATGAGCACACGCCTCTTGCCCCGCCGCCGCTTCATCCAGCGTTCCGCCGCCGCGGCCACCGCGCTCGCCTTCCCGCTCGTCGGCGGCGCGCAGCCCAAGCCCGTGAAGGTCGGCATCCTGCACCCGGTGACCGGTGCGCTCGCCTTCTCCGGCCAGCAGTGCCGCGAAGGGGCACTGCTCGCCGTGCAGGACATCAACCGCACCGGCATCAGGAGCCTCGGCGGCGCCAAGCTCGACGTCATGCTCGGCGATGCGCAGAGCTCGCCACAGGCCGGCTCGGCCGAGATCGAGAAGATGAACGAGGCCGGCTGCTCGGCCGTTGTGGGCGCCTACGCCAGCGCCATCTGCCTGGCCACCACGCAGGCGGCGGCGAAGTACGGCCTGCCGCACATCGTGGACGTGGGCGTGGCCGACCAGATCGTGCAGCGCGGGCTGAAGAACACCTTCCGCTTCGGCCCCGGCTACCGCACCTGTGCCGATGTCGCCGTGAACAACCTCGGCGTGCTCAACACCGTGGCCGGCAAGCCGGCGAAGACGGTGATGATCATCCACGAGGAGAGCCTGTTCGGCACCGGCACGGCCAACCTGCTGAAGGAGAAGCTGCCGACCTTCGGCTTCGAGGTGGCCGAGGTCATCAAGCACGCCAACCCGACGCGCGACTTCAACAACATCGTGCTGCGCATGAAGGCACTGAACCCGGACATCGTCATCCCGGCCAACTACTACAACGAGTACGCGCTGCTGGTGCGCACGATGCAGCAGCAGAAGGTGGTGCCGAAGGCCATCTACTCGGTGCTCGGCGGCGCCGCGTCGAGCTACAAGTTCCTGAAGGAGTTCCCCGACGCGGCCAACGGCATCATCGACTGCAACCACTGGTTCAACCCGAAGGACGCGCGCAGCGCCGCGCTGAGGAAGCGCGTCGAGGCGAAGAAGCTCTTCTACACCTACGAGATCTTCAACACCTACACGGCGGTGCGGCTGCTGGCCGACGCGCTGGAGCGGGCGAAGAGCGCCGACCGCGCCGCCATCACGGCGGCGCTCGAGTCGAGCACCTTCAGCGACCACTTCATGCCCTACGGGCCGACGAAGTTCGTGAATGGCCAGAACGAGGGCGCCCAGCCGCTGATGACGCAGGTGATCAAGGGCGACATCCGCGTCATCGTGCCGCGCGAGTACCGCGAAGCCGAGCCGATCTTCCCGCTGAAGGCCTGACCCCGCCCCTTTCCCGCCGCCCGCGAGCGGGCGAGGCCGAATGCTCGATTTCGCGATCCTCTTCCCGTCGGTCCTGAACGGCCTGACGACGGGCGCGGTCTACGCGCTGATCGCGCTCGGCCTCACGCTGATCTACGGCGTGTTGCACATCATCAACTTCGCGCACGGCGCGCTGCTGATGGTGGCGCTGTATGCCGTGTACCTGCTGAAGGCGCAGCTCGGGCTCGACCCGTACCTGGCACTGCCGCTGCTGGTGCCCGGCATGTTCGCGCTCGGCTACGCGCTGCAGCGTGGCGTGATCAACCGCGCCAGCCACGGCAAGGACGAGAACATCCTGCTCGTCACGCTGGGCATCGCCATCGTGCTCGAGAACCTGGCGCTGATGGCCTTCAAGAGCGACACGCGCACGATCGAGACGGCGTACACGCTCGCCACCGTGCCCATCGGCCCGGCGTTCATCGCGCTGCCCAAGCTCGCCGCCTTCGCCGGGGCGCTCGTGGCGTCGGCGGTGCTGCTGCTCGTCGTGCACCGCACCGACCTCGGGCGCGCCATCCGCGCCGTGGCCAAGGAGAAGCAGGGCGCGCGGCTCGTCGGCATCGACGTCGACCACGTCTACGCGATGAGCTTCGGCATCGGCCTGGCGTGCCTGGGCGCGGCGGCGTGTTTCCTGCTGCCCGCGTACTACGTCAACCCGCAGGTCGGCGGCGGTTTCGTGCTCGTCGCCTTCACCATCGTCGTGCTCGGTGGCATGGGCAGCTTCACCGGTGCGCTGCTGGGCGGGCTGATCATCGGTGTCGTCGAGTCGCTGGGCGGCCTCTTCCTCGGCGAGTCGCTCGGGCAGATCGGCATCTTCGTCATCTTCATCGCCGTGCTGCTGTTCCGGCCGCAGGGGCTGTTCGGGGCTCGTGCATGAACAGCGCCAGGGCACCCGGCCCGCCCCCCGCCCGCGGACTCTCCCGCGGGCTTTCTCGCGGACTCTCCCGCGGACCGGCCCGCGATCTCGCCGGCATCGCCTGCTTCGCCGCGGCGACGGGCGCGATCCTCGCGGTGCTCGACTCGGGCGTGTGGCTCAACTTCGTGATGATGGCGCTGTACGCCACGCTGCTGGCGCAGAGCTGGAACATCCTCGGCGGCTTCGGCGGCCAGTTCTCCTTCGGGCACGCGCTCTTCTTCGGCTGCGGTGCCTACGCGCAGGCCGTGGCGCAGATCTCGCACGGCGTCAACCCGTGGGCGGCGCTGGTTCTGGCGATGCTGGTCGCCGCGGCCGTGGGCGCGGCGGTCGGGGCGCTGACCTTCCGCTATGGCCTCAGGGGCTCGTACTTCGCGCTGGTGACGCTCGCCTTCGCCGAGGTGTTCCGCATCCTCGCCGTCTCGGCCGGCTTCACCGGCGGCGGCGTCGGGCTGATGGTGCCGCTGAAGGAGGGCTTCGGCAACCTGCAGTTCGGCTCGCGCCGCGGCTTCGCGCTGCTGGCGCTCGCCTTCGTCGTCGCGGCGCTGCTCGTCACCTGCTGGCTGCGGCACGGCCGCTTCGGCGCCTGGCTGCAGGCGGTGCGCGACAACGAGGACGCGGCGCGCGCCGTCGGCGTCGATGCCAACCGCGTCAAGCTCGGCGCCATCACGCTGTCGGCGGCGTTCATGGGTGCCGCCGGTGCCTTCTACGTGCAGGTCTTCCAGTACATCGACCCGGCCATCGCCTTCGGCCCGCACGTCTCGGTGGAGGCGCTGGTGGCCGCCATCGTCGGCGGCATGGGCACGTTGTGGGGGCCGCTGCTGGGCGCCGCGGCATTGCACCTGCTGGCCGACGCGACGCGCAACCTCTTCGGCGAGCTGCCCGGCCTGAACATGGTGATCTACGGCAGCGTGCTGGTGCTCATCGTCATGTTCATGCCGCGTGGCCTGGTGGGGCTTGCGGACGTGGCGGCACGCTGGCGGCGCGGTGGCACGCCGCAGGCGCAAGACGCCGGGCCGTCCGCGATCGGTGGCCATGCCGCCGCGGCCACGCCAGGCCGGCCGGCGAGCGAAGCGCGCGATGGCTGACGAACCGCTGCTGCACGTGGAGCACCTCACGCGCGCCTTCGGCGGCCTGCGTGCCGTCGACGACGTGAGCCTGCGCGTGCCGGCCGGCACGCTCACGGCGCTGATCGGCCCCAACGGCGCCGGCAAGACGACGCTGTTCGCGCTGATGAGCGGCTTCCTGCGCCCCGACACCGGCCGCGTGGTCTTCGCCGGCCGCGACATCACGGGCCACGCACCGCACGTGAACGCACGCGCCGGCCTGACGCGCACCTTCCAGATCGTGCAGCCGTTCGCGGCGCAGACGGTGCGCGAGAACATCGCCGTGGGCGCGCACCTGCACGAGCGCGGCCGCCGCGCGGCGCTGGCGGCGGCGGAGGCCGTGGCCGAGCGTGTCGGCCTCGCCGCGCAGCTCGACAAGCCGGCCGGTGACCTGACCGTGGCGGGGCGCAAGCGGCTGGAGCTCGCGCGCGCGCTCGCGACGAGGCCGCGCCTGCTGCTGCTCGACGAGGTGCTGGCCGGCCTCAACCCGCAGGAGGTGGCGGAGATGATCCCGGTCGTGCGCTCGCTGGTGGCCGGCCATGGCGACGGCAGCGGCGGCCCCGGCACCACCGTGCTGATGATCGAGCACGTGATGCAGGCCGTGATGCACCTGGCCGGGCACGTGTGGGTGCTGGCGCAGGGGCAGCTCATCGCCGAAGGCACGCCGGCGGCGATCACCAACGACGCGCGGGTCATCGAGGCCTACCTCGGGCACGGCACGGCGGCGCGCTTGCGCGCGGCGGCGGCATGAGCAACGACACGGGCAGCGGCAAGGGCGGCGACGGCGCCGTGCCGCTGCTGCAGGTGCGCGGCCTGCGCTCGGGCTACGGCCGCGTCGAGGTGCTGCGCGGCGTGGACCTCGACGTGCGCGCCGGCGAGATCGTCGCGCTGCTCGGCAGCAACGGCGCCGGCAAGTCGACGCTCAACAACACGGTGTGCGGGCTCGTGCCAGCCCGCGCCGGCACCGTGTCCTTCGACGGCCAGCCGCTCGCCGGCCGGCACACGAAGGACATCGTGCGCGCCGGGCTGATCCAGGTGCCCGAGGGCCGGCGCATCTTCCCGAACCTCACGGTGCAGGAGAACCTCGAGCTCGGCAGCTATGCACGTGCGCGCGAGCGGCGCGGCGCCAACCTCGAGCGCGTCTACGCGATCTTCCCTCGCCTTGCGGAGCGCACGACGCAGCTCGCCGGCACGATGAGCGGCGGCGAGCAGCAGATGCTGGCCATCGGCCGCGGCCTGATGGCCGAGCCCCGCCTGCTGATCCTCGACGAGCCCTCGCTCGGCTTGTCGCCATTGCTCGTCGAGGAGATGTTCACGCTGATCGCACGGCTGCACGGCGAAGGGCTCGCGGTGCTGCTGGTGGAGCAGAACGTCGGCCAGTCGCTGGACATCGCCGGGCGCGCCTACGTGCTGGAGAACGGCGCGCTGCGCTTCGAGGGCACGCCGGCAGCGCTGCTGGCGAGCGCCGAGCTGAAGCGCGCCTACCTGGGCCTCTGAACGCCATGACGACGAGTCGACCTTCGTCCCCTGGCGCCGTCGCCGCCGCCGCTGCGAAGGAGCCTCGGCCTTGCTGAACTCTGCCTTCGGCGCGTTCGGTGGCGCGCCGCCGCCGCCCCCCACCGGCGCGCCGCCGGCGACGCTGGCGCAGAAGCTCGTCGCGCGCGCCGCCGGCCGCGCGAGCGTGGCGCCGGGCGAGATCGTCAACTGCCGCGTCGACCTGGCGATGTTCCACGACTCGAGCGGCCCGCGCCGGCTGGCGCCGATGCTCGCCGAGATCGGTGCGCCGATCTGGGACAAGGACAAGGTCGTGCTCGTCATCGACCACTTCGTGCCCGAGGCGGACGACGAGTCGCGGCGCATCGTGCGTTTCGCGCGCGACTGGGCGGCCGAGCAGCGGCTGCCGCACGTGCACGACAGCCAGGGCATCTGCCACATCGTGCTGCCGCAGGGCGGGCACTTGAAGCCGGGCATGTTTGCCGTCGGTGGCGATTCGCACTCGCCGACCGGCGGCGCGTTCGGCGCCTACATGTTCGGCATCGGCGCCACCGAGATGCTGGGCGTGGTGGCCACCGGCGAGATCTGGGTGCAGGTGCCGCAGACGATCTTCATGCGCTGGATCGGCCGCCTCACCGCGGGCGTGAGTGCCAAGGACATGGTGCTGCAGATGCTGGGCCGGCATGGGATGAACGGCGGCCAGTACCAGGCCATCGAGTTCTGCGGCGAGGCGGTGGCCGCGCTCTCGATGCCCGAGCGCATGACGCTCGCGAACATGAGCGCCGAGCTCGGCGCGCAGGTGGGGCTCGTGGCACCGGACGCGACGACGCAGGCGTGGCTGGCGACGCACGGCGTGCACGTCGGCGCGGCGGACATCGCGGCGTGGCACAGCGACGAGGGTGCGCCCGGCATGCGCCACGCCTTCGACGCCAGCACGCTCGAGCCGCAGGTGGCGCTGCCGCACAGCCCGGCCAACGTGCGGCCGGTGACGGATGTGCTCAACACGAAGGTGGACATCGCCTACATCGGCGCGTGCACCGGCGCCAAGATCGACGACCTGCGTGCCGCGGCGCGCGTGCTCGCGGGCTACAAGGTGGCGCCCGGCGTGCAGCTCCTCGTGGCGCCGGCCAGCCTGCGCGACCGCGAGCTCGCGGAGCGCGAAGGCATCGTGCGCATGCTGGTCGATGCCGGGGCGACGTTCCTGCCCAGCAGCTGCGGGGCCTGCGCGGGCTACGGCAGCCGCATTCCCGAGGGCGCCACCGTCATCTCTTCGACGGCGCGCAACTTCAAGGGGCGGATGGGGGCGGCAACGGCGCAGGTGTTCCTCGGCTCGCCGTTCACGGTGGCGGCTTCGGCGCTGCGGGGCGTGATCTCGGATGCGCGGGAGGTGCTGCGGTGAGGCAGGGTCGCGGCCTTGCGCCTTCGGAGGCGGTGGCTGCAAAGGGCTGTGCGGGCTCGGTGCGGCGCCGCTCGGCCGCCCGCGGCCTTGCCCGCCACGACCTGCGAACGCAGCTCACCCGACGGAGGGGCAGCCGATGAGAACCTGGCGCCTCCCCCCCGACGTCGACACCGACCAGCTCGCCCCCGGCCACGCAATGAAGGACGGCCGCATCGAGACCGTCGCTCGCCATTGCCTCGAGACCGTGCGCCCCGGCTTCGGCCGCAGCGTGCGCCCCGGCGACGTCATCGTCGCCGGGGCCAACTTCGGCATCGGCAGCTCGCGCGAGCAGGCGGCGAGCGTGCTCGTGCACCTGGGCCTGGCCGCGGTCATCGCACCGAGCTACGGCGGGCTCTACTTCCGCAACGCCTTCAACGTCGGCCTGCTGCTGCTGACCTGCCCGCGTGCGCTCGACATCGCCGACGGCGTGGCGCTTCGCTTCGACGCGCGCGCAGGCTGCATCACGCTTGCCGGCGGGGTGCGCCTGGCCACCGAACCCATCCCCGGCTTCCTGCTCGACCGCATCGACGCCGGCGGCCTGCTGCCCGAGCTGAAGAAGCGCTTCCGACCGGAGACGACATGACCCGCGCGCGCAAGAACGACCTCCCCGAGTTCGACCTCCTCATCCGCAACGTGCGCGTCGTGCGGCCACACGGCAACGTCGTGCACGACGCCGACATCGCCATCGCCGACCAGAAGATCGCGCTCGTCGCACCAGGCATCGACGCCACGCGCGCGAAGGCCGTGCACGAGGGGCGGGGCCAGCTCGCGTTTCCGGGCGTCGTCGACGCGCACATGCACGCCGGCATCTACTCGCCGCTGGCCGAAGACGCGGTGAGCGAGTCGCAGGCCGCGGCCATGGGCGGCGTGACGAGCTCGCTCAACTACTTCCGCACCGGCCAGTACTACCTCAACAAGGGCGGGCCGTACCGCAGGTTCTTCCCCGAGGTGCTGGCCATCGCCAAGGGCCGCTTCCACGTCGACTACGGCTTCCACCTCGCGCCGATGGACCGCACGCACATCGACGAGCTGCCGATGCTCGTGGAGAAACACGGCGTGGCGAGCTTCAAGATCTTCATGTTCTACGGCAGCCACGGCCTGCACGGCGCCAGCAGCACGCAACGCGACTTCCTGATGATCGGCGAGGACGAGCGCTACGACGTCGCGCACTTCGAGTTCGTCATGCGCGGCCTGCAGAAGGCGCGCGAGGCGATGCCCGCCGGCAAGGCGCGCCAGGTGTCGCTGAGCCTGCATTGCGAGACGGCGGAGATCATGACCGCCTACACCAGGATCGTCGAGCGCGACAAGTCGATGAAGGGCCTCGCGGCCTACCACGCGAGCCGCCCGCCGCACAGCGAAGGGCTCGCGGTGTTCACGGCGGCGTATCTCGCGCACGAGACGGCGCTGCCCAACATCAACCTGCTGCACCTGAGCTCGCGCAAGGCGGTGCAGGCGGCGATGATGATGAGCGAGACCTTCCCGCACATCGACTTCAGGCGCGAGGTGACGATCGGCCACCTCATGCTCGACATCACGAGCCCGGCGGCCGAGCTGGCGAAGGTGAACCCGCCGATCCGCCCGCGCGAGGACGTCGAGTACCTCTGGGAAGCGCTGCTCGCCGGCGAGCTCGACTGGGTCGTCAGCGACCACGCCTGCTGCCGCCACGAGCTGAAGGTACCGAAACCCGCGGCACGCTACTTCGGCACGCAGATCTGGCTCGCCAAGAGCGGCTTCGGCGGCACCGAGTACCTGCTGCCGGCGCTGGTGAGCGAAGGCACCAAACGCGGCATGGGCTACAACCACATGGCGCGCGTGACGAGCTGGAACCCGGCGCAGCGCTACGGCCTGAACCGCAAGGGCGACATCGCGCCCGGCTTCGACGCCGACATCGCGCTCGTCGATCCGGCACGCACGTGGACCATCCGCGCGGCCGAGTCGCCCTCGACGCAAGGCTACACGCCGTTCGAGGGGCTGGAGCTCAGCGCACGGGTCGAGGCCACGTTCCTGCGCGGGCACAAGATCTGCGAGAACGGGCAGGTGCTCGGCAAGCCGCGCGGGCACTACCTGCACCGGCCGACGGAGTGAGTCGCGAGTCGCGTGCGTGCGGCTGCCTGTCTCACGCCCCGCAGGAGAGGGTGAGGGTGGCAGCAGGCGAGAGCGCTCGCTCCCGCTGTGCGAGTGGCGCGCCGCGCCGGCGCAAGGCATCATGCGCCCCGCGCATCCTGGCCGGATGAGCGAGGGGGATGGCCATGTGGACCTGCCTTCGGAGGCTCGGCTGGTTGATCGTCGCGGCGGCGTCCTGGGTCGCCTCGGCCGGGGCGGCGGCGGCCTGCGCGCCCCGCCTCCAGATCACCTTCGCCGACGGCGCGCGAGGCTGCCTCGAGGACTTCCCGCTCGGCCGGCTGCGACCCTCCGGCCAGTTGGGGAGCCTGCTCAGCGTCGCGCCCGTGCTGGGTCTGTTTCACGTGGCTCTGCCGAGGCAACCGGCGCAGTGCGCCGCAGCGATCGGCTACGCGGCCCTGTCCAGTTCGTCGGGTTTGATACACGACACGCAGGTCGCCATGCGCGAGGGCATGGCGCTTCAATCGTGCCAGCAGGCTGCGGGCAGAGCCGCCAAGGGGACCTCCTGCGAGTGCATCGTGGTGCTCGCCGACGGCCACAGCCCTCTGCCACGGGCCCAGTTCGAGCAGATGGCCCGCGACGCGGCCGTGCCGCAAAGCGCGCCGCTGGCGCAAGCGGCGCCGGTCGCGCCGCCGGCAGCAACCGCGCCGGCGCCGCGGGGACCCGCCTCGTGCTCGGCGCCGCGCTACGGCGTGGACTTCGCCGACGGCGCGCGCGGCTGCCTCGACGACTCCGTCCTGGGCCGCTTGCAGCCAGCGGGGCAGTTCGGCAGCCTGCTTCAGCTGGTTCCCCTCCTGGGCCTCTACCACGTCGCGTTGCCGCGCGAGCCGGCACAGTGCCCGGCGGCCATCGGCTTCGCGGCCCTGTCCAGTTCGTCGGGCTCGACTCACGACACGCAGGCAGGCCTCCGCGAACAGGTCGCCTTGTTGTCGTGTCAGCAGTCAACCGGCATGCGATCGCCACCAGGGAGCCCGTGCGAGTGCGTCATCGTGCTGGCCGACGGCCGCAGCCCGCTGCCCATCACCCGCTTCGAGCAGATGGCGCGCGAGGCCGGCGCGCGGGCCAGTGCGCCGCCCCAGTTCGCGGGGGGTGGCGCCGTGGTGCCGGCACGCACCGGACCAGCGTCTGCCGAACCGCGGCGCGCGCCGGCGGCGGCTCCCGTCCCACCGCCTGAGGCCGTCCCACGCGCCTCGACGCCGGCGAGCGCCGCGCCGGCTCACGTCGCGGCCGCGGCGACCGGCCCGGCCGCGGGCGCAGCTCCGGCAGCGGGTCCTTCGGCGGCGGAGTTCGCCGAGCTGCGGCAGCAGCTCGCCCGCTTGCAGGGCCAGCTGGAACGTCAGAGCACTGCCGTCACGCAACAGGCTGCCGCAGGCCGCACAGGCCCGAAGCTGCGCACACGAGCCCTGGTCATCGGCAACGGCGCATACGGCGGCTTTGCCGCCCTGCCGAATCCGCGCCGCGATGCACAAGCCATCGCGGCCAAGCTGCGCGGCTTCGGGATCGACGTCGACCTCGTACTGGACACCGACCGCGTGCGCCTCGTACGGGCGCTCAACGAATACCTCGCCACCGCCAGCGGCACCGATGTCAACATCCTTTTCTACGCCGGGCACGGAGTGCAGGTCGGGGGCCTCAACTACCTGATCCCGGTCGATCTGCCGATGACAAGCGCATCAGTGGGTTCGATCCGCCTGAACGCCGTGTCACTGAACGACGTGCTGGAATACCTCCCCGCGCGAACGCGGGTGGTGTTTCTCGATGCGTGCCGCGACAACCCGCTGTCACGCTCGATGCTGGCGGCGCGTTCCTCGAGCAGCGTCGGCCTCGCGCCCGTGAACACGACCAGCGGCACGCTCGTGGCCTACGCCACCAAGGATGGTTCCACGGCCGAGGACGGCACCGGCCGCCACAGCCCGTACACCACGGCGTTGCTGGAGCATCTGGACGCCGACGACGACATCGCGGTGGTCTTGCGTCGCGTGCGCCAGGCGGTGCTCAAGGCCACGAACAACCGCCAGGAGCCCTGGGAGTACGGGTCGCTCGTCGGCGAGGAGCTGGTGTTGTCGCGCCTCGCGCGGTGAGCCGTCTCCGCCGTCGACGAGGGTCGGCATTCGAAGACGGCCCCTCGACCGCGCCCGGGGCGCGGCCGGCATCGCTCAGTTCAGCTTCACGCCCAGCTTCGTGATCACCGGCCCCCACCGCGCGACGTCGGCCTGGATGAAGCGCGCGAACTCGGCGGCGCTGCCGCCGACGATGGTGAGGCCGCTCCTGGCCATCGCCTCGCGCAGCGAGGTGTCGTTCTTCAGCAGCTCATTGACGTCGGCGTTGATGCGCGCCACGGCGGCATCGGGCAGCGAGGCCGGGCCGACGAGGCCGTTCCACGCGAGCGCCTCCACCTTCGGGTAGCCGGCCTCGGCCATCGACGGCAGCTCCTTCAGGCTGTCGGGCTTCGCGCCGGCGCTGATGGCCAGCAGCCGCACCTTGCCGCTTTGCACGTGCGGCAGCAGCGCCGGCGCCACCATCCACGTGGCGTCGGCCGTGCCCTGCGCCACCGCCATGGCCGCCGGCGGGCTGCCGTTGAACGGCACGTGCACCGCCTTCACGCCGAGCTCGGCCAGCATCAGCTCCATCGTCAGGTGCGCCGAGCTGCCCTGGCCGAGCGAGCTGTAGTTCATCTTCCCGTCCTGCGCCTTGGCCCACGCGACGAACTCGGCGAAGGTCCTCGCGGGCACCTTCTCGGCGTTCACCGCCAGCACGTTGGCCTGCGAGGTCGTCATGACGATGGGCTTCAGGTCCTTCGCCGGGTCGTACGGCGTCTTCGCGTAGAGGAACGGCGCGTAGGCGAGCGGGCCGTTGAAGCCGATGGCGATGGTGTGGCCGTCGGTGGCCTTGGCCGCGATGTCCACGCCGAGCATGCCGCCGGCGCCCGGCTTGTTCTCCACCACCACCGGCTGGCCCCAGCGCGCGGCGAGCTTGTCGTTCATCAGGCGCACGATGAGGTCGAGCGAGCTGCCGGGGCCGGTGGGCACGACGACCTTCACCGGCTGCGAAGGCCAGGCGGCCTGGGCGAAGGCAGGCTGCGGCGGCGCGACGAGCGCAGCGCCGAGCGCGGCGGCGAACGAGATGGCGAGCAGCGGGCGGCTTGGCATGGCAGGTTTGCGAAGGCGTGAGCGGAACGGAGGTCCGATCCTAGCGGGGCAGCGCCGCCGCGCCGCCGCGCCTTCCTCCGGGATGACCCTGCCGCCGCCCGTCGATCACGAGATCGCGCTCACCAGCTCACTTCGCGCTCCGGCGTGGCGCCGATCCTGTGGATCGAGAGGTCGGCGCCGTCGTGTTCCTGCTCGGGCGTCAGGCGCAGGCCGACCGCGGCCTTCAGGCCGCCGTAGACGACGAACGCCGCGAGCACCGCCCAGGCCACGCCGATCAGCGTGCCGACGAGCTGCGCGCCCAGGTTCACGCCGCCGAGCCCGCCGAACGCGCCGAGGCCGAAGATGCCGCAGGCGATGCCGCCCCAGGCGCCGCACAGGCCGTGCAGCGGCCACACGCCGAGCACGTCGTCGATCTTCCAGCGGTTCTGCGTGAGGGTGAACATGGCCACGAAGATGCCGCCGGCCACTGCGCCGGTGGCCAGCGCGCCCACCGGGTGCATGACATCCGAGCCGGCGCACACGGCCACCAGCCCGGCGAGCGGCCCGTTGTGCACGAAGCCGGGGTCGTTGCGGCCGGCCCACGCCGCCACCAGCGTGCCGCCGACCATCGCCATCAGCGAGTTCACGGCCACCAGGCCCGAGATCTTGTCGATCGTCTGCGCGCTCATGACGTTGAAGCCGAACCAGCCGACCGTCAGCATCCAGGCGCCCAGCGCGAGGAAGGGGATGCTCGACGGCGGGTGCGCGCTCATCGCGCCGTCCTTGCGATAGCGGTTGGCGCGTGCGCCCAGCAGCACCACGGCAACGAGGCCGACCCAGCCGCCCACGGCGTGCACGACGACGCTGCCGGCGAAGTCGTGGAACTCGGCGCCGGTCAGCGCCTTGATCCAGCCCTGCACGCCCAGGCGCTGGTTCCAGGCCACGCCCTCGAACAGCGGGTAGACCACGCCGACGAGCACCGCCGTGGCCGCCAGCTGCGGCCCGAAGCGGGCACGCTCGGCGATGCCGCCGCTGACGATGGCCGGGATGGCCGCCGCGAAGGTGAGCAGGAAGAAGAACTTGACGAGCTCGTAGCCGTTCTTCGCTGCCAGGGTCTCGGCACCCACCAGGAAGCCCGTGCCGTAGGCGACCGCGTAGCCGACGAAGAAGTAGGCGACGGTCGACACGGAGAAGTCGACCAGGATCTTCACCAGCGCATTGACCTGGTTCTTCTTGCGCACCGTGCCCAGCTCCAGGAAGGCGAAGCCGGCATGCATGGCCAGCACCATGACGGCGCCGAGCAGGATGAACAGGGCATCGCTGCCCTGCTTGAGCGGTTCCATGGGTCGTCCTCCAGGATCTGGTGGCGGTCGAGGCGGGCGCCGTCAAGGTGCGGCGTGCACCATGAGAGCAATCGCCATGCCCGCGAGTGGTGCCCTGATCCGGCATGGTCTGCTGCCTGTCGGTGCGTCTGCGCCGCCGTTCGGTGCGTCAAGCACCGTTCTGGGCGCCCCAGGCTCGTGGCCGCGCCTGGCGTTCGCGAAGAAGCTGTGGGCGTGCCGCGATCACGGCGCAGCGGGCCGATGCCGTGGGGCCACTCAGGGCATGGCACCCGAACACACGACGACAGGCCGAGCGAACGTCACCGTCGCCGCCGCGCCTCGGGTGCCATGCCCTGCGGGGCCCCACGGCATCGGCCCTCGACATGCGCTGGTGGCGCCCGGGCGGGCGGAGACTCTCAGCGCCGTGCCGTCTTAGTTCACCCG
>JAHCKS010000261.1 GCA_026125665.1 Rubrivivax sp.
CGCGACGCCGTGCTCGGCTTCGGCCGGCGGCACCGGCAACGGCCCGCGGCACACGTCGCTCGCCTGCGCGCAGCGCTCGCTGAAGCGGCAGCTCGGCAGGTCGCCGCGGCGCAGGTCGGGCAGCTGGCCCGGCACCGGCGCCAGCTGCGCGAGCGCGTCGACCCGATCGGGCGTGGAGGACATCAGCCGCACCGTGTACGGGTGGCGCGGCGCGGCAAACAGAGCCGCCGTCGGCGCCCACTCGACCACGTGGCCGGCGTGCATGACGACGATGCGGTCGCAGTACTCGGCCGCCAGCGCCAGGTCGTGCGTGATGAACAGCGTCGCCATGTGCCGCTCGCGCGCCAGGCCGGTGATGAGGTCCGTCACCGCCGCCTGCGTCGTCACGTCCAGGCCCGTGGTCGGCTCGTCGGCGATCAGCAGGCTCGGCCGGCAGGCGAGCGCGATGGCGATCATCACGCGCTGGCACATGCCGCCGGAGAGCTCGAAGGGGTAGGCGTCGACGCGCCGCTCGGGGTCGGCGATGGCCACGTCGCGCAGCGCCTGCACGGCGCGCTCGCGCAGGCCGCGGCCCTGCTCGGGGCCGGTGCCGGTGCGCGTGGGCACGGCGTGGCGGCGCAGCACGTCCTCGATCTGCCGGCCGACGGGGCGGATCGGGTTCAGCGCCGTGCGTGGGCTCTGGAAGATCATCGAGATGTCGCGCCCGCGCAGGTCGGCGAGCGTGCGCGCGTCGGCGCGCAGCAGGTCGAGGCCGCCGAAGAGCGCCTGGCCCGCGGTGACGCGCGCCGCGGCGTCGGAGATGCCGAGCATCGCGTAGCTCAGCACCGACTTGCCCGAGCCGCTTTCGCCGACGAGCCCCACCGTCTCGCCCTTGTGGATGCGCAGGTTCACGTGCTCGAGCGCGCGCACCGTGCCGCTGCGCGTGCGGAACTCGAGCGCGAGGTCGCACACGTCGAGCAGCGGCACGGCGTGCGCCGTGGCAGCGACCGCGGCGTTCATGTCCTTCTCCTCGGGTCGAAGATGTCGCGCAAGGCATCCCCCAGCAGGTTGAAGGTGAACACCGCGAGCATCAGCATCGCGCCGGGGAAGAAGCTCACCCACCACTCGCCGCTGACGATGAAAGCCGCGCCTTCGGCGACGAGGATGCCCCACTCGGGCTCGGGCGGCCGCACCCCGAGGCCGATGAAGCTCAGCCCCGCGGCGTTGAGGATGGCCCAGCCCATGTTCAGGCTCACCTGCACCATCGCCGGCGGCAGCGCGTTGGGAAACAGGTGCACGGCGAGCAGCCGCGCGTTGCCGTTGCCCGCCAGCCGCGCTGCCTCCACCCAGCCGGCGCTGCGCCGCACGTTGGCCTCGGCGCGCGCCACGCGGATGTAGAAGGGCAGGTTGATGATGGCCGTGGCGAGCACGATGTTGCCCACCGTGTTGCCGAGCGCGGCAACGATGCCCATCGCCAGCACGAAGAGCGGGAAGGCCATCACGGTGTCGGCCGCGCGCGTGACGATGCGCTCCCACCAGCCGCCGAAGAAGCCCGCCGCCAGCCCGAGCGGCATGCCGATGACGAAGCTCAGCAGCACGGCGGCGAAGGCGATGCCGAGATCGAGGCGCGTGGCGACGATGACCCGCGAGAAGATGTCGCGGCCGAGCGCGTCGGTGCCGAACCAGTGTGCGCCCGAAGGCGGCTGCAGTGCGCTGGTCGCATTGCTGGCGAGCGGGTCGTAGGGTGCGAGCCAGGGGCCGGCGAGCGCGAGCAGCACGAACCCCGCGAACAGCGCCGCGGCGACCATCGTCACCGGGTTCTCGGAGAGCACGTGGCGGATGTGGCGGGTGGTGCTCATCGGCGGGCCATCCCCTTCGCGTGGTCGTGGCGCGCCAAGGCCGCCGGGTGGTCGGCTCCG
>JAHCKS010000262.1 GCA_026125665.1 Rubrivivax sp.
GCCTTGCGCCAGTCGAGCACCCAGTCCATCAGCGTGCGCAGGTTGGCGTTGGTGTCGCCCCAGTAGTCGCGCGAGGGGTTGGTGCCGGCGTGGTTGTCGGCGGTCCACACCTCGTTGGCGACCTCGATCTGCCGGATCTCGGGCGCGTAGTCGGTCACCGCGGTGAGCCAGCGCCACACCGCCTCCTTCGAGCTCGGCAGCTGCATCGACCACTGGCCGACCTCGGTCTGCGCGCGCGTCTGGTAGAAGCCGGGCACGCCGTGCAGGTTGAGCGTCACGAACTTCACGCCGTTGTCGTTCCAGAACTTGCGCGCCTTGGCCCACTCGGAGAAGTCGAACACGCCGGGCGAAGTCTCGGTGCGGTTCCAGTAGAGGTTGTAGGTGCCGAAGACGCGGAACGCGTTCACCTTGAAGTGCTGGTCGAGCCGCGGGCCGTGCTCGCGCCCGCCGTACGAGCTGGTGAACTGCGTCCAGTGGATGCCCACGAGCTGCGGCGAAACCGCGATCGGCGGGCCTTCGTAGATGACGGTGGTGCTCGGCGCGACGCCGTTGCTCCACGCCGTCTTCGGCCCATCGGCCGGGTTCGTGGCCGCGGTCGCGGGCGGCTCGACCGGCGTGGTCGTGGGCGACGACGCGGAAGGCGCCGGGTTCGGCACCGTCGTGCCGCCGCCGGCGGTGCCTCCACCGCCGTTCGCATCGGTCGCGGAGCCGCTCCGCGTCGAATCGTTTGCGCCGCCGCAGGCGTAGAGCAGCACACCGGCCAGCACGAGTGCCGACCCCTTACGGAGGCATCGCAGCCCCTGGAGCCCTCGGTGGGGCTTGTGAGAACTTGGCTTCAACGACGTACCTTCTTGATGGACGATGGCAACGGGCCGGGCGCGGTCTGTGCCGCGCGCCGGCGCATGGGGAACACCCGAACAGGCGTTGTTGTTCGTGCCAGCTCTGCCGAAGTGCGCCGGCGTTCATGCGCCTTGTCACACCGTCTTCGTGCCGCCACGGCGAGGTGGCGTGCTGCTGCATCGCTGAAGGGATCGCGGATGCCCCGGCTGCATACTGCGGGCGGCGGGCCGCAGGCCTGTTAACGAGCTGCCGCGTTCGTAACCGGCCCCGCGGGGGACCTTGCCGCCGCCGTGTGTTGCGGGCCCTCGCGTAACGCATCCACACACGCACGCGCTGCGCGACACTGCGAGGCCAGAAGGAGTCCGCCATGAGCCGCCGCTTCGTCGACCTGTCGATCTACCTCGAGAACGACGTGCTGTCGGACCCGCCGGCCTTCGCGCCGAAGATCCAGTACTTCACGCACGACAACACCTTCGAGCAGATCGAGCCGTTCTTCCCAGGGCTGAAGAAGGAAGACCTGCCCGACGGCGAAGGCTGGGCGGTGGAGTTCGTTCACCTGTGCACGCACAACGGCACGCACCTCGACGCGCCGTACCACTTCCACAGCACGATGGACGCCGCGCTCGGCGCGAAGAAGCCTTCGATGGCCATCCACGACGTGCCGCTCGAGTGGTGCTTCCAGCCGGCGGTGAAGCTCGACTTCCGCCGCTTCGCCGACGGCTACGTCGTCACGGCGGCCGACGTCGAGGCCGAGCTGGCGCGCATCGGCCACGAGCTGCAGCCGCTGGAGATCGTCGTCGTCAACACGCGCGCCGGCTCGCGCTACGGCCAGCCCGACTACGTCAGCGCCGGCTGCGGCATGGGCTACGAGGCGACGATGTTCCTGCTGGAGCGCGGCGTGCGCCTGACCGGCACCGACGCCTGGAGCTGGGACGCGCCCTTCGTGCACACGGCGAAGAAGTACGGCCAGACCAAGGACGCGCGCCTC
>JAHCKS010000263.1 GCA_026125665.1 Rubrivivax sp.
GAGGAAGCCGGCACGCGCGAGCGCGTGCTGCAGGTGGCCGCCGCGCTGATCGCCGAGCGCGGCGACGCCGCCATCACGCTCGTGGACGTGGCCGCGCGCGCCGGGCTGTCGCGGCAGACGCTGTACCTGCTGTTCGGCAGCCGCGCCGGGCTGCTGCTGGCGATGGTCGACCAGATCGACGCGTCGTCGCAGGGTGCCCATCAGCTCGCCGCAGTGCGCCAGAGCCGACCCGCCCGCGAGGCGCTCGAGCCCTACCTGCGCACCTGGTTCGCCTACCTGCAGGCCATCTTCCCCGTGGCGCGCGCGCTCTCCGCCGCGGCGACCGCCGGCGATGCCGACGCACGCGCCGCCTGGGACAGCCGCATGCACAAGCTGCGTGGCGGCTTCCGCCAGATGACCGAGGCGCTGGCGGCGGCCGGCCTGCTGCGCGACGAATGGACAGCGGCCGCCGCGGCCGACTGGATGTTCGCCCTCACCCATGTCGACCTGTGGCAGCACCTCGTCGTCGAAGCCGGCTGGAAGCCGGCTGCCACCATCGATCGCATCGTGCAGGCGCTGCGCACGCAGCTCCTCAAGGGACGCTGAGCCGCCCGAACGGGACGGGGCGCGACGATGCGCGCCGACGCGGCCGGCCACCCCCGGTCGGGCGGCCTTAGCATCCGCTGCCACATGGCCGTCAGCGTCTTCGACCTCTTCAAGATCGGCATCGGCCCGAGCAGCAGCCACACAGTGGGGCCGATGCGCGCGGCGCGCCTGTTCGTGCTGCGCCTCGCGCACGAGGGCCAGCTCGAGCGCACGGCGCGTGTCGCGGTGCAGCTGTACGGCTCGCTCGGCGCCACCGGCAAGGGGCACGGCAGCGACAAGGCGGTGCTGCTCGGCCTGGCCGGGCACGAGCCGGACACGGTGGAGGTCGATGCCGTGCCGGCGCTGCTGGCCGAGGTGCGCACGAGCGGCCGCATCGCGCTGCTCGGCGAGCGCACCATCGCCTTCAGCGAGCGCGACGACCTGAAGTTCCACCGCCGCGAGACGCTGCCGTTCCACGCCAACGGCATGCGCTGCATCGCCTTCGACGCCGCGGGCACCGAGCTCGCCAACCGCTGCTACTACTCGGTGGGCGGCGGCTTCGTCGTCAGCGACGAGGTGGCCGCCGACGGCACGAAGCACAAGGCCATCGCGCCGGACACCACGGTGCTGCCGCACCCCTTCCACACCGGCGAGGAGCTGCTCGCGGCCACGCGCGCGCAGCAGTGCAGCATCTCCGAGCTGATGCGCCGCAACGAGAGGCACTGGCGCACCGATGCCGAGATCGACGCCGGCCTGCTCGGCATCTGGCGCGTGATGCAGGAGTGCGTCGAACGCGGCTGCCGCACCGGTGGCACGCTGCCCGGCGGCTTCAAGGTGCGCCGGCGCGCCAAGGCGCTGCGCGAGGCGCTCACCGCGCGCCCGGAAGAAGCGCTGCGAGATCCGCTGCAGGTGCTCGACTGGGTGAACCTCTACGCGCTGGCGGTGAACGAGGAGAACGCCGCCGGCGGCCGCGTCGTCACCGCGCCCACCAACGGCGCCGCGGGCATCGTGCCCGCGGTGCTGCACTACTACACGCGCTTCGTGCCCGGCGCCACCGATCGCGGTGTGATCGACTTCCTCCTCACCGCCGCA
>JAHCKS010000264.1 GCA_026125665.1 Rubrivivax sp.
CTGATCAACCAGGTGCACTTCGCGATGGCGGTGCACGACATCCGCTACTACCTCAACGGCATCCTTTTCATCGCCGAGGGCCGCACGCTGACGCTCGTGGCCACCGACGGCCACCGGCTGGCGCTGGCACAGTCGCCGCTGACCGCGGACGTGCCCAGCCGCCAGGAGGTGATCCTGCCGCGCAAGACGGTGCTCGAGCTGCAGCGGCTGCTGCGCGACGATGACGCGCCGATCGAGATGCGTTTCGCGAACAACCAGGCCAAGTTCAAGTTCGCGGCGATGGAGTTCGTCACCAAGCTGGTCGAGGGCAAGTTCCCCGACTACAACCGCGTCATCCCGAAGAACCACCGCAACATCGTCGCCCTCGGTCGCGCGCCGCTGCTGGCCGCGCTGCAGCGCGCCGCCATCCTCACGAGCGAGAAGTTCAAGGGCGTGCGCCTGAACGTCGAGCCGGGGCTGCTGCACATCAGCAGCAACAATGCCGAGCAGGAGGAGGCGCGCGAGGAGCTCGAGGTCGGCTACAGCGGCGACGCGATCGAGATCGGCTTCAACGTCACCTACCTGATCGACGCGCTGTCCAACATCGCGGAGGAGACCCTGCGCATCGAGTTGCAGGATGGTGCCGCCAGTGCCCTGTTCACGCTGCCCGACAAGCCCGGCTTCAAGTACGTCGTGATGCCGATGCGCATCTGATCTTCCGCCCGCGCATGCACCACGCGGCCGCCGCGGCCGCCCAGAACAACCGACCGAGCGATCCGACTTGAGCGATCCGATCCCGACTCCCGATTCCCCGCAAGGCCTGCCGACTCCTTCCAACGCTGCGGCCAGCGGTGCCGCGCCCGGTGCCGGCAGCTACGGCGAAGGCAGCATCCAGATCCTGGAGGGACTGGAAGCCGTGCGCAAGCGCCCCGGCATGTACATCGGCGACACTTCCGACGGCACCGGCCTGCATCACCTCGTGTTCGAGGTCGTCGACAACTCCATCGACGAGGCGCTGGCGGGCCACTGCGACGACATCGTCGTCACGATCCACAGCGACAACAGCATCAGCGTCATCGACAACGGCCGCGGCATCCCCACCGGCGTGAAGATGGACGACAAGCACGAGCCCAAGCGCAGTGCCGCCGAGATCGCGCTGACCGAGCTGCACGCCGGCGGCAAGTTCAACCAGAACAGCTACAAGGTCTCCGGCGGCCTGCACGGCGTGGGTGTCAGCTGCGTCAACGCGCTCAGCAAGTGGCTGCGCCTGACGGTGCGGCGCGAGGGCCGCGTGCACTACCTGGAGTTCAGGCGCGGTGTCACGCAGGATCGCGTGCTCGAGGAGCGCGAAGGCCACCCGACGAGCCCGATGAAGGTGCTCGGCGAGACCGAGAAGCGCGGCACCGAGGTGCACTTCCTGCCCGACGACGAGATCTTCTCGAACATCGACTTCCACTACGACGTGCTCGCCAAGCGGCTGCGCGAGCTCTCGTTCCTCAACAACGGCGTGAAGATCAAGCTCGTCGACGAGCGTAACGCCAAGGAAGACAACTTCGCCTTCGCCGGCGGCGTGAAGGGCTTCGTCGAGTTCATCAACCAGGGCAAGAAGGTCCTGCACCCGAACGTCTTCCACGCCATCGGCGAGAAGCCAAGCGAACACGGCACC
>JAHCKS010000265.1 GCA_026125665.1 Rubrivivax sp.
CGTGCTCGCCGTGCTCGGCGCGCTCGGCGGGCGCGCAGTGACCGCGCACTGGGGCGACGCGGCGAGCGCCTGGCCGTGGCTCGGCTGGCTGGCCGTGCCGGCGCTGCTGCTGATGGGGCTGCTGCGCCCGGGCCTGGCGCAGCGCTGGCCGCTCGTGGCCGGGCCACGCGCCTACGGGCTCGTCGCGGCCGGGTTGCTCGCGCTCGCGCTGTGGCTGTGGACGCTGGCGGCCAACGCCTTCAGCAATGGTGCGGCGCGGCCGCTCGCGCACGTGCCGCTGCTCAATCCGCTCGACGTCGGCGTGGGCATCGCGCTGCTCGGGGTGGGGTTGTGGCTGCGTTCGCACGCGGCGCGCCAGGCCTTCGCCCCTCGCGCCTGGCTGGCGCCGGCGGCGCTGGGCGCGGCCGGCTTCGTCTGGCTCAACGCGATGCTCATCCGCGCCTTCCACCACTGGGGCGAGGTGCCTTACCGGCTGCACGCCTGGGTGAACTCCCAGCCGGTGCACACCGGCATCGCGCTGCTGTGGACCGCCACGGCGCTGGCGCTGATGTGGCTGGCGCGGAAGCACGCGCTGCGTGCGCCGTGGATGGTGGGCGCGGTGCTGCTGGCCGCGGTGGTGGCCAAGCTCTTGTTCGTCGACCTCTCGGGCAGCGGCACCGTCGCGCGCATCGTCTCGTTCATCGGCGTGGGCGTGTTGATGCTCGTCATCGGCTATGTCGCGCCGCTGCCGACGAAGGCCGCGGTGGCCACGAAGGCGCCATCGGGGCCGGGGCCGTCGGGGGACCAGGCATGAGGCACGGTGCCGCCTTCGTTGCTTTCGTCGCTGCGCTTGGCGTTCTCCCCGGCGGCGTGCGTGCCGCTGACGGCGAAGCGGCCTTCCGGCACCGCGCGCCGATCGCCATCGAGCAGCCGGGCGCCTTCATGCGCCTGCCGCTGCCGGCGAGCGCGTACGCGATGAGCCGCCAGGCGGGCCTGGCCGACCTGCGCGTCGTCGACGCGCGCGGCGAGCGCGTGCCGTTTGCGCTGCTCGGCGCGCGCGCGCCGCGCTCGCGCAGCGAGGAGTTGGCGCGGCCGGTGCACGTCTATCCGCTGCCGGCGCTGCGGGCCGGCGAGAAGGAGCCGGCGAGCCCGCTGGAGGTGCAGGTCGTCGGCGATCGCATCACCGTGCGCCGGCTGGAGCGGCGCGGGGGTGCGGCGGGCGTCGCGACCGCCGGTGACGCCGCGCGCCGTTCGCCCGGATGGCTGTTCGACCTCGGCGAGCGCCGCGTGGACGGCACGCCGGAGGGGCCGCCGGCGCTGCTGCGCCTGGCCTGGTCGGGCCCGGCCGAGTTCATCGCCGGCTACCAGCTCGAGCTCAGCGACGATCTGAAGCAATGGCGCCGCGCCGGCGGCGGGCAGGTGCTGGCCTTGCAGCCGGCGGCCGGCCAGCCCACCGGCACCCTGGCGCAACGCGACGTGCCGCTGCCCCGGCATGGCGACCGCGGCGCGCGCTTCGTGCGGCTGCGCTGGCTCGAACCGCAGCAGGCGCCGGTCGTCATCGCGGCGCAGCAGGTGCGCTTCGCGCGCACGGCGGTCGAGCTTGACGCGCCGACGGTCCTCGCCGTGCCGCC
>JAHCKS010000266.1 GCA_026125665.1 Rubrivivax sp.
CGGGTTGGTCGTCGCGCCGCCGGTCTGCGTGAACTGGCCGGTGATGAAGGGCACGTTCTCGCCGACGACGATCTTCGCCTCTTCGTTGTCGAGCGTGATCAGGTTCGGGGTGCTGACGACGTTGGTCGTCGTCTGCGACTGCAGCGCGCGCAGGATGGCCGCCAGCGAGTACACGCCGCCGTAGTTGCGCAGCAGCGCGATGTTCAGTCCCTGGCCGATCTGCGACACCGCGGTGGCCGCGTTGCCGGTGGCCGCCGCGCCGGTGATGCCGATGATGTTGCCCGTGGTGCCGAAGTTCGTGCCGACGCCCGCGCCCCAGCGGTCGCCGCTCTGGCCGAGCAGGCCCTGCCACTGGAAGCCGAGGTCGACGCTGTCGCCGCCGTCGACCTCGACGATCATGCTCTCGATGTAGACCTGCGCACGGCGCGTGTCGAGCTGGTCGATGAGCGCACGCACCTGCTTGTACAGCGGCTCGGGCGCCGTGATGATGAGCGAGTTGGTCGACGGGTCGGCCTGGATGAAGCCGCCGGTGGAGGGAGCCGCCGAGGCTGTCACCGGGGCGGTGGCGGCGGTGGCACCCGCGGCGGCCGGTGCCGCCGCGGCCGCCGGTGCCGCGCTGAGCGGCGTGGCCCCGGCGCCCCCGGTGCTGCCGGCCGGCCCGCCGAGGGCGCTGAAGGCCGCGCGCACGACCGTGGCGAGCTTCACCGCGTCGGCGTTCTTGAGGTGCACCACCCACAGGCCGCCGCCGGCGCCGATGAGGTTGGTCGGCCGGTCGAGGCGCTCGATGTTCGCCTTCACCTGCGCCAGCCGCGCCGCGTTCGGGGCGCGGATGATGAGCGAGTTCGAGCGCGAGTCGGCGATCACCGTCGTCTGGCCACCGCCCACCGCCGCCGGCACGCCGGGCACGCCGACACCGCCGCCGTCCGACAGCCGCTGCACGAGCGGAGCCAGGTCGGCGGCCACGGCGTGCTGCAGCGTGATGATCTCGACATCGGTGCCCGGCGGCTGGTCGAGCGCAGCGATGATGCGGCTCAGGCGCTGCAGGTTGTCGGCGTAGTCGGTGATGACGAGCGAGTGGCTGCCCGGGTTGGCGTTGATCGTGTTGTTCGCCGTGATGAGCGGGCGCAGCACCGCGACGAGGTTGTTGGGGTTCTCGTAGCGCAGCGGAAAGATCTGCGTGATGATCTGCTCGCCGCGCTGCGGCACCGAGCCCACCGAGACGGTGCCGGCCTGCAGCTTGGCGTCGGCCTCGGGCACCACCTTCAGCAGGCCGCTGCTCTCCACCACCGCGAAGCCCAGGCCGCGCAGCGCCGACTGGTAGCTCGCGTAGGCCTGCGCGATGGTCTGCGGCTGCTCGCTGTACACCGTGACCTGGCCGCGCACGCGCGGGTCGACGACGATCGGCCGCTCGAGCATCGCGGCGAAGGCGCGTGTCACCGCCTCGATGTCGGCGTTGACGAAGTTGACGGTGACCGTGGTCGCCCGTGCGGCGCGCACGGCGGGGCGTGCGGCGGGTGCCGTCGCCGGGGCGGGCGAAGGCGTCGCAGCCGGTGCCGGCGCAGGGGCCGGAGC
>JAHCKS010000267.1 GCA_026125665.1 Rubrivivax sp.
GGAGAACGCCTACAAGTCGCTGTTCCAGTACGTGCACCCGCTGGTCATCGGCGCGGTGGACCGCGCCGAGTCGCTGTCGATCATGTTGTGCCGCGAGCTGCTCGCGCACCACGTCACCGACGCGGCGAAGGTCGAAGCCATCGCGCAGGCGCTGAACGGCAAGTACCCGTCGCACAGCTACCCGATCCTGCTCGACGAGGCGGTGAAGATCGGCCTGGCGGCCGAGCGCCTGCCGGCCGACGTCAACGCACTGCTGCTGCAGCTGAACGCCTGCTACAGCGAGATGGGCCAGAAGGCGACGACCGACTTCGACGAGCTGCACGCGCACGGCAACGAGATCGTCAACATCTGGGAAGCCGCGGGCACGCAGGTCTACTACCAGCAGGACAAGGACTGCTTCTACCGCGCCGAGGAGCGGCGCTGGATCACCCTCAACGACAACAGCGGCTGGCGCCGCATCGAGCGGGCCGGCGCGCGCATCAGGCGCGGCGCGCTGCACGTGGCCTGACGGAGCGGCCTGCGCTGCATGGCCGCACCGCCGGATGCGGCATGGCACCGCCGCGACAATGGAGCAACGACATCATGGAAACGCAACAACACATCCACGAAGACGTGCCGGGGGGCGTGCCGCTGAAGATGTGGACCCGCGGCGTGCCGGTGGAAGGCGAAGTGAAGCGCCAGCTCACCAACGCGGCGCGGCTGCCGATCGTCTTCCGCCACATCGCCGCCATGCCCGACGTGCACTTCGGCATCGGCGCCACCGTCGGCTCGGTGATCCCGACGCTGCGCGCCATCATCCCGGCCGCGGTGGGCGTGGACATCGGCTGCGGCATGATCGCCGCGAAGACCACGCTCACCGCCGAGGACCTGCCGGACAACCTGGCGCCGCTGCGCGCGGCGATCGAGCGGGCCGTGCCGCACGGCCGCTCGCCGGGGGCCAGCGATACGGGCGCGTGGGGCTCGGCGCACAAGCGCCCGGGCGCGGTGAACACGGCCTGGGCGCAACTCGAGCCGGAGTTCACCGAGCTGTGCCGCGACTACCCGAAGCTCGCGAAGACCAACCACATCCAGCACCTGGGCACGCTGGGCACCGGCAACCACTTCATCGAGGTGTGCCTGGACGAGGAGAAGTCGGTCTGGTTCATGCTGCACTCCGGCTCGCGCGGCGTCGGCAACGCCATCGGCACGATGTTCATCGAGCTCGCGAAGCAGGACGCGATGCGGCACCAGAAGAACCTGCCCGACCGCGACCTCGCGTACTTCGAGGAAGGCAGCCGCCACTTCGGCGACTACGTGCGCGCGGTCGGCTGGGCGCAGAGGTTCGCGCTGCTCAACCGCGAGCTGATGATGCGCCGCGTGATCGAGGCGGCCAAGACCGTGATCCGCAGGAACTTCCAGAGCCACGTGGAAGCGGTGAACTGCCACCACAACTACGTGCAGAAGGAGCACCACTTCGGCGAGGACGTGTACGTCACGCGCAAGGGCGCGGTGAGCGCGAAGGCCGGGCAGCTGGGCATCATCCCCGGCAGCATGGGCGCGCGCAGCTACATCGTGCGCGGC
>JAHCKS010000268.1 GCA_026125665.1 Rubrivivax sp.
TGCCCTGCAGCGGCCTGCCGAGCTCCTGCAATGCAAGCAGCGCGAAGGTGTAGGTCGCGAAGTCGCTCTTGCTCACGGCGCTGGCGCGGCCGTAGAGCTTGCCGTCGAGCACTTCGCCACCGTAGGGGTCGTGTGTCCAGCCTTCGCCGGGCGGCACGACGTCGCCATGCGCGTTGAGGGCGATCACCGGGCCGCCGCCCTTGTCGCCGAAGCGATGCCGCACGATGAGGTTGGTGATGGACTGCATGCCCTGCGCGTGCACGTCGGCCGCCGGCACGGGGTGCTTCTCGGCCGCCAGGCCCATCGCCGCCAGCAGCTCGGCCGTCTTGTCGGCGTGCGGCGCGTTGTCGCCGGGCGGCGTGTCGGTGGGCACGCGCACGAGCGCCTGCAGGAAGCGCACTTCCTCGTCGAAGCGGCGATCGACCGCCGCGTCCAGGCGCGCCCAGGCCTCGCGGTCTCCGGGGACAAGGCCTTCGTTCATCGTCGTCTTGCTCCGCGGCATCACAGGTTCTCGTAGAGGTGCGCGAAGGCCTGCACCGCGAGCTCGATGTCGTCGTTGGCGGTGCTCTCGAGCGGGTTGTGGCTGATGCCGGCGTTCTGCCCGCGCACGAACAACATCGCCTGCGGCATCACCTCGTGCAGCTTCATCGCGTCGTGGCCGGCGCCACTGGGCATGCGGAAGACGGGCAGGCCCAGGTGCTGCACGGCGGCCTCCCAGCGCCGCTGCCAGGCCGGTGCGCTGGGCGCGGCGGCGGCGCGCATCGTCTGCTCGAAGCGAACCTGCAGGCCGCGGCGCCGGGCCAGCCGCGACAGCTCGGCCAGCGTGTCGCCTTCACACGCGTCGCGCACGGCGTCGGTCGTGGCGCGGATGTCCAGGCTGAAGCGGCAGCGCCCGGGCACGACGTTGATCGAGCCGGCCGGCACGTCGAGCATGCCGACCGTGCCGACGAGGTCGGGCACGGCCCCGGCGCGCGCCTCGAGGAAGAGCACGAGCTGCGCGGCGGCCGCGGCGGCGTCGCGGCGCCGGTCCATCGGCGTCGTGCCGGCATGACTCGCCTGGCCGACGAACTCGCACTGGTAGCGCACGCCGCCGTTGATGGAAGTGACGACACCCAGCGGCAGGTCGAGCTCGTTGAGCACCGGCCCCTGCTCGATGTGCACTTCGACGAAACCGAGGTAGCGCGCGGGGTCGCGCCGCAGCGCCAGGATCTCGGGCATGCGCGCGGGCAGGCCGGCGGCGCGCATCGCTTCACGCATCGTGATGCCGTCGGCGTCGGCCTGGTCGAGCCAGGCGGGGTCGAAGTGGCCGGTGAGCGCGCCCGAACCCAGGAACGTGGCCTTGTAGCGCTGCCCTTCCTCCTCGGCGAAGGCGACGACCTCCAGGCCGTGTCTCAGCCGGCGGCCGGCGGCCTTCAGCTGCTGCACCACGGCCATCGGCACGAAGATGCCGAGCCGCCCGTCGTACTTGCCGCCGTTGCGCACGGTGTCGTAGTGGCTGCCGGT